>NZ_JAHSQD010000247.1 GCF_020103755.1 Streptomyces sp. LS1784
CCCGGCCGGGGCGCGGTCCGTCGGGCCCGGGGCGTCCGGGGCGGCGACGGCCCGCTGCACCGGCGCCGCCATCACCCGGTGCGCGGTCGCCTCCGCCTCGCGCTCGAAACGGTCGGACGGGTCGCTGACGCGCAGGCCGTCCCCGTGGTCCGTACCGGCCACCGGGCCGTTCCGCTGCTGGATCACATGGGTCAACTCATGGGCCAGGGTGTGCTTGTCCGCTCCTTCGGCGCCGATGACGACATGACTGCCCGAGGTGTAGGCGCGGGCGCCCACCTCCTGCGCCGAGCGCTGCGCGGCCGTGCCGGTGTGCACCCGCACATCGGAGAAGTCCGCCTGGAGCCGGTGTTCCATCTCTTCGCGGAGCGCAGCGGCGAGCGGCCGGCCCGGTGACCCGAGGACCTGGTGCACGGCGGAGCGCTGCACGGGCGCCCCGCCGTCCGACTCCTGGTGCCCGCAGCCCGGGCCGTGCCGGTGGCGGGCCTCTTCGAGCATCCGGGCCACGGCGGCGTTGCCGACGGTGCGCTGGAGGGCGGCCACCTCCTGCGGGGACGGAAGGCCCGCCCCCTGCCGCATCGGCACGGCTGCGGTGCGGGCCGTACGCGCGGTGTCGGCGGCCGGGCGGCCGGGGCGGGCGCCGTCCGGCGTTCTGGCGGCTTCCCGTGCGTGCATGAGAGACCCTTTCAGGGCGGAGGACGGCCTGGCCTCCTGTATACGTGTCACGGGTCCACTCCGGCCAGGTACGCGGGGGCAGAGCCGCTGCCCCCGCGGGCAGACCCGACCGGAGAGGAAGGCCAGGGGCGGGCCCATCACTTCGCCGACCGCTTGATGGGCCCGGAGTTCTCCCACGAAGTCAAACCACGGCAGTGTGCTGGGTGGTGGTCATCCGGGCGCTGCGCGCGGGCCTGCGGTGGTGGAAGCGCTCGGCTGATCAGGTCGGGGTGGGCGTGCTGCGCAGGAAGTCGGTGGGGTCGACTTCCTGCGCGTGGGTTCAGGTGTGGGTGGCTTGGGTGCGGCAGTGGGTGAGGGCGTATGTGATGCGGGTGTCGGGGGTGGGGGTGGTGGTGAGGAGTTCGCCGGCGGTGGTGAGGGCGGTCCAGTAGGTGGTGGGGTTCCCGGTGCGGGGGAGGGGGTGGGTGGCGGCGAGGGAGAGGTAGGCGGCGGTGAGGTTGCCGGTGGTGAACCAGCGCTGGAGGCCGTGGTGGTGGCCGGGGCGGATGCCGCCCATGGCGTCGACGGCGGCGAGGAAGTGTTCGACGACGGCGAGTTCGGTGTCGGTGAGGGACTTGGGGATGTCGAAGACGCCGAGGGCTTCGAGGAGTTCGCCGGTGTCGGTCTCGGAGTTCGGGCGAGGGTTGGCGAGCAGGGCGTCGTAGCAGTCGTTGAGGCGGCGGGTGGTCTCGGCGAGGGGGATGGTGAGGGCGAGGCACACCGCGCGGGCGGAGGGGAGGGGCTTGCGGGTGCGGCGGGCGAGGAGGGCGTAGGTGGCGGCGGGGGTGCGGCCGCGGGAGAGGGCGTGGCGGGCCAGGGCGGCGAGGTGCATGGGTGGGGTGGCTTTCAGGCGGTGGAGGAGGAGATGAGGGCCCAGGTGAACTTGCCGGCGCCGCAGGGCCGGGAGGTGCAGCCCCAGCGTTCGGCCAACTCGTCGACGAGGAACAGGCCGCGGCCGTGCTCGTCGTCGGGGGCCGGGGCGTGGAGGGCGGGGTGGCCGGTGCCGGTGTCGTGGACTTCCAGTCGGAGGTGGTCGCCGGTGAGGGCGAAGCGGATCTCGATGTGGCGGTCGGCGGGGGCGTCGCAGTGCTGGACGGCGTTGGCGAACAGCTCGCCGAGGAGCAACTCGGCGGTGTCGCGGTAGGCCTCGCCGGTGGGGAGGCCGGAGAGGTAGGCGCGGAGCAAGTAGCGCGCCAGGGGCGTGGACTCGGTGCGAGAGTCGAGGCGCGCGACGAACGTACCGGGCCGGTGGGTTTTGAGCATGGCGAAGTACCTCAAGGGAGGATTGCGTGTGAAGGGGGTGCGCCGCGCTGCTGGGCTTGCCTGATGCAGCGGCTCCGGCGATCAGGTGCGCGCGGCTCCTGCCGAAGCGAAGGCCCGGACCGCACCCATGGTGGTCCGGCCTCGGGGCGTCTCCTTGATCAGCCGACCGGGACCGGGACGCCGCGGACGAGGAGGGGGAGGCCATCTCCGTGCTCCCAGGCGTCCCAGGCGTCCTCGACGCGGCGGAACTGGTCGTCGGCCATGACATCGCGAAGCTTGTGACGGGGGACCCAGTGGAGAGCGCGGATCTCCTGCGGGGGCTGGTAGTGGCGGGCGGTGTCGGCCTGTTGGGGCGTGAGCACCCCGCCCGCGTACACGAAGTCGAGGCCCTCGGGGAACTCGGCGGCGGGCACGTAGTCGACGGAGAGGATGGTGCGGAGGGGCAGGACGAGGCCGGTCTCCGTTTCGAGGTGCCGGCGGGCCGCGAGGTGGGGGAGCTCGTCCTGCTCGGCGCTGCCGCCGGGGAGAGTCAGGCCGTCCCGGTAGACGGGATCGACCAGGAGGACGGAGAGTTCACCCGATCCGTCCGGGTCCTCGCGCAGGGCGAAGACCTGCTGGCCCGAACGGCGGGCGGGGGGCTTGCTCATGATGCGGGTCCTGCTCAACTCTGCTCCAGGTACGAGGAATTGATGACGGGCGGCAAAGGACACCCGTCGACGGTTCGGCGGTAGGGCGGCCGAAGCTCCGCCTTCCCGAACGCGACCTCCGCGAAGACGCTCTTGCGCGGCTCACCGTCCTCCAGGTCGCTGAAGTCGAGTACGGCTTCGTGGAGTTGGAAGAGGGGATCGGGATTCCGCGGGTGATGCATGGGGTCTCCGCAGGTTGCGCTGTGCGTCCGGCGAATCACCGGGTGTAGCCATAGTGGCGCGATTACCTCTACGATCGGAACCCGATCTGAATCTTGAAGTCAGTGCTCGGCAAGTAGGTGAAGATCATTGAACCTCAAAGAACTTGATCCAACATCAGGTCCATGGGCGCCCTTCGGGGTGCAACTTCGCAGGTCGCGCAGGGCTGCTGGCCTCACGCAAGCCCGGCTGGCGAGGCGCTTGGGGGTTGATCCCTCCTACGTCTCCTACGCCGAACTTGCCCCGCCTGGCCGGACCCCGCCAAGTGAGAAGTTCGCACGTGATGCCGATCGAGTGCTTGAGACGGGCGGAACCCTGCTGCTGATGTGGCTCCAGGCCAAGCACTCGGCATTGCTGGAGGGCTTCCCGGAGTACGCAGCCCATGAGACGCGAGCCAGTGAGATCCGGATCTTCGAACTCGGCGTCATCCCTGGCTTGCTTCAAACGAAGTCCTACGCGGCGGCTCTTGCAAGGGCGGATGTTCGTCGAAGGGACATCACCCCCAAGCAGGCAGAAGAGAGGATGACCTTTCTGCTTGCGCGACAGGAGGCACTAGCGCGACGAGACCCGCCGCTCATCCATGCCGTACTGGACGAGAGCTGCCTCCGGCGGATCATCGGTGGTCCGGAGGTCATGCGGGAACAGCTTGAGCAACTTGAACAGCTCTGCGAACAGGGACGTGTAGTACTTCAGGTGGCGCCCTTCAGCATGGGAGAACACAGGCCATTCGCCCTGCCCATGCGGCTGCTGACACTCCCCGATGGCTCCCTGTTTGGCTACTCTGAGTCTGAGGGGCGCGGGCACGTCGAACGAGATGACGACAGGCTCCGCGACTGGCGCAGGAGATACGATCGCCTCCAGGTAGGGGCGCTGGCCGAGTCAGCGACTCTCGAATTGATACTCCACGCTCGGAAGGACTCTCATGGCTGATTTCGACTTGACTACCGCTTCGTGGGTGAAGTCGACGTACAGCCAGCAAGGTGGCGACTGCCTTGAGGTTGCGCGGGGCTCTCGTACATTGATGCCCGTCCGTGACTCCAAGGACCCCCAGGGCCCGGCTCTGGTGTTCCCGGCCGAGGCTTGGAAGTCGTTCGTTGCCGCTGTCCGCAGCGGCGAGTTCGGCGACGTCTGAAGTCGGCCTGACGCCCGGCTGGGGTTCCCCAGCCGGGCGTTTTGCCTACACGGGGGAGGGCAGGCAAGGGCCATGAGCGCTCTGAAGCCCGACCTGGCCGGCGCCGCGTGGCGCAAGAGCACGCACAGCAACAACGGTGGCAACTGCATCGAGGTGGACGACGCGCACCCGGGCAGGGTCCGCGACTCCAAGGATCCCGACGGGCCGTCCCTCCTCTTCCCCTCCGAGGCCTGGAAGTCCTTCGTCGCCGCCGTCCGCAGCGGCGAGTTCGGCGACGTCTGAACCGACGCCGAGGACGCCGCCGCCGGGAAGCCGACTGCGCCGCCGGCGTCGGTTCCACATGCAGTCAGATGGCTGATGTCCCCCCTGTGCCCTCGCCGCCGCCACAGGGTTCCACATGCAGTCAGATGGCTGATGCCTCCCCTGTGCCCTCGCCGCCACAGTGGTGGTGCTCCGCAAGCGAAACGTCGGAGCGCCCCCCTGGCAGTTGGAGAGCAGAGGAGATCATGATGAACCTGCGGCGAATGGCGACGAGGCTCGCGCTGGGTGCTGCCACAGTGGCCGGGGTGCTCGCCGCCACGACGACGAGTGCGAGCGCCGACGTCCTCACCACGATCTCGACCGGCCCCGGCAAGTGCCCCGCCAACTGGGTCTGCCTGTGGAGCGAGAACAACTTCATCGTGGGGAACCCGAAGGGTGGGGTCGACTACGGGGCCGTGGGCGCGAACGAGAACATCCCGGACCTGGCGCAGTTCAAGTTCGAGAGCAAGCTCTGGCGCTGGAAGGGCATGGCGGACGAGGCCTCCTCGGTCGTGAACAACACCGGGAGCAGCATCTGCTTCTACGAGAACACCAACTACGGCGGCTTGGAGTTCAGGATCGGCCCCCGGGAGCAGTGGGCCTCGGTCCCGTCGTGGATCAACGACAAGATCAGCTCCTTCAAGTTCTGCTGACCTGCCCCCCTCCCTTCCCCTTCCCTTCTTTGACCTGAACGGATCGTCATGAAGTTCTCCAGGAACCTGGCCAAGCTCGGCCTGTGCGCCGCCGCCGCTGCCGGTTTGATCGTGACCGGGGCGACCTCCGCGAGCGCCACCAATGTCTTCTACCTCGGCCACGGGGCCGGGTCGTGCCCCGACGGCTACGTCTGCCTGTGGTCGGAGTCCAACTTCATCGAGGGCAGCTTCGTCAACAACAGCAAGTTCGGCTCCTTCGCGGCGAACCAGAACACCGGCGACATGGGCAAGCTCCAGCACGACTCCGGCGGGGACAAGGGCATGCAGGACGTCACCTCCTCGGTGCTGAACAACACCAGGAGCAGCATCTGCTTCTACGAGAACAACTGGTACACCGGCCTGGAGTTCAAGATCGGCCCCGGGGAGCACTGGCCCTACGTCCCGTCGTGGATCAACGACAAGATCAGCTCCTTCAAGTACTGCTGACCGTCCCTTCCCCTCTTCTTCGACCTGAACGGATCGTCATGAAGCTTTCCCAGAAGATGACCAGGCTCGGCCTGTGCGCGGCCGCCGCCGTCGGGCTGGTCGTGACCGTGGCGGGCTCCGCCAGCGCCAACACGATCCTCGGCCTCGGGCAGGGCGCCGGAGCGTGCCCCGCCAACTACGTCTGCCTGTGGTCCGACTACGGTTACGTCGCCGGTGGCCCCGACCACAAGTTCGGGTCGATCGCCTCGGACCAGAACATCGGTGACATGGGCAAGCTGGAGCGCAACGGAGCCCTGTGGGATGGGATGCAGGACGTCGCCTCGTCCGTGGTGAACAACACGGGGAGCAGCATCTGCTTCTACGAGAACAACTGGTACACCGGCCTGGAGTTCAAGATCGGCCCTCGTGAGCGGTGGTCCTCGGTCCCGTCGTGGATCAACGACAAGATCAGCTCCTTCAAGTACTGCTGACCCGTCGCAGGCCCCGACCGACTTCCGCACGCGCCTGAAGCGCAGGCCCGGACCGCATCCACGCGGTCCGGGCCGGGGGGTTTTCACGAGTCGACGGTCACGAGCCGGCGGTGGCCGCCTCCAGCGTCGTCGCCATGACCGGGCTGGTGAAGGTGTTCGTCGCGTCCCCCGTGGAGGGGTGGTGCGAGCCCTACTTCAGGTAGACGGGGGTCCGGGGCGGACGGCTGTGTGCCGTCCGCCGCGGGTGTCACTTGTGGTGGGGGTCGCAGCAGTCGGAGAGCCGGAAGGAGGCGATACGGGTGTTCCAGTTTCCGGTGCCGTCGGCCGGTTGGTACTGGTTGGTGTACCAGAACGTGCAGTTGTCCACCGGGTCGATCGCCATGGAGGTGTAGTCACCCCAGCGGTTGCTCCCGGTCTGGGAGCCTGTGCCGGTCCACACGGTGGTCTCCCGGAACGTCATCACGTTCCGCGGGTCGCGCGCGAGGCGTCCGGTGACGCTGATCGAGGGGTGGTCCTGGGAGGACGACGTCGAGTATCCCAGGGCGATGTTGCCCTCCCTGTCCTGGGCCGCGGAGCCCATCCACCGGTACATGGACCCCGGAGCGTAGGTGCTCTGCTGATGGACGACTGGTCGGTCGTGGTCCAGCCGCAGTTCGTACCAGCGCACCCCCACGCCGCCGGGTGCGTCGACCGCGTGGTTGACGACCAGGGACTGGTGGTCGCCGAAGTTGCGGTAGGCGAGCCGGTACATGGCGGAGTAGGAGAGCGAGTCCAGTTTCTGGGTGGTACCGGCCTGGGGCACGCACTGGGTGGGATCGGTGCTTTGGCAGGCCGGGGTGTAGGGGGCCACCGGCAGCTCTCCCGGGCCCGTGACGGCGGTGCGGGTCTGGTCCGCCCAGTCGACGTGGAACCGCCAGTACTGCAGGCTGTCGCCGGCCGGGTCGAGGGCGAGCAGCAGGTTGGGCCGGCCCTGCGGGGGAGGGGTCGAGCCGTCGAGGTCGGAGCCGAGCGGGAAGGAGGGTACCGGGACGTCGTAGCACTGCTGGTCGGCGTCGGCTCCCCGCAGCATCCGGTGCCGGTCCCAGGCGCACGCCTCGAAGACCGTCCCGGCGCCGGTGAAGGTCGCGTAGTAGGCGTCCGGCCACACCGCGACCTTCGGGTGGTCGATGAAGTGCCGGTACCCGAACTCGTACCGGTAGTACGCGCCGGTGGCGTCCTCGCTGGTGGAGACGGCCACGCACAGCCGGTTCGTGTCGCCTGTCCGGTCGAGGGCGAACTGGTTGAGGATCCAGCGGTGGGCCAGGGAGTCCCAGCGGACCACGGGATCCCCGATGTCGACGTTCTGAGCGGTCTCGCACGGTCCGCCGAACCCTCTGAACAGGGTCTGGGTCGTCAGCGGCCCCAGCTCCGTGGCACCGGTCTTGGAGTACACCGCGAGGTCGTAGTTGGTGATCTCCACGATCTGGCGGGAGCCCACCGAGGCGTTGGGGTCGGGCGGGACGCCCCCGGCTTCCCGGATGCCGTCGAAACTGACGTCCAACCGGATCGGGCCCCGGCTGCCGTCGCGGTCCTGCACCACCTGATCCGGACGGGCGGCCTCGGTGGGGGACGGCTCCCGCACCTCTCCGGGGGACACGGCGCCGGGGGTGGACCGGCGCTCTCCGTGCCCCTGCCACAGGTCACGCAACGGCGGCGAGGTGTCATGGTGCAGCGCGGGTCCGGAGTCAGGGGACCGAGGAGCCTGCGTGTGGCCGGCCGGCTTGGGTACGGCTGTGGTGGCGGGCGTGGCGGACCACGCCGGGGCGGCCACCAGCGCGGCTCCCATCGAGGCGACGGCGACGATCGAACGCAAGGCACGGGATACGTGCATCAATCCTCCGAGCGGGTCGGTGAGCCAACCCGCTCGGCCGTCCGGTGACGGCATCGTCCGGGACAACCCCCACCCGCGGGCGGCGGCTGTCGCGGCCTCCCCGCGCCCCGGGCACGCCGGGCACGTTTCCAGGCCACGGTATGAGGGCGGGCGACTCATCTGAGGGCGTGGCAGAACACAGTTATCCACCTCCTCCGCCCGACGCCGGGGTGATCGGTGCCGTGTCGGGTGCGGCTCAGCCGTATGGCGCTGCCCGCATGACGGCCTGAAACCGCAGGCCCGGACCGTTCGCGGTCCGGGCCTGCGGTTTCGTCCCTGGTCCCTTACGAGCCGGCGGTGGCCGCCTCCAGGGTCGTGGCCATGACCGGGCTGGTGAAGGTGTTCGTCGCGTCCCCCGTGGACGGGTGGTACGAGCCCCACTTCAGGTAGTTCCGGTCGCCGTCCCAGGTGGTTCCCTTGAAGGTGCCCGAGCCGGTGGTGAACGTCTGCTTCACGCCGTCGAACCAGAAGTCGATCGTGCCGTCCGTCCGGCCCAGGCGGATCTTCAGCGCGTACGAGTGCCATGTGTTGTTGGCCGTCTGCGCGGTCCACAGGGAGTGCGCCACGTGGGCGGTGTCCCACTCCTGGAGGCGGACGCGCCCGTTGACGATGTCGATCTCGATCGGGTGGTTGGCCGTGTCGGTGCTCGGGGAGCACTTCAGCTGGAAGACGTACCGGCTGTTGGTGTCCTTGACGTCCACCTTGGACGACCAGCCCAGGTAGAACGTGTCGCCCTCCTTCAGGTCCGGGCTGAGCGTCTCGCAGCGCTCCTCCCCGGCCGCCTGGAAGGCCCGCCACACGCTGCCCTTCACGGAGTCCTTCACCACCCCGAAGTTGCCGGTCGCGCACTGGACCGCCTTGAACGAGGACGGGCCCGTGCTGGTGCTCGGGGTCCACAGGACCTGGCCGGCCGCGCTGCTGGGCGTCACCCCGGCGCAGGTGATCGCGAACGTGCCGAGGGCGACGGCCGCGGCGGCGGCCTTGCGGCGGTGGGTCAGAAGGGACATGCCTCTCCCGGGAGGATGAGTGGCCGATACGAGCGAGCAGTGATTCGACCACCGACCGGCCCGCACGGCCAGACGGAACGGCCGGCGGAAGATCCTTTTCGGACACTTCCGCCGGCCGTCCTCCCGACCTGAACCCGAACCCGGCCCCGTCCGTTACGGGTTGCGCGGTTCCTCGGAGCCCTCGTCGTACGAGGAGGTGCCCTCGTCCAGCAGCGGCTCCTGGGTCTTGAGGTGCGCGGGGGCCAGCGCCCGCAGCGCGTGGTAGCCGGTGATGACGACCAGCGTGCCGAGCGCGATGCCGCTGAGGCTGAACGTGTCGGTGAACTTCAGCGTCACGTTGCCGATGCCGATGATGATGCCCGCCGCGGCCGGCACCAGGTTCAGCGGGTTGCGCAGGTCCACCTGGGACTTGGTCCAGATCTGCGCACCGAGCAGGCCGATCATGCCGTACAGGATCACGGTGATGCCGCCGAGCACCCCGCCGGGGATCGCGGCCACGATCGCGCCGAACTTCGGGCACAGGCCGAACAGCAGCGCGAATCCGGCGGCGCACCAGTAGGCGGCCGTCGAGTAGACCCGGGTGGCGGCCATGACGCCGATGTTCTCCGAGTACGTGGTGTTCGGCGGGCCGCCGACCGCGGTGGAGAGCATGGAGCCGACGCCGTCCGCCGAGATCGCGGTGCCCAGCTTGTCGTCCAGGTTCGTGCCGGTCATCTCACCGACCGCCTTGACGTGCCCGGCGTTCTCCGCGACCAGCGCGATCACCACGGGCAGTGCGACCAGGATCGCCGACCACTGGAAGGACGGGCCGTGGAAGGTCGGCAGGCCGATCCAGTCCGCCTTGCCGACGCCCGACAGGTCCAGACGCCAGTGGTCGGTCAGGTGCCCGCCCGCGTCCACCGAGTGGATCTTCCCGAAGACCTGGTCGAACAGCCAGGAGATCCCGTAGCCGAACAGCAGCCCCAGGAAGATCGCCACCCGCGACCAGAATCCGCGCAGGCACACCACGGCCAGACCGGTGAACAGCATCACCAGCAGCGCCGTCCACTGATCCTGCGGCCAGTACACCGAGGCGGTCACCGGGGCGAGGTTGAAGCCGATCAGCATGACCACCGCGCCGGTGACGATCGGCGGCATCGTGGCGTGGATGATGCGCGCCCCGAACCGCTGGACCGCCACACCCACCAGGAACAGCACCACGCCCACCACGAACACCGCGCCGGTCACCGTCGCGCTGGTGCCGCCCTGCGCCCGGATCACCGCGGCCACGCCCACGAAGGACAGCGAGCAGCCCAGGTAGCTGGGCACCCGGCCCTTGGTGGCCAGCAGGAAGATCACGGTCGCCACGCCGGACATCATGATCGCGAGGTTCGGGTCGAGCCCCATCAGCACGGGCGCCACGAAGCTCGCCCCGAACATCGCCACCACGTGCTGGGCGCCGAGCCCTACCGTGCGGGGCCAGGAGAGCCGTTCGTCGGGACGGACCACCGCCCCCGGTGCGGGCGTGCGCCCGTCACCGTGCAGCTTCCAGCGCACGCCGAGATCCATGGTGAGGTTTCGCTTTCTCTGTACTTCCGAAGAACTGTCCGCACCATTGTGGTGGCCACCGGGTGCCCCGGCGATCACACGGCCCGCGCGTGAGCTGCGGATACGTGTGGGCAGGGTCGGGCGGGGCCTGATGCTGTCGGGATCTTACGGCCACCGCCCCCGCGCCGCGGCGGTCGCACCGGGACCTCCCTGACCGTCCACGTCCACGGCCCCTGCGGCACGAGAGCGCCGGCGCGGGAAGCAACCTTTCGTCGCCTGCCGGGAGTCTCCACATCGACGGCGACGCCGGCACCCGGCAGTCCTCGGACGAGGCGGGGCCGGGCGACGTTCCTTGATCGACAGAACGCCTGCTGTCATATGCTTGTCAGATTCACCTGAGGGGGGTGCGTGGAGTTCCGACTGCTGGGCTCGGTGGCCGTGGTGGCCGCGGACGGCCGGGAACTTCCGGCCGGATCGGCCAAACGCCGCAGCCTGCTGGCCATGCTGCTGCTGAACCCCGGAGCACCGGTCACCGTCGAGCGGCTCACCGAGACCCTCTGGGACGAGGCGCCGCCCCGGCACTCACGCACCGTCATCCACAACCACGTCTCCGGGCTGCGCGCCCTGCTCACCGCCCACGACGCCCCCGCCGCCGGCATCGAACTCGTCACCGACAACGGCGCCTACCTGCTGCGGGTGCCCGACCTGGCGGTGGACACCGTCCGGTTCGAACACCTGGTGGCCCGTGCCCGCTCCCTGGACGACGCCCGCGAGGCCGCCGCCGCCCTGCGCGAGGCACTCGCCCTGTGGCGCGGCCCCGCCCTCGCCGGCACCACCGCTGGCCTGCCACTGCAGTGCGCCGCCCGGACCCTGGAAGAACAGCGGCTGGCCGCCGCCGGGGAACTGGCCCGCGCCCACGGCCGGCTCGGCGACCACGGCACGGCCGCGAACCTGCTGCACGCCGAGGCCACCGCCAACCCGCTGCGGGAACCGCTGGTCGCCGAACTCATGCACGCCCTCGGCCGGGCGGGGCGCCGCTCGGAGGCCCTGGACTGGTTCCACCGCACCCGCCGGGCCCTGGCCGAGGAACTCGGCATCGACCCCGGGCCGGAACTCACCGGGGCCTACGACCGCCTGCTGCACGCCGACGCCCCGCCGAGCCGGTCCGACCGGGTGCCGCCCGCGCGGCTTCCCGGTGACCAGGAGCCGCCTGACCGCGTCCCGCCCGCGCGGGTCCCCACCGTCGGCGGTCTGGCCTCCGTCCCCGACCAGCGGCCCG
>NZ_JAHSQD010000248.1 GCF_020103755.1 Streptomyces sp. LS1784
CGGCGCCGCGGGCGGACCGCGGCCTCGTCGTGCGTCCCGTCCTCGCCGTCGGGGGCGGGGTGGCCGCCGGCATCGCGCTGATCCGCGGCTCGGCGCTCAGCAGGCAGCTGGTCGCGCTGGGCGGCGTGGCGGCGGCGACCGCGACAGTCCTCCAGAAGGCCTGGCGG
Organism: Streptomyces sp. LS1784; assembly: GCF_020103755.1. GTDB lineage: Bacteria > Actinomycetota > Actinomycetes > Streptomycetales > Streptomycetaceae > Kitasatospora. Next base: position 168 of record NZ_JAHSQD010000248.1, read on the forward strand.
CGGACGGCCGACGTGAGCCGGGAGCTGTCCGGAGACGGAGCCGAACGACACCCCCTGCTGGAGATCGTCGGGCCGCACCGGCGGCGCCTCTACCGCGCCTCCGCGCTGTCGGTGGCCTGCCAGGTCTCGGAGATGGCACTCGGAACCTTCCTCGGCTGGACCGCCCTGGTCCTCATCAAGGGCGAGGCCGCGCCGCTGGTCCGCATCGGTCTGACCACCGCGACCTCCCAACTCTTGGGCCTGGCAGGACTGGTGGCCGTCGCCTGCGCCGCCGTGGCGGGCCTCTCGTACTCCTCGAACCTCCAGTGGCGCGGGCTCGGCCAGGACATCGAGCACGACTGGCGCAGCGGCACGTACGCCCACGTGCAGCACCTCGAACTTCGGCACCTGGAAGGCGAACGGACCAGCCGGATCGCCGGCGTACTCACCGACGACGTCCGGCAGCTGGGCAACTTCTTCGCCTCCTCGGCCAACGATGTGCTGCAACTGGGCACCAGCCTGGCCCTGTTGGTGCCGGCGTTCCTGTTGCTGGCCCCGCAGATCGCCTGGATCGCGTTCCTGCCCATCCCGGTCATCGCCTGGCTGTCGCTCCACTACCAGGACAAGGCCGCGGCCGACTACGCCGTCTCCGGCGAGCGCCGGGCCAGGCTGCACAGCCAGCTGGTGAACAGCCTGGAGGCCGGCGCCACCGTCAAGAGCTTCTGCACCGAGGACTACGAGGCCGGGCGGATCGACGAGTTGAGCGAGGCGGCCCAGGAGAGCAACCGGCAGACCGACCGGAGCGCGATCCGCCACGCCGAGATCGTCCGGGTCTGCACGACCAGTTCGATGGCCGGCACCCTGCTGATCGGCGGCCGCTCGGTCCTCAACGGCACCCTGCGGTTCGAGGTGTTCAGCCCGCTGATCGGGCTGCCCCAGATGGTGATGATGCGGATGAACCGGCTCGGCGGCATCGTCGACCAGTACCAGCGCACGCTCGCCGCCCACGACCGGGTCCGCCGGCTGCGCGCGCTGCCCGTGGAGACCGAGGGCACCGGCGGGCCGCTCGACGCCGACAAGGTGCAGGGCGAGATCGTGCTCGACGACGTCACCTTCGCCTACCCCGGTCGGCCGCCGGTACTGGAGGACCTCTCGCTGACCATCCCCGCCGGGCAGGTCACCGCCCTCGTCGGCGCAACCGGATCCGGCAAGACGACGGTCGCCAAGCTGCTGCTGCGCTTCCAGGACGCGGCGTCCGGCAGCGTGCTGCTCGACGGCCGGGACGTGACCGACCTGCCGCGCCGGGACCTGCGCCACGCGATCGGGTTCGTCGCCCAGGATCCGTTCCTCTTCGACGGCAGCATCGCCGACAACATCCGCTACGGCAGCTTCGAGGCCTCGGACGAGGCCGTGGTGAAGGCGGCCACGATGGCCGAGGCACACACCTTCATCGCGACACTGCCGGACGGCTACGACACGGTGATCGGCGAGCGCGGCGCCGCCCTCTCGGGCGGCCAGCGGCAGCGGATCGCCCTGGCGCGGGCGATCCTCAAGGACGCACCGGTCGTCATCCTCGACGAGGCCACCTCCGCCGTGGACAACGAGACCGAGGCCGCCATCCAGCGCACGCTCCGCGGTTTCGCGGCCGACCGGACGATGGTCATCATCGCCCACCGGCTCTCCACCGTGCGCCACGCGGACCGGATCTACGTCATGGACAAGGGCGGCGTCGTCGCCGAACAGGGCACCCACGACGAACTCCTCGCCCAGCACGGACTCTACGCATCCCTCTGGCAGCTCCAGGCCGGCGAACTCGCCGCCTGACCGCCGCGAGCCGCCCCGCCCGCCGACCGCGTGACGCCACCGCGGTCGGCGTGGCCCGGCGTGCCGTGCGCGTATGCCCGCCCACACTTCTGGAGGTACCCCCATGTCCCGTCGCGACGGCGACGTCCTTCCCCTGACCGCGGCCCAGCGTGAGATCTGGCTCGCGGAGCAGCGCTCCCGGACACCGATCCCGGGTTACCGCGTCGGTGAGTGCCTGGAGATCCACGGGCCGGTCGAGCCGGCGCTGTTCGAGGCCGCGCTGCGCCGGGTGGTCGACGAGGTCGACGCCCTGCACGTGACCTTCGTCGACGACGGCGAAGGCCCGCGCCAGGTCCTCCGCGCGACCTGGGACTGGGCACCGGCGCACCTGGACCTCAGCGGGGAAACCGCACCCCGTGCGGCGGCCATGGAGTGGATGGAGCGGGACCTGATGCGCCCGCTGGACCTCGCGCGCGACCCGCTGTTCGGACACGCGCTGATCCGGCTGTCGCCGACGGAGTTCCTCTGGTACCTGAACTACCACCACGTGGTGCTGGACGCGATCAGCAGCGCCCTGGTCAGGCAGCGGGTCGCCGACGTGTACTCGGCCCTGGCAGAGGGCGGTCCGGTGCCGCCGTCGCCGTTCGGCTCGCTGCGGGACCTGGTCGACAGCGACGCCGCCTACCGCGCGTCGGCGGACTTCACCGCCGACCGCGACTACTGGACGGAACGCTTCGCGGACCGGCCGGCACCGACGCGGCTCACCGACACGGCCGCGACCGACCCGAACCGCGCGCTCCGCCTGGCCGAGGAGCGGGAACTGCGGCGCCCGGACGCGCTGCGGGACGCGGCGGGGAGGACCGGTGTCCGGTGGTCGCGTCTGGTGATCGCGGCGGCGGCGCTCTACGCGCACCGGCTGACCGGCACGCAGGACGTGGTGCTCGCCCTCCCCGTCACGGCCCGTCGGTCCGCCGACCGCGACCTGATGTCGGTGCCGGGCACGATGTCCAACGTGGTGCCCCTGCGGCTGGCGGTACGACCGGACACGCGGTGGCGGGACCTCGTCGCCCAGGTGGCCCGGGAGGTCGAGGCGGCCGTCGCGCACGAGCGGTACCGGAGCGAGGACCTGCTGCGGGACCTCGGTGCGCCCGGCAGCATCGGGACGGCGTTCCCGCTGATCGTCAACATCATGGCCTTCAACTCCAGGCCGAGCTTCGCCGGGCACCCCGCCTCCGTGCACCACTTCGTGTCGGGGTCGACCACCGACCTCGCCGTCTGGGTGTTCGACTACCGCGACGGGAACCCTCCGTTGCTCAGGCTCCACGGCTCGCCCGAGGCGTACGGCGACGCCGACCTCGCCGCCCACCGGCAGCGGCTGATCGCCCTGCTCGACGCCGTCGCCGACTGGGACCCGGACGAGGCGGTGGGCCGGATCGGCCTGCTCGCGGCCGAGGAGCACCGCGAGGTGGCGGCCCTCGGCACCGGGCCGGCGGCGGAGCTCCCGGCCGAGAGCCTGCCGGAGCTGTTCCGGAAGCACGTGCGCGCGACGCCGGACCTCGTCGCACTGGTGTGCGGGGACGTCTCGCTGACGTACGCGGAACTGGACGAGCGCGCGAACCGGCTGGCGCATGCCCTGATCGCTCGGGGTGCGGGGCCGGAGCGGCTGGTGGCGGTGGCGCTGCCGAGGTCGGCCGAGCTGGTGGTGGCGATCCTCGCGGTGCTGAAGACCGGGGCGGCGTACGTCCCGGTCGATCCCGAGTACCCGGCGGCCCGGATCGGGCACATGCTCGACGACGCCCGCCCGGCCCTGGTGGTGACCGACACCCGCAGCGAGGACCGGCTGCCCGAGGCGGGCGCGGCCGCCCGGCTGCTCCTCGACGACCCGCAGACGGCTGACCTGGTGGCAGGGCTCCCGGCGGCGGACCCGGCGGTGGCCGTCGATCCGGGCCATCCGGCGTACGTCATCTACACCTCCGGTTCCACCGGACGGCCCAAGGGCGTGGTACCGACCCATGGCGGCCTGCTCAACCTCCTCACCGATCACCGGCAGGTGCACTTCGCGCAGCTGTTGAAGGAAGGGAAGCGGCTGCGGGTGGGGCTGACCACCTCGGTGTCCTTCGACGCCTCCTGGAACCAGCTGCTCGCCCTGTTCGGGGGCCACGAGCTGCACGTCCCGGAGCACGCGACCTGGACCGACCCGGACGCCTTCGTCGACTACGCCGCGCGGTGCGGACTGGACTTCGTCGAAGCCACCCCGTCCTACCTTCGGGTGCTTGTCGCGCACGGGCTGTTGAGCGATCCGCAGCGCCGCCCGGCGGTGGTCGCCGCGGGCGGCGAGGCTGTTCCGGAGCGGCTGTGGGAGCAGTTGCGGGCGGCGGACGGGGTGTCCTGCCTGAACCTCTACGGACCGTCCGAGTGCACGGTCAACTCGGTGGTCGCACCCGTGGGTTCGAGCCGGCGCCCGGTCATCGGCCGGCCCGTCACCAACGCCCGGGTGTACGTGCTCGACGGAGCCCTGCGGCCGCTGCCGACCGGCGTGGTGGGCGAACTGTACATCGCGGGCGCGGGTCTGGCCCGTGGCTACCTGAACCGGCCGGGGCTGACCGCGGGGCGGTTCGTGGCCTGCCCGTTCGGCTCCTCGGGCGCCAGGATGTACCGCACCGGCGACCTGGTGCGCTGGGACGCGGACGGGAACCTGGAGTTCCTCGGCCGCACCGACGACCAGGTCAAGATCCGTGGCTTCCGGGTGGAACTCGGCGAGATCGAGGCCGTCCTCGCCGAACACCCGCAGGTCGCCCGGGCCGCCGTCGTGGTGCGCACCGAGGAGGAACCCCGGCTGGTCGCGTACGCCGTCCCCGAGCCCGGCACCGCGGTGACCGACACCGCCCTGCGCGAACACCTGCGGGAGCGGCTGCCCACGCACATGGTGCCGGCCGCCTACGTGGTGCTGGACGCGCTGCCGCTGACCCCGAACGGCAAGCTCGACCGGCAGGCTCTCCCGGCACCCGACCGGCAGTCGGCAGACCCCGGCCGCGCTCCGCGCACGGCGACCGAGCATCTGCTGGCCGGGCTGTTCGCCGAGGTGCTCGGGGTCCCGGAGGTCGGCGCCGACGACGACTTCTTCGACTTCGGCGGGCACTCCCTGCTGGCCACCCGGCTGGTTGCCCGGGCACGGTCGGTGCTGGGCGTGGAACTGAGGCTGCGTGACCTGTTCGACGCGCCGACGGTGGCGGAACTGGCGGCGGCGGTGGACGCCGCGGGCCGGGCCCGGCCCGCGCTCGCGGCGCGTGAACGGCCCGGGACGGTCCCGCTGTCCTTCGCCCAGCGCCGGCTGTGGTTCCTGCACCGCATGGAGGGCCCCAGCGCCACCTACAACATCCCGCTGACGCTGAGGCTGTCCGGATACCTCGACCAGCGGGCCCTGGAGGCTGCCCTGGCGGACGTGGTCGGGCGGCACGAGAGCCTGCGCACCACCTTCCCCGTGGTCGACGGCGTGCCGTGCCAGCACGTGCTGGACCTCGACGCGGCACGGCCGCGGCTGCGGGTGACCGAGGCCGGCGAGCGCGACCTGCCGGACCGGCTGGCGGAGGCGGCGCGGTACGGCTTCGAGTTGGCGCAGGAGCCGCCGCTGCACGCCGAGCTGTTCCGGCTCGGGAGGGAGGAACACGTACTGCTGCTGGTGGTGCACCACATCGCCGGTGACGGCTGGTCGACGGGGCCGCTCTCGCGTGACCTGACGGCGGCCTACGCGGCCCGCTGCGAGGGGGCGAAGCCCGAGTGGTCGCCGCTGCCTGTCCAGTACGCCGACTACGCCCTCTGGCAGCGGGAGCTGCTCGGTGACGGTGCCGACCCGGACAGCCTGCTGAGCGGGCAACTGGCCTACTGGCGGGAGAAGTTGGCGGACCTTCCCGAGCAGGTGGAGCTGCCCTTCGACCGGCCCCGCCCGGCGGTGATGTCCTACCGGGGCGCCCACCTGCCGGTGCGGATCGACGCCGAGCTGCACCAGGGCCTGCGCGCGCTCGCCCGCGACGGCGGCGCCAGCCTCTTCATGGTGCTCCAGGCCGCCCTGGCCGCCCTGCTCGGCAAGCTCGGCGCCGGCACCGACGTCCCGATCGGCACGCCGATCGCCGGACGCACCGACGAGGCCCTGGACGACCTGGTCGGCTTCTTCGTCAACACCCTGGTGCTGCGCACCGACCTGTCCGGCGACCCGTCGTTCACCGAACTGCTGGGCCGGGTGCGCTCCGACGCGCTGGCCGCGTACGCGCACCAGGACGTGCCGTTCGAGCACCTCGTGGAGGCGCTGAACCCGACCCGGACGCTGGCGCACCACCCCCTGTTCCAGACCATGCTCGCCCTGCAGAACGCGCCGCTCGGCACGTTCGACCTGCCGCGGCTGCGGGTGGAGACCGACCTGGTCCACACCGGGACGGCCAAGTGCGACCTGACCTTCATCCTGGCCGAACAGCCCGGAGGGGAAGGGCTGTCGGGCGTGGTGGAGTACAGCACCGACCTGTTCGACGAGGCCACCGTGACGGGGATCGTCGACCGGTGGCTGCGGCTGCTGCGCGCCGTGGCCGCCGACCCCGGCCGGCGGATCGGCCGGGTGGACGTGCTCTCCGCCGAGGAGCTCCGCGCGCTGCTCCCGGCTCGTACCGACCGGGGCGAGGATCCGCCGGAGAGCAGCCTGACCGCGCTCTTCGAGCGACAGGTTCGGGCGGACCCGGCCGCCGTCGCCCTGACGGACGGCGAAGCCGCCCTGACCTACGGTGAGTTGAACGCCCGGGCGAACCGGCTGGCACACGCGCTGATCGACCGGGGCGTGGGGCCGGAGCGGCTGGTGGCGCTGGCCCTGCCGCGCTCGGCGGACCTGGTGGTGGCGGTGCTCGCGGTGCTCAAGGCCGGCGCCGCGTACGTGCCGGTGGACCCGCGGTACCCGGCGGCCCGGATCGCCTACCTGCTCCGGGACACCCGGCCGTCGCTGCTGCTGACGACGAGCGGGATCGGTGAGCTGCCGGGTGCGGAGCCGGTGGACCGGCTGCTGCTGGACGCGCTCGACCTGGGCGGACGGCCGGACACCGACCCGCAGGTCTCGGTCGAGCCCGGTCATGCGGCCTACGTCATCCACACCTCCGGCTCCACCGGCAACCCCAAGGGCGTGGTGGTCCCGCACCGGAACGTGGTGCGACTGTTCGGCACCACCCGGGCGCTCTTCGGCTTCACCGCCGAGGACGTCTGGACGCTCTTCCACTCCTACGCCTTCGACTTCTCGGTCTGGGAACTGTGGGGCGCGCTGCTGCACGGTGGCCGACTGGTGGTCGTGGACCACGAGACCAGCCGCTCGCCCCACCGTTTCCTGGAACTCCTCGCCCGCGAGCGGGTGACCGTGCTCAACCAGACGCCGTCCGCCTTCTACCAGCTGATGCAGGCGGACGCGGAGGCCCCGGAGACCGGCCGCCGACTCGCCCTGCGCACCGTGGTGTTCGGCGGCGAGGCGCTGGAGCACGCCCGGTTGGCGAGCTGGTTCGAGCGGCACCCGGAGGACGCGCCGCGGCTGGTCAACATGTACGGCATCACCGAGACCACGGTGCACGTCACGTACGCGGCGCTCGACCGCTCCGGCACCACCGCCGGCCAGATCGGCACGGCCCTCCCGGACCTGCGGACGTACGTGCTCGACGACGGCCTGCGCCCGGTGGCCCCGGGTGTCGCGGGCGAGCTGTACGTCGCGGGTGCCGGACTGGCGCGCGGCTACCTGAACCGGCCGGGCCTGACCGCCGGGCGGTTCGTCGCCGACCCCTTCGGACCGGCCGGCTCCCGGATGTACCGCAGCGGCGACGTGGTGCGCCGGGCCGCGGACGGGAGTCTGCGCTACGTGGGCCGGGCCGACCAGCAGGTGAAGGTGCGCGGCTTCCGGATCGAGCTCGGCGAGATCGAGGCGGCGCTGGCCGCCCACCCGGGCGTCGCGCAGGCGGCCGTGCTGGCCCGGCAGGACCGCACCGACGACACCCGGCTGGTCGCGTACCTGGTACCGGCCCCGGGTGCCGTCCCGCGCGCGGCCGAGCTGCGCGAGCACCTGCGTGAGCGGCTGCCGGAGCACATGGTGCCGGCGGCGTTCGTCACCCTGGGGAGCCTGCCGCTGACCGCCAACGGCAAGCTGGACCACCGTGCGCTGCCGGCACCCGACCTCGCCCCGGTGAGCATCGGTCGCGCGCCGCGCACCCCGCAGGAGCAGATCCTCTGCGAGCTGTTCGCGGAGGTCCTGGGCGTGGCGTCGGTCGGCGTCGAGGACGGCTTCTTCGACCTGGGCGGGCACTCGCTGTTGGCCACCCGCCTGGCCGCCCGGATCCGTGCGACGCTCGGCGTGGAAATGCCGCTGCGCACGCTGTTCGGGGCTCCGACCCCGGCCGGCCTGGCCACCGCCCTCGTGGCGGCCGGACCGGCGCAGGCCGCCCTGGCACGGCGTGAGCGCCCCGAGGTGATCCCGCTGTCGTTCGCGCAGCGGCGGCTGTGGTTCCTGCACCAGCTGGAGGGTGCCAGCGCGAACTACCACATCTCCTTGGCCTGGCGGCTGTCCGGGGATCTGGACCGGCCGGCCCTGGAGGCCGCCGTGGCGGACGTGGTGGCCCGGCACGAGAGCCTGCGCACCGTCTTCCCGGCGGTCGACGGCGTGCCGTACCAGCAGGTGCTGGACGTCGTGGCAGCCCGCCCGCGGCTGGGCGTGAGCCGGACCACCGAGGCCGAGCTGTCGGCCGCCATGGCGGAGGCGAAGGCCCGGCGGTTCGACCTGGCGGTCGACGTGCCGCTGCGGGTCGAGCTGTTCGAGCTGGCGCCGGACGAGCACGTGTTCCAGCTGGTGCTCCACCACATCGCGGGTGACGGCTGGTCGCTGGGCCCGCTCGCGCAGGGCCTGACCGCCGCCTACGCGGCGCGCTGCCGTGGCGAGGAGCCGCAGTGGGAGGAGCTGCCGGTCCAGTACGCCGACTACACCCTGTGGCAGCACGAACTGCTCGGCGAATCCACCGCCCCGGACAGCCTGTTCGCCGGCCAGGCGGCCTACTGGACCCGGCAGCTGGCCGGTCTGCCGGAGCGGATCCAGCTGCCCACCGACCGGTCCCGCCCGGCGATCGCCTCGCACCGGGGCGGTTCCGTGCACGCCGAGCTGGACGCCGAGCTGCACCGCGGTCTGCGCGAGCTCGCCCGCGCGCACGGGACGAGTCTGTTCATGGTGCTCCAGGCAGGGCTGGCGGCGCTGTTGAGCAAGCTCGGCGCGGGCGATGACATCCCGGTCGGCAGCCCGGTCGCGGGCCGGACCGACCAGGCGCAGGACGAGCTGGTCGGTTACTTCGTCAACACCCTGGTGTTCCGTACCGACACTTCGGGCGATCCGACCTTCGGCGAGCTGCTGGGCCGGGTCCGGGACACCTCGCTGGCCGGGTACGCCCACCAGGACCTGCCGTTCGAGTACCTCGTCGAGGCCCTCAACCCGGTGCGCTCGCTGGCGCACCACCCGCTGTTCCAGGTCATGCTAGTGCTGCAGAACGCGCCCCGGGCCGACTTCGCGCCGCCCGGGCTGCGCGTCGACGGCATGCCGTTGACGTCGACCACAGCCAAGCTCGACCTGATCTTCACCATGTCCGAGCGGCAGGCGCAGGACGGTCCCCCTGGGCCTGGCGGCCCGGGAGGTGCCCCCACCCCGGAGGGGATCGACTGCTTCGTCGAGTACGCCAGTGACCTGTACGACCCGGCCACCGTCGAGACGATGATCGGGCGGTGGGAGCGGCTGCTCCGCGCCGCGGTCGCCGACCCGCAGCGGCGGCTCAGCCGGTTCGGCCTGCTCGCCGCCGAGGAGCGCGCCGAGCTGGCGGCGCTGGGTACCGGCCCGGAGGCCCAGGCCTTCACCGAGAGCCTGCCGGAGCTGTTCCGGGCTCAGGTGCGGGCGATTCCGGACGCCCTCGCGGTGGTGGGGCCGGACGCGACGTTGACGTATGCGGAGCTGGACGCGCGGGCGAACCGGTTGGCCCATGCGCTGATCGCGCGGGGTGTGGGGCCGGAGCGGCTGGTGGCAGTTTCGCTGCCGAGGTCGGCCGAACTGGTGGTGGCGATCCTCGCGGTGCTGAAGACCGGCGCGGCGTACCTCCCGCTCGATCCGGAGTACCCGGCCGCGCGGATCGGGTACATGCTCGACGACGCCCGGCCGGTCCTGGTGGTGACCGACGCCCGCACCCGGGGCCGGCTGCCGGACGGTCCGGCCGGATGGTTGGTGGTCGACGACCCGGAGACGGCCGGGTCGTTGGCGGGTTGCCCGGCGACGGACCCCGCGGTGGCCATCGATCCGGGGCATCCGGCCTACGTCATCTACACCTCCGGTTCCACCGGCAAGCCCAAGGGCGTGGTGGCGACGCACGGCGGCCTGCTCAACCTGTTCGCCAGCCAGCGTTCGCTGGTCTTCCGGCTCAAGGAGCGGATGCGGGTCGGGCTGACCACGTCCGTGTCGTTCGACGCCTCCTGTGACCAACTGCTCGCCCTGTACGCCGGCCACGAGCTGCACGTCCTGGACGAGGCGACCTGGACCGACCCGGACGCCTACCTCGACTACGCCGTGCGGGCCGGGCTGGACACTGTCGGCGTAACCCCGTCCTACATGCAAGTCCTCGTCGAACACGGCCTGTTGGACCACCCGCGGTGGCGTCCTTCGATGGTCGGGCTGGGCGGGGAGGCCGTTCCGGAGCAGCTGTGGGAGCGGTTGCGGGCGGCCGACGGGGTGTTCTCCCTGAACTACTACGGGCCGTCCGAGTGCACGGTGGACTCGGTCGTCGCGTCGCTGGAGTCGAGCCCGCGCCAGGTGATCGGCCGGCCGCTCGGCGGTGTCCGGCTGCACGTGCTCGATGCCGCGTTGCAGCCGGTGCCCGCGGGCGTGCCGGGTGAGCTGTACATCGCCGGTGCGGGGCTGGCGCGCGGCTACCTGAACCGGCCGGGGCTGACCGCAGGACGGTTCGTGGCGGACCCGTTCGGGCCGCATGGATCACGGATGTACCGCACCGGTGACCTGGTGCGGTGGGGTGCGGACGAGAATCTGGAGTTCCTCGGCCGGACCGACGACCAGGTGAAGGTGCGCGGCTTCCGGATCGAGCTCGGCGAGATCGAGGCGGCGCTGGCGGAACACCCACAGGTCGCCCAGGTCGCGGTGACCGTCCGGGAGGACCGGGCGGACGACACGCGCCTGGTCGCCTACCCGGTGCCCGCCACCGGGGCGGAGCTCCATCCGGACGAGCTGCGGGCACACCTGCGCGAGCGACTGCCGGACTACATGGTCCCGGCCGCCTTCGTGCCCCTGGAGAGCCTTCCGCTGACGGCCAGCGGCAAGCTGGACCGACGCGCGCTGCCCGTGCCCGTCCACACCGCGGAGCGGACCGGCCGGGCCCCGCGCACCCCGCAGGAGCAGGTCCTCGCGGAGCTGTTCGGCGAGGTGCTGGGCGTGGCCGAGGTCGGGGCCGACGACGACTTCTTCGACCTCGGCGGGCACTCCCTGCTCGCCACCCGGCTGGTCGCCCGGGCACGCGCGGCCCTCGGAGTGGAACTGGAGCTGCGCGCCCTCTTCGAGACGCCGACGGTGGCCGGGCTGGCCGCCGGGCTCGGCGGGGCCGGGCGGGCGCGGCTCGCGCT
>NZ_JAHSQD010000249.1 GCF_020103755.1 Streptomyces sp. LS1784
CGGGCGGCGCGGTGGGCGAGCGGGAGGTCGCAGGCGATGGCCTCCACCCCGTTGCGCCGGGCCCAGCGCAGGGCGGCGAGTTCCGGCGAGAAGTCCGCGAACGGGTAGAACGCGGGCCCGGCCGTCTCCTCCGGCCCGGCCGGGGCCGCCGCGAGGGCGACCGGGGCCTGGGTGGCCTCGTCGGCGAGCCAGCCGAGCCAGGGCTGGAACTCGGCGGGCAGCTCGACCAGGACGGCCTGCGGCCGGGCGGCGTCGAGCAGCGCGGGGACGACCGCGCTGAGGGACGGCGCGTGGTGACGCACGCCGATCAGGTGGGGCCCGGGGCGGCCGGTGCCGGAGGCGGCCAGTCGGTCGGCCTCGGCCCGGACCGCCCGGTCCGCGTCGCCCGGGCGGGAGATCTCCGCGCTGCTCATCGGATCAGGCCTCCAGTGCCGAGCGGAGGTCCCAGAGGGTGCGCCAGGTGGCGGCGCCCTGTTCGGCGCGGCGGCGGACCGGGCCGTCCCAGTAGCCGAGCAACCGGGCAGCGTCGGACGGGTCGTCCTTGCGGACCACGCCGAGGAGCTGGCCGGGCAGCCGGCCGAGCAGGTCCCCGCCGTCGGGCAGGTAGGCGGCGCTGACGCCGAGCGAGGTGGCGACGGAGACCGCCTCGGCGGTGCTCATCACGGTGGACGGGCGTTCGACGTCCCAGCCCTCGGTGGAGCGGCCGGTACGCAGGTCACGGAAGGCGGTGACCAGGGCCTCCAGGACGGCGTCGTCCACCCCGTAGGCGGCGCCGGCCCGGGCCACGGCGGCGGTGGACTGGCGGCGGACCAGGTCGACCTCGGCGGCGAGGCTGCCGATCGGGCCGACCGTCTCGAAGTTGAACCGCCGCTTGAGCGCCGCGGACATCTCGCTGACTCCCCTGTCCCGCAGGTTCGCGGTGGCGATCAGGGTGAAGCCGGCTGCGGCGTGCAGCTGCGCGTCCGGGGTGCCCGCCAGCTCGGGGACGGCGATGCGCCGCTCCGAGAGCAGGGAGACCAGGGCGTCCTGGACCTCGGGCAGGCAGCGGGTGACCTCCTCGACCCGGGCGACCGCGCCGGTGGTCATCGCGGTGAGCACCGGCGAGGGGACGAGGGCCTCGCGGCTGGGACCCTTGGCGAGCAGCAGGGCGTAGTTCCAGCCGTACTTGAGCTGGTCCTCGGTGGTGCCGGCGGTGCCCTGGACGGTGAGCGCGCTGGTGCCGCAGACGGCGGCGGCGAGCAGCTCGGAGAGCATGGACTTGGCGGTGCCGGGCTCGCCGACGAGCAGCAGGCCGCGCTCCCCGGCGAGGGTGACGACGCAGCGCTCGACGAGGGCGCGTTCGCCGACGAACTTCGGCTCGATGACCAGGCTCTTGCGCCCGGCCTTGAGCTTCTCGCCGCCGCTGCCCATGACGAAGGTGACCACGGCGCGCGGGGTCAGCCGCCAGCCGGGCGGGCGCGGGCCGCTGTCGTGGGCGGCCAGGAACTCCAGCTCGGCGGCGTACTTCTCCTCGGGAGGGACGGTCTGCCGGTCCGCGGCGGTGACGGCCGCTCCGGTGGTGGTCTCGGTGGAGGTCATCGGCGGGCCTTCCTGCGCTTGCTGGTCTGGAGCTCTTCGTAGCCGGGGGTGTCGCCCTCGACGGTCCGCTGCCAGGCCCGGGCGAACAGCTCGGGGACGGGCAGCGGGACCACCGCGGGCCGGTGGGTGGGCAGTTCGTACAAAGCGGCCTTCCAGGTCTCGGCGGGCAGGGCGGGCGCCTTGGCCTCCTGCCAGCCGCCGGGCAGGAAGAGGCTGCGGCCGGCCCGGGCGCGCTTGGCCTCCAGCACCAGGTCGGTGGCGGCGAGTTCGGCGCGGGCCTTCTTCAGCCGGGCGGGCTTCCAGCCCGTCCAGCGGGCGGCATTGCGGTCGGTCGGGTCGGGCAGGGCGAGCAGCTGGAGGTAGAGCGTGGCCGCGTCCTCGCCCAGGCCGTGGGTGCGGGACACCTCGGCGACCAGCTCGGGAGCGGACAGCTGCGGGTTCTGCAGCCAGGCGGGGCCCTCGCCGATGGCCGGCACCGCGGCGGCGGAGGCGGCCAGCCGCTCCGGTTCGCCGCGCAGCACGGACTCGATGGCGCGCCGCTCGGTGGAGAACCAGTAGCTGCCGGAGAGCCCGTCGAGAAGTTCGAGCAGGGGGTCGTCCGGGCCGGTGAGGGCGGCCGGGCGCAGCCAGATCCGCTCGAAGTCCTCGTGGTACGGCGTCAGGACGAGCGCCGGGCCACAGCGGACCAGGCCGTCCGGGTCGGCGCCGCCCTCGGCGGGCAGGCCGAAGTGGGTGCGCAGGACGGCGGCCAGCGAGGCGCCCTTGACGGTGCGGATCAGGTCGAGGTCGAGCAGCAGCTCCTGGTCGGTCAGGCGGTCGCGCAGCGCGGTGGCGGCGGTGGGCAGCAGCGCGCGCAGCGGGCTGTCGGCGGGCAGGTGGTAGGCGAGCCAGCGCAGCGCGCCGATGGTGGAGCCGAGCGCACCGGTGTCGGGGACGGCGGAGGCGTCCTCGGGGACCAGCCGCGGGACGGCCCCGCCCTCGTCGGTGAGCCGGAAGCCGGTGCGGCGGGTCAGCCACGGGGTGTGGGCGGGGTTGAGCACCGCCTCGACGGTGTCGATGGACACGCCCTGGACGGTGGCCAGCGCCTCCTCGGGGAGGGTGACGAGCCGTCCGAAGCGCCGGATCCACTCCTCGGCCCCGGCGGCGAGGTCGGGCCCCTCGGTCCACAGGATCTTCGGGTCGGCGGGCAGCAGGGCGCCCCAGACGGCGGCGAGGCCGGTGTGGTCGTGGTCGCGCAGCCAGGCCCGGGCGGCCTTGAACTCGCCGGACTTGAGGCCGAACTCGGCGGGCATGGGGTCGCCGTTCCAGTGCAGCAGCCTGGCCGGCGGGCTGAGCAGCAGGGCGGAGCGGGCAGTGCCGATGCCGGTGAGCTCGCTGAAGGCTTCGGCCCTGGCCTGATCCCACGGGACGACGCCGCGCAGCGCGGCGACCCGCCAGAACTTGGCGACCCAGGCCGCGGAGACCAGTTCCTCGGTGCCGCGCTCCTCGACGGTGGTGAAGTGCGCGACGGGCCCGAACTCCCCGCTCGGGTCGTGGTCGACGGCGAGCCAGTGCACCGTGCCGTCGGTGTACCGCCGCTGGTGGCCGAGGATGACGACGGTGCGCTCGCCGTGCCGCAGCACCTCGCCCTGGCGGTGCGTGTCCGGTCGGCCGCTGGTGGCGTTGGCGCCCGCCGGGGCCTGCTCGGCGAGGACGATCTCGCGCAGGGTGGCGCCCCGGTCGGCCAGTGGGCCCTTGGTCAGTTCGCCGAGCAGCAGGACCAGCGAGGAGCGGTGGGCGGGCCGGGTGAACGGCGCGGCCACCGCGTAGGCCAGGGCGTGGAGCCGGCCGAGCAGGTGCAACCAGCCGTGGTGGGCGTCGCCGCCGCGCAGCGTGACGTTGGCGGGGGTGGACCAGCCCTCGCCGTTCGCGGCGGGCGGCGCGGCCAGCACGGCGCTGACGGTGCGCAGGTTGTTGAGCACCGAGCAGTTCCCGGACGAGCCCCAACCGCCGAAGCCGCCGATCTCGGGCAGCACGGCGTGGACGGCTTCGCGCAGTTCGTCGTCGCGGCCGTGGTCCGGCTGCCACTCGGTGTTCTTCGCCTTCTCGGGACGCTCGGCCTCCGGCTGCGGGACGAACCGGGCGACCTGGCCCAGCAGGTCGGCGGCGGCGCGGGCGAGCCCGGCGACGCCGGCCAGCAGCTGCGGGTGGGCGATGCCGGGCAGGACGGCGCCGACCGCCTGCACGGGCAGGGAGCCGAGGGCCTTGCCGTGCCGGGCGAGCGGGCGGCGCACGCCCTGGACGGTGAGCCAGCGCTGCTCGTCCTCCGGGCCCGGCTCGGTGTCGACCGGCCAGGCGGCGTCGATCAGCCGGGCGGCCTGCTCGGCGGTGGCGGCGCGCAGCACCTTGGAGCCCGCCTCGTCGCGCGGGCGCAGGGCGTGCCAGTGCGGGTACGGCGGGATGAGCGGGGTGCCGGCGGCGGAGAGTTCGCCGGAGCGGCCGGGGCGCAGGTCGACGGTGCGGTCGGCGTGGCCGGTGAGGTCGGGCAGGTTGAGCGAGAAGTGGTCGCCGGAGGTGTGGCTGACCACCGGGGAGGCCGCGCCGGGCAGGGCGAGCCGGCCGACCGGTACGGTGCCCGCCCGGTGCCCGTCCAGCGGCAGCACGATGCGCTGCCCGTCGGCGGTGAAGGTGGTGACGGCCTTGCCGGGCTCGACCCGGGCCCAGCTGCCGAGCACGGTGCCGTCGGTGCCGAGCGGGGTCCGCTCCAGGCCGGGCTGGAGCGGCAGCAGCCAGGTGCTGCCCTGGACCAGTCGGCCGGCCTGGGCGGTGGCGGCGATCACCGGCGGTTCGGCGGTGCGGCCCAGGGTGCCGGTGGCCGGGTCGAGTTCGCGCAGGACGGGGCTGCCGTCGGGGGCGTGGCGCAGCGTCCAGTACCCGGTGCCGTCGCCGAGGACGCGGTACTCGTGGGGCATCCGGGTGTCGCCGGCGTGCAGCGGGCGCTCGCCGGTGGTGCGGCCGCCGCCGGGCAGCTGGAGGGACGGTGCCTCGGGCTCCTGGTCGCCGTAGTAGTAGCCGGCGATGGTCTGGCCCTCCAGCTCGAACTGCTCGTCCGGGCGGCTGGACCAGTACGCGAGCTGCTTGCCCTCGTGGGAGCGGACGACCAGCAGCTCGCCGTCGACCAGGCGCAGCCTGGTCCGGTCGCGCCGGTGCTGCGGCTCGGGCAGGCGCAGGGTGTGCTCCAGCACGATGCCCTCCGGGCCGACCACGATGGCCCGGTCGAGGCGGGCGAGGATCAGGTGCGGCCAGGCGTCCTCGATGACCAGGCCGGTCAGGCCGGCGACGCCGAGGCTGGGGACGGGGTGCTGCGGGGCGTCCGCGGCGGGCGGGTCGGCGAGTTTGCCGAGCGCCTCCTCCAGGGCGGGCCAGCCGAGTTCGTCCAGGATGCCGGCGTTGAGGGCGTCGGTGAGCAGCGCGGTGACGTCGAGGGCGGCGACCCGCTCGGCGACGGCCGGTGCGACCGTCCGGATGGCGGTGCGGTACTGGCCGAGCGAGCGGACCAGGTCTGCGGCGCCGGCCAGGCCGCGGGCGGCGGACAGCTCCTCGGCGCGGTCCTCGGCCCACTCGGCGAACAGCTCGTTCAGCAGGGGCAGGACGGGCGCCTGGCGCTTGACGGCCGTCTCCCAGGCGGACGGGGTGGCGCGGCGCAGCAGCGGCCGGAAGCGGTCGTCGGCGCCGACGGCGGCGAGGGCGGGGCTGTCGGCACCGCACTGCGCGGCCCACTCGCGCAGGTCGAAGCCGAGCCCGGCCGGCGGGTCGGCCACCGGCACGCCCGCGCTCAGCAGCAGGTCCAGCAGGTCGATCCGGGTGTGGCTGGCGCGGATGCCGGTGAAGAGGTCGACCGGGACGGCGTCGGCCCGCAGCCGCTCGACCATCCGGCCGGCCAGGGCGAGGGTGGACGGGCAGCTGGGCCGGGTGCGCCAGCCGCGGCCGTGGTGGTGGCACCAGCGCTGGAGCCAGGCGGCGGCGGGTTCGGCGCCCTCGGGGCGGGGGCCGGTGAGCAGTTCCTCGGCGCCGGTCTCGGCGAGGAGCGACAGCCAGGCGGCCTCGTGCGGGGCCAGGTCGGAGGAGGCCGGGTCGGGCAGCAGTTCCAGCAGTCGGGCGCGGACCGCCGCGTCGCCGCGGCCGAGCTCGACCAGCGCGCCGTGCCAGGACTTCCAGAACGCGGCGGGTGCGCGGTTGACCGCCGGGGAGTCCAGCAGTTCGGCGAGCAGCGCCCGTTCGTGCTCGGCGCGGTCCAGCCCGGCGGCCTTGATCAGGGCGCGGGCGTCCTCGGCGACCCCGGCGTACGGGGCCATGCCGGCCGCGGAGCGCTCGGTGCACAGCTGGCGGAAGCGCTGCCAGGCGGTCAGCGGGTCGAGCCGCTGGGCGAGCTCCTTGACGTACTGGCGCAGCGACTTGACGGTGAGCGCGCCGGCCAGGGCGAACTCCAGGAAGACAGCGCGCAGCCGCTCCTCGTCCACCGTCAGGCCGTGGGTGCGCTCGGCCTCGCGGGCCTTGCCGAACCAGGCGGCGGCGTAGGTCTGGTTGCCGTGGCCGAGGAAGATCCGGCCGACCTCCTCGCAGAAGGTCGGCAGGAAGTGCGGGACGGCCCGGCCGAGGCGGACGGCGAGCTCGTCGAAGCCGTCCTTGGCGGCACCGGGCTTGGAGGTGGCCTGGCGGGCGAGCCGCTCCATCTCCTTGACCAGGGCGAGCGCGTGGTGGCCGTTGGCCGGGTCGTGGACCAGGGCCCAGGCGGGGAAGCCGAGCGCCTCCTGGCGGACCTGGCCGACCTCGGCGGGCGCGGGCTCCGGCGCCAGGCCGAGGAAGTCGAGGGCGAGGTCCTCGGCCTGGCCGAGCGCGCCGGGGACCAGCCGAACGATCCGGCGGCCGTCGAGCGCGGGGTGGGTGTAGGTGCGGGCGGTGAGCACGTCGGCGGCGCTGTCGGGGCGGCCGGCGTCGGGCAGAGTGCCGGACGGGAGCACGGCCCCGGCGTCGAGCAGCTCCTCGGGCGTCGCGGTGCGGCCGGTGCCGGTGCCGTCCGGGCCGGTGGTGGTCGTGGTCAGGCCGGTGGTGGTCATTCGGCTTCCTCCCCCTGGATCGTGCGGCCGGCGTACAGGGCGGCGGCCATCCGCATGCCCTCGGACCAGGCGACCGGTCCGATCCCGGTGAGCGGCAGGGCCCGGCCGTCGGGGCCGGCCCAGCTGAGCGGGCCGGTCTCGCACGCGTCGTACTCGTAGTAGTCGCCGACCCAGACCCGGGCCTCGACGGTGCGGCCGCCCTCGGTGACCGACTGGACGGCGGAGCCTCCGCGGACCCGGCAGCCGAGCCGGTTGCAGCGCCCGACCAGTTCGCGCAGCTCCCGGTAGCGGCCGCCGGCGTAGGTGGTGACCTCGGTGCCGGCCGGCGGCTCCGCGGGCCGGTGCCAGACCTCGCGGTAGAGCTGCTGGACGCGCTGGGAGACGCCGAGCTCGACGGCGAACTCACGTAGCTCGTCGAGGTCCTGGAGCAGGACGGGGTGCGGTATCAGCACCTCGCCGTCGGTGAGGCGCACGGTGTCGCCGTCGAGGTCGACCAGGCCGAGGCCGCGCTCGGCGTCGGCGCCGCGCAGGAAGCCGGCAACGGAGCCGTCCGTGGCGGTGACCACGAGGTCCTTCAGGACGCCCTGCCAGGCCTCGTCCGGCCACACGGCGGTGAGCACGGCGGCGGGCACCGGCAGCGAGCGGACCATCCAGCGCTCGACGTCCTCCAGGCAGCCGCGCTCGTGCGCGGCCAGCCACTCGGCGAGCTGCTTGAGCTGGGTGACCACCGGGTCGTCACCGAGCTTCGACGGTACGGACTTGAGGTCGCGGCCCGCCGCGTTGCGGCACACCACCCTGCCCTCCCCGTCGAGCGCGACGCGGTACCCTCCCGCGCCCGTTTCCACCCATGCCACGGCCGTACTCCTCCCACCTGGGAAACACCTGTCGATCGCCTGCTGACCAGCGATGCGAGGAACGTAGCGAGGCCCACTGACAACGCGACGGGCGGGGTCATTCGGGTCGTGACATGCAGATTTCAAACCACTCGAACGAGTGATCGAAGAGGAGAAGAAAACGGGGCGGCTGCCGGAAGGCAGCCGCCCGCGTCAGCCCAGCGGCGCCCGGGGAACGATCACCGGAGCGCCGTCGCCCGGCGCCGCGAGCACATGGCTGTCGATGTCGTACAGCGCCCGCACCAGCGGGGCGTCCACCACCTCGCGCGGCGGCCCGCAGGCCACCACCGCACCGTCCCGCAGCGCGACCAGCAGGTCCGCGTAGCGGGCGGCCGCCGCGAGGTCGTGCAGCACCATGACCACCGTCCTCCCGCCCGCCGCGACCCGGCGGACCAGCTCCAGCACCTCCACCGCGTGCCCGAGGTCGAGCGCACTGGTCGGCTCGTCGAGCAGGACCACCGGGGTGTCCTGGGCGAGCACCATGGCCAGCCAGCAGCGCTGGCGCTGCCCCCCGGAGAGCCGGTCGAGGCGGCGGTCGGCGAGGTCCTCGACGCCGGTGGCGCGCAGGGCCCCGGCGGTCAGCCGCTCGTCCTCCGCCGACCACTGGCGGAACAGCCCCTGGTGCGGGTGGCGGCCGTAGCGGACGAGTCCGGTGACGGTGACGGCCTCCGGGGCCTGCGGGCTCTGCGGCAGCAGCGCGACCCGGTGGGCGGCCTGGCGCGGGCGCAACCGCCACACGTCCTCGCCGCCGACCAGGACCCGTCCGGTGTCCGGCCGGTGCAGCCTCGCGACGGAGCGCAGCAGGGTGGACTTCCCGCAGCCGTTCGGGCCGACCACCGCCACCACCCGCCCGGCCGGGACGGTGAGGTCGACGCCGCTGAGCACCGGCCGCCCCGGACCGTAGCCGGCGCCGAGCCCCTGGACCGTCAACTCCATGGCACTTCCCCCTGACCGGTGCGGGCTCAGTTGGCGCCGAGCGCCTTGACGATGTCGCCGATGACCACGTCGGCGGCGAGCGGGCCGCCCCGGGTGGACCAGACCGAGCCGTCCACGGTGACGGTGTGGTTGTTCTTCACCGCGCCCAGCTCCTGGTAGGCGGGCTTGGACTGGACCTCCTTGAGCGCGGCCTTGCCGTCGTCGGTCAGGGTGGACAGGAACAGCCAGTCGCCGTCGAGCTCGTCGAGCTTCTCCAGGCTGAGCGCCGGGCTGTGCGCGTTGCCGTCCTTGTCCTGCGCGGCCGGGCGGGTCAGGCCCATGTCGAGGGCCACGCCACTGGCGAACTGCTTCTTCTCCATCCAGCTCGGACCGGTGGGGTTCCAGCGCACGATGGAGACCGCGGCGCCCTTGTTCCCGGCGAGTTCGCCACCCGCCTTGGCGGCCTTGGCCTCGTAGTCGCCGATCACCTTGTCTGCCTGGTCGAGCTTGTTGACGGCGTTGCCGATGCCCCGGAAGGCGAGCTTCCAGTCGTCGGTGGGCGCCATGGTGACCAGCGTGGCGGGGGTGATCTCGCGCAGCTGCTTGAGCACCTGCTCGTCCTGCATGTCGCCGGCCAGGATCAGGTCGGGCTTGGCGGCGATCACCTTGTCCATCACGGGCTGGAGCAGGTTCCCGACCACCGGGACGCCCTGCACCTTGTCCTTGAGGTACGCGGGCGGCTCGGCCAGCCCCTGGCCGTTGGTGATGCCGACCGGCTTGACGCCGAGGGCGAGCACCGCGTCCAGGTCCTCCTGGGTGAGGGTGAGGATCCGCTTGGGCTCGGCGGGGACCTCGACGGCCTTGCCGGTGGCGTCCTTGACGGTCCGCTTGCCGCCGGCACTACCGCCGCCCGCCGCGTCCGCCGCCGGGGAGGCAGCCGTGGAGGAGCCCGAGGAGGAGGAACCGGAGGAGCCGCAGCCGGTGAGCAGGAGCGCGGCCGCCCCGGTGACGGCCAGCGCCTGGGCCGCGCGGCGGCGGACGGGGCTGAGCGGGCGACGGGCGAACGGCATGGGTGCCTCCGGGCAGCGGTGGTACGGGAGTTGAGCGATGTCCGGGCAGCTCGGCACGGTGGAGGTGCCTCTCGGGACGGCTCGATCATTAGGTTAGCCTTACCTTATGACATTGTCGCAAGCCGGCGCCCCCGAAGCGCCCACCGCCACCGCGCCGGAGCCCCGACGGCCCGGGGGCCGCACGGAGGGCGCCCGCCCGACCTGGCCGGCCGTCACGGCGGCGGTGGTGCTCCTGCTCGCCCTGGCCGCGCTCTCCCTGTCGGTCGGCGCCGGCGAGGTCG
The DNA here is from genome assembly GCF_020103755.1 of Streptomyces sp. LS1784. Taxonomy (GTDB): domain Bacteria; phylum Actinomycetota; class Actinomycetes; order Streptomycetales; family Streptomycetaceae; genus Kitasatospora. The sequence goes on from NZ_JAHSQD010000249.1 coordinate 9,834, forward strand.
GCCCCGGCCGGGTGCTGGACTACCTGCTGAACCGCGACGGCGCCCGCGCCGACGGCCGGCTCGCCCTGGTCGTCGGCGACCTGCGACTGCCGCGCACCCTCACCGCCCTGCTGGTCGGCGCCGCGCTCGGCGTCGCCGGGGCGCAGCTGCAGTCCGTCACCCGCAATCCGCTGGCCGAGACCGGCCTGCTCGGGGTCAACGCCGGTGCCTCGCTGGGCGTCGTGCTCGGCATCGCCGTGCTCGGCGTGCAGACCTCCTTCGGCTACCTCGCCTTCGCCTTCGGCGGCGCGGTGCTCGCCAGCACCGTGGTGCTGCTGGTCGCGAGCAGCCGGGGAGGCGGTTCCCCGATGCGGCTGGTGCTCGCCGGCTCCGCCGTCGCGGCGATCTTCCGCGGGCTCACCGACGTGCTGATCGTCAACTCCCCCGAGGCGTACGAACGGTACCGGGTGTGGGTGCTCGGCTCGCTGGCCGGAGTGGAGGGCTGGACGACGCTGCGCCAACTCGCCCCGGTACTCGGCGCCGGGTTCCTGCTCGCCGCGCTCACCACCCGGCCGCTGACCGCGCTCGCCCTCGGCGACGACCTCGCCCGCGGCCTCGGCCATCGGCCCGGCGCCACCCGGGCCGCCGTCGGCTTCGCGGTCACCCTGCTGACCGCCTCGGCGGTCGCACTGGCCGGGCCGGTCGCCTTCCTCGGGCTGCTCTCCGGCTTCCTCGCCCGCACCGTCGCCGGCCCGCGGGTCGGCCGGCTCACCCTGCTCGCCGCGCTGTTCGGCGCCACCGTGCTGACCGGCGCGGACGTGCTCGCCCGGGTGGTGGCCCGCCCCTTCGAGGCACCGGTGTCGGTGATCGTCGCACTGATCGGCGCCCCGGCCCTGATCGCGATCGTCCGCTCCCGGCACTCCGCAGCCCTGGCGATGGCCGACCCCGCCGAGTCGGCACCCTCCGCGCGCCGGGACGAACCGGCCCCGCCCAAACCGGACTTGGCACTGCGGTACGGCGCGTGGTCGCTGCTGGTGCCGCGCCGGGCGCTGCCGGCCTCGCTCGGCCTGGCCGCCGCACTGCTGGCCGCCGTGGTGGTCTCGGCGCACGCCGGGCAGAGCGAACTCGACCTCGCCCGCACCTTCCGGGCGGTGTTCGGCTACGGCGACCGGCTGGACGTGCTGCTGGTGCAGAAGTTCCGGCTCGGCCGGATCGTCGCCGGGCTCGCCGCCGGGGCCGCCCTCGGCCTGGCCGGCTGCCTCACCCAGACCCTCGCCCGCAACCGCCTGGCCACACCCGAACTGCTCGGCGTCAACGACGGCGCGACGGCCGCCGTGCTGATCTCCGCCGGCGTCGCGGGCACCTTCGGCGCCTGGTGGGCGGGACCGCTCGGCGCGCTGGTCGCCGTCCTGGTCGTCACCCTGGCTTCCGGCGGGCTCGGCGCGCGCGGCTACCGGGTGCTGGTGGTCGGGCTCGCCATGTCGGCGCTCGCCTCGGCCGTCATCCAGGTCGCGATGGCCCGGCGCTCGCTCAACTCGGCCGGCTCGCTGTACATCTGGACCAACGGCAGCCTCAACGGGCGGGACCTCTCCGTCGCCACGCCCGTGCTGTTCGGGCTGGCGGTGCTGGTGCCGCTCGCGCTGGTGGTGGCCCGGCGGCTGGCGGTGCTGCGCTTCGACGACAGCGTCGCCTCGGCGCTGGGCGTCGACCCGGGCCGGGTCCGGCTCGCCTGCCTGCTGCTGGCCGTTGCGCTGGCCGGGCTGGCGGTCGGCGTCTGCGGGCCGGTCGGCTTCGTGGCGCTG
>NZ_JAHSQD010000025.1 GCF_020103755.1 Streptomyces sp. LS1784
CAGGGGCGCGAGCACGGCCGCGAGGCCCAGCCAGCCGAGCACCCGCAGCGACCACGCCACCGGACGCCGCTCGGCGCGGGCCGCCGGAGCCGAGCCCGCCAGCGCCGCGCAGGCGCCGGCCGCGAACTCCCAGAGCCGGCTGCCGGTGGAGAAGTAGGCGAGCGGCGCGGAGGTGGCCGTCCAGCGCAGGCAGAGCGCCAGCGATACACCGCCGACGGCCACCGTGGCGAGGGTGATCGCCACGGTGCGGCGGCGCCCGTACAGGTAGCGGGCGAAACCGAGCAGCAGCACGCCCCAGAGCAGGTAGAACTGGTTCTCCACGCCCAGCGACCAGAAGTGCTGCAGCGGGCTGGGGTCGTGTTCGGCGGCCAGGTAGTCGGTCTGCCGGCCGACGAAGCGCCAGTTGGCGAACTGGCCGGCGGAGGCGATCAGGTCGCGGGCGAGGTCGGTGCCGCGCAGCGGGTCGAGCAGGGCGCCGCCTGCGACGGCGGTGGCGACGAGCACGGTGGCGGCGGCGGGCAGGATGCGTCGGGCGCGGCGGGCGGCGAAGTCCCACAGGCCGATCGGGCGGCCGACGAGCAGGCCGGTGATCAGGAAGCCGGAGATGACGAAGAAGACGTCGACGCCGATGAAGCCTCCGGTCAGGCCCGGGACAGCGGAGTGGAAGGCGAGGACGGAGAGCACGGCGACGCCGCGCAGCCCCTCGATGTCGGGGCGGAAGGCGGTGCGCCGGCGGGCCTGCCCGCTCTCGGCGACGGTGGCGCGCTGCGGGGCGGCGAGTTCCCGGTCCACCCGGACGACGCCGGGCAGCAGTTCAGCGGAACCGGAGGCGGAGGCGGAACCGGAGACCGGAGCGGGTTCCGGTGTGCCCGGTGTGGCGGCGGAGGAGGACGACGGTGGTACGGCCGTTGACACGGCGGTGCTCCTTGCAGGGCTGGCAGCGGTGGTCGGGCCCGCCGGGCCGATGGGGCGGCCGGGCGGTCTCCGCGCCGGTGGGGCGACGCGCAAGGAAACTCAACAATCAGTCGGTGGAGCAGAACTGACGAGACATCAGAACATCAGCGGATCGGCCCAGCCGGAGGCCAGCAGCCCGCACAGCAGCAGTACGGCGGTGACGGCGACGGCCTCGGCCCGGCCGAACCCGAGGTCGGAGCGGCCCCGTGCGGGCGCGGCGACCTCGCCGACGGCGCCCTTGCCGCGCTTGTTCCCGTTCAGCAGCGGCCACAGCTCCCGGATCAGCGGGATCATGGTGTACGCGGTGAGCGCGAGCAGCCCGGCGAGCGCCCAGTACGGCCGCCAGCCGTACAGCAGCGCGGCCCGGACCAGTCCGGCGGCGCCCGCGAGGACGACGAACCCGAGCCAGCCGACCCCGATCCGGGCGACGGCGCGGGCGAGCGAACTGCCGCCGGACACGGCGCCGGTGGGCACCCAGTCGGCGGAGCGGCGGCGCAGCGCGTGCGCGATGGCGACCACGTGGCAGAGCCCGCCGAGGAGCTGGACCCGGGTGACCTCGAAGCGCCAACGGGTGCGCGACATCGCGGGCAGCAGCACCAGGGCGACCCAGATCGGCGGCAGGAACGGCAGCACCTGCCAGGGCTGGATCTCCTCGGGCCGGAAGAACAGCATGATGAGGGCGGGCAGCGGCACGGCGAAGACGTTCACCGCGCTGGTGACGTAGCCGAGGATGCCGTTCCAGAAGCAGAGCCGGGCGGATCGGGAGAGCGGCCCCCGGCGGAAGTCCGGGTCTCGCACCAGGGCCAGGGATCCGAGGCACCAGCGGTACTGCTGGCTGATGAAGGCCGGCAGGCCGGTGGGCGACATGCCCTTGGCGACCAGTGCGGGGACGTAGCGGGTGGCCCATCCGGCGCGGGCGAGGGCGAGGCCGGTGTAGAGGTCCTCGCTGTGGTCGATCTCGGCGAACCCGCCGATCCGCTTCAGTGCGGAGCGGCGGTAGAGGGCGTTGGTGCCGCAGCAGACGGTGCCGTCCTGCGCGTCCCGGGAGGGCTGGATCCAGCGGTAGAAGATCTCCTGGGTGGCTCCCGCGGCGCGTTCGAGCCAGGACATGTCGGCGTCCGTGTCGAAGCACTGCGGGCTCTGCACGATGCCGACCTCGGGGTTGTCGAGGTAGGGCACCAGGTGGTGCAGGAAGTCGGGGCGGGGGCAGAAGTCGGCGTCCAGGACGGCGACGATCTCGCCGGTGCCCTCGGCCAGGCCGTGGTTGAGGTTGCCGGCCTTCTTGAAGCGGCCCCGGTCGGGGCGGGCGCGGTACAGGAAGCCGTAGGACTCGGCGAGTTCGCGCACCTCGGGGCGGCCGGCGTCGTCGAGGACCAGGACGGTGAGTTCGCCGGGCCACCGAACGGCCGAGGTGTGCCGGTAGGCGTTGTCGAGGACGGCCAGCGGTTCGCCGGCGGTCGGCAGCAGCAGGTCCACGCTCGGGGCGCGGGCGGGGCTCCAGGCGCGCAGCAGCAGGTCGTGCGAGTCGCGGGTGAAGCGCCGGGCGCGCTGGCCGTCGGTGAGCGAGAGCAGCCAGGTGGCCGCGTTGAGCACGGTGAGCACCAGGAACGGCCAGAGCAGCGGCCGGCTGAGGGCGAACAGGCCGAGTGTGGCGGTGGCTCCCGCGTAGGACAGGGTGGCGCAGAGCAGTACCCAGCGGCGTTGCGGGCCGAAGTACCAGTAGAGCTCCTCGTCGTCGGGCGGACCGGGCAGTCGGTGGCCGTCGGGGTCCGCGGGTGTCCGGCGCGGACCGGTGTCGGGTGCGGGCATGGCGGTGCCATGGAGAACGGGCATGCGGAAATGGCCCCCCTGGGCAGCGGACGGAACGTGGCCGTTCGCACCCAGCTTCTCACATTGGCCTAGACCAATAATGAACGAGGTGTGACATCTCCGCATCGCCCCAGCTCACCGACTTGACAGCGCGTCACCTGCGGAAACCCGGTCGAGCGGGACTGAACCGGACCCCGAGGGCGAGCCGTTTCAGCAGGCTTCCAACTCCCTGTCAAAGCCGTCGACTTCCGCGTCCAGCCGTCGACTCCCCTACGCCGCCCTCAACTCCTTGACGAGGTGCTCGAACCGGAGATCCGGCCGGAGCGGGATGCCGAACCGCTCGTCGTCGTACGGGAACGGGCTGAACTCGCCGGTGCGCCGGTAGCCCCTCCGCTCGTACCAGGCGATCAGGTCGGCGCGCTGCTCGATCACCGTCATCTCCATCGCACCGACGCCCCACCGTTCGACGGCCAGGCGCTCGGCCTCGGCCAGCACCGCCCGTCCGATGCCCCCGCCCTGGAGCCCGGGGCGCACCGAGAACATGCCGAAGTAGGCCCGCTCACCGCGCCGTTCCAGCTGGCAGCAGGCGAGCATTCCGCCGTCCCGCTCGGCGAGCAGCACCAGGCCCTCGGCGTGGCTCACGGCCTGTGTGACGGCCTCCGGGTTGGTGCGCCGGCCGCCCAGCAGGTCCGCCTCGGTGGTCCACCCGGCCCGGCTGGAGTCACCCCGGTAGGCGGACTCGACCAGGTCGACCAGCGCCGGGACGTCGGCGGGCGTGGCGGGCCGGAACGCGGGCTCCCCGGCGGGCCGGGCGGAGTCGGTGGCGGTCTCGGTCATGGCTGGTCCTCTCCTCACGTGCGGGGCCGCCCGCGGTGGCCGGCCCGCGGGCATCGTGCCACAGCGGGCCGCGCGCTCCCGGAACCGCCCCGAGCCCGGCCCGGCGGCCGCCCGCCGATTCCCCGGTCCGGTTTCGCGGCCGACCGGCCCGGCAAAACCGGCAACGCCGGCTGCCGGTCATGACGTTCCGGCACATGTGACGTGCGTTCACCATGTGAAAAAAGATGCCTGGCGGCGGTAACAGGTACATGACTACTCTGCGGTACGGCCGGTCAGACCCCGGTCGTACCAGGTCATTTCGACCTTTCCCCCGTTCGGAACCAGAGGAGTGTCCATGCCCCGCTCTTCCCGCTCCGCCCGCACCACCGGCACCGACGGATCGGCCCGCCGCCGCCTGCCCGCCCTGGCCGCCCTGGCCGCCGCGACCGCCCTGGCCGCCGGTGTCACCGCCCCCGCCTACGCGGCCGAGCCCGCCTCTGTTGCCCCCGTCGTCGAAGGCCGCCCCGGCTTCCACCCCGATCAGGACTTCGCCGGCTCCACCGTCGCCGCCCACGAGGGCCGCGGCACCGCCGCCCCGTTCGCCTCCCTCGCCGCCACCCAGACCCCGGGCCTGGACGTCTCCGGCTACCAGGGCAACGTCAACTGGTCCTCCGTGTCCGCGAACGGTGCCAAGTTCGCCTACGTCAAGGCCACCGAGGGCACCGGCTACACCAACCCGTACTTCGCCCAGATATCACGGAAGTGACGTTTCCGCCCAGCTCAGGGGCATGATCGACCATCCGGGGTCAGCAAAATGTCAGCAAGACTCCCGGAGGTTCCGACCACCATGGCGACCACAGGCCTCACCCGCGGCATGGGCAGCTTCTTCAAGGAGTGCGAGCACGCCGAGTCCCGCTGGAGCAAGTGCCCGCACGAGTACAAGATCAGGTACCGCAACGCGGCGGGGCGCCAGACTGAGGAGTCCGGCTTCGCCACCCAGGACAAGGCCAAGATCCGCCTCGCCGAGGTCTACCACGCGCGGAAGAACTCCCCGCAGAGCCAGCGCAAGGCGGAGCGCATCCAGAAGTACGGGGTGATGCACTTCTCCGACTACGTCGCCGAGTGGCTCAAAGGTCAGCGCGATCTGAGCCCCACTTCACTGCGGAATCTCGATGCCCTTCTGAGGAACCACCTCCTCCCCGCCTTCGGCAGTCGCCGCATGGGTACGTTCGACCACAAGGTCGTCGAAGCGTTCATCCAGTCCATGGAGCGGAACGGCATCGGCATGGCCACCCAGACCAACGTGTTCATCAGCCTGAAGACCATCCTGCTGGACGCGCACCGGCTCGGCCTCTTTGAGGACAGCCCGCTTGACGGGGTCAAGGCACCTCAGTACGACCCGAAGCGTGCGGCGATCCCGTCCGTCACCCAGCTGCAGCAGATCCGAACCGCGGGCGACGACGCATTCCGCTTGGTCACGGACCTCATGAGCGGCTGTGGTCTGCGCAACGGCGAAGCGTATGCCGTCAACATCAACAACATCGTCGCCGACGACGTCTACCGCGTCACCGAACAGGTCAACCAGGCCACCAGTGCCTACGCCCGCTTGAAGCATCGCAAGGTCGGTGAGTACCGCGACGTTCCACTGCCGGCTCGCACCAAAGACTCCATTGAGCAGTACGCCGATACGTACGGAACGGTGGATGGCTACCTCCTTCGCAATCCCAAGGACATCACCCGGGCCATTCCGCACCACGTCATCGACAGCCAGTGGCGGAAGATCAAGAAGTCCGGCCTGGCCGACATCCCAGAAGGGATGGTGCTCTACGGTCTCCGTCACTTCTTCGCGTCGAACTGCCTGAGCAACGGCATACCGATCACCGACGTCGCGGAATGGATGGGCCACCGCAGCGTCGACGTCACCTTCACGATCTACCGCCACCTCATGCCCGGCTCCATCAGCCGAGCTGCCCAGCTCCTCGATCTCGGCCTGGCCACCTAAACCCGCTGAGAGGGCCCGCCATTGGGGCGGGCCCTCTCAGTTCTTTGAAGACGCCATGCTCAGGGTGCAGGCATCTTCTGCTGCTTCACCCATGCCTGCACCTCCGACACCTTGAACTGAAGCTTCGCATTCCTCCCGCATCCGAACTTGTACGCAGAGAGACCCAGCCGAGGGGCCTCGCGATAGACCCAGGCAAGAGACATATTCAGATACTCTGCTGTCTGCTTGACACTCATGAACTGCTCGGGCATGGATATCTCCTCTGTTCGGCTGATCCGCAGCAATCATCGAAGACTCGCCGGTTTTGGCCATGCCGCTTAAGCCTGGTAATGGGCACCGATATCACCGCACGTCGGCCGGGACCACCGTCAGCCATGCACTGTCCGTCCTCGTCCTGCTGGCAGTCGGCGACCGGGTCAAAAAACTCGAGGTCGCCGACATTGCAACTTGGCGGCGAGCTTCTGACTGGCCATGGCTCCGCGGTCGAGCTCAACGAACGCCAGGGTGCAGCGTCCGAGCCACCCGCCTGCCGTGCAGTACAGCAGGCCAGGATGCGGCCGTGGCACCGGCGCGGTCCGAGACAACAAGGGCGTCGACTTCCCCGAGTCGATATCCGAGTTGCGATCCCGGGCCGCCCCGAAGGGCGTGCGAACGCGCCGCCCTTCGGGGCGACCAGCTCCACAAGGAAGGCGTTTTTGTCTCCTGGCGCCTGTTCGTGCCCGCCGGGTGGGCCAAGGAGACCGATCGGCGCAGGCATGCAGGGGGCGCCGGAGTTGATCAATGAGGCGACCGCCTGGGGCCTTGAGCCGAAGACTGCCGTCGCTGATGGCGGCTACGGCCAGATCATCGCATTCCACCAGGGCCTGGCCGAACGCGGCCTGGACTTCGTCCTCGCCATCCGCTCGGACGAGTCCGCCCATCCCGGCAAGGTGGTCCCTGGAGTTCCACCGTGCGGTTGGACACCCAAGTCGCCGGTCGTGCCAGCGGGACCGAATTTCCGCCACCTCCCGCCAGGCCTGCGACGCGGGTGAAGGCCTCCCCAGCGCAATCGCCAGTCGCCCCAGTCCACCGGTTCCCCTTCCTCTCACCAGCACGAACACAGCCCGTACGCGACGCAGCACCCCAAGAGGATCAAGCTTCTCGAAATAATCGCTTGACAGTTCGAAGGATGACGTCTTGTCAGTGGTGCCGTCTAGCGTCATAGGCGCGTCGGACATCTACGGAAGGGGCCCCTGCCAGTGTTCTTCGAGGAACCGATTGCGGTCTACGAAAGCCTGACCGCGCGGATAAAGGCACTGGCCGTGGTTAGCCCGATCGTCGCCCTCGATTCCAGCAAGGCAAAGACGGAGCGGGGATGGAACGGATACCTGCTTGCGGAACTGGCGCTGGCGGCTGTCGACTTCGTCGCCTTGAGCAGCGATATGGGGACAATGGTTCGCCAGGATGCGGTGGTCAAGGAAGTCTCCCGATACGCAGCTCTGCAGATGCCCGAGCGTCCAGAGAGCGAGCGCGAGGCCGTGGGCACGTGGATCGTCGAGCGTCTGATCAATGTTGAGGAGCGCGACCGGACGTTCCGGCAGCCCATCGGCGCCCTCGACGAGGATGGATTCTCCGTACGGGACTTCAATTTCCAGGTCCTCCGGGAGGTACCTGACGAGGTTGGGCGGGCCGCACTGGTGGTGACCGAGCCCGCGATCAACGTCCTGCTCCACGCCATCGACGTTGACGTCGCGTCCGCACAGATCGCAGCCGAGGCCCGACTGACCGCCATGTTGAAGCGGGCCCGGATCGAGGACGCGTTGCAGGCGGCATTACATGCCCGCAGACAGAGCGTGCGTTACGCGAAGCAGCTCAGCGACTGGACAGCCGCCATGCAGCGCAGCGTACGCGCTGTCAGCTGGACGAAGCAGGTGGACGAAGAGGTCGAGCTCGCCCTTGACCATGTCAAAGCACGCTCCGAAGCCGAGACCGCCATGCAGCAACGAGTGCGTGAGCTACTCGAGATCACCGACGATGAGCGAAAGCGCCAACAGCTGATCGATCTGGGTGAGCTGCTCGCCAACTGCCTGAACCGCCACGCAGCGCTTACCAATCTGCTCCTTCAGCTCGGTCCGGAGTTCCGCCGGCAGCAGGACCGACAGGTCTTCGTCGCGCCCGCACTGCACACGCGCGTCCACCTGGAGGACCAACTTCTACGGCCTGTCCTGGAACTGTCGATAGACGCCGCGCATACCCCACTGGCGACTTTCACCCGCGCGGCACTCGGCCCCAAGCGCCCGCACGTGCTTTACCTCCCCGACTTCTTCGTCGCCCTGTGCCGGGTCACGGAGAACCAGCTGCTGAAACCGGCAGCCGTTCAAACCGAGCACGAATGGGATGAATCAGCCGACGAACCCTCGTTCAGTGCAGAACAGGAGCAAGAGGCTGCAGACATCCTCGGCAACGTCCCCGCGACAGGACTTCGCTTGTCGGCGATCCTGCAGCAAGCACGCCTCAACCAGCCAGGCAACCACCAGCGATGGGGGACCGACGACCTGGTCGCGCTACGTGTCCAGGAGCTCTTCCGCAATGTCCCCGTCACCGGCCTGGCCGAAGGGAAGGAAGTCGTCATCGCGGTAGACGACGGCGCGGAACTCGACGACGAGCGGTTCGGAGGATCCGACTTCCTCGTCCTGCGCACACAGGCAGGCCCGGCCGATTCTGTGGACAGCTCGTCCGCCACTCTTCCCATTCCCTCTCCCCGCAACCCCGGCGACTCTGCCGACCCCGTGTTCGCAAAGGACCAGGCATGACGAACGACGACGTGGCGGACGCCACCCGCATGATCGCTATGGCCCTGGGCCGAGGCCGAGCGCCAGCACGATCGAGCGAGTACGCGAGGCTCGTCCAGCGCTACCACCGAGACCCTGAATATGCCCACATGGTGCACATGGCCGCGAAGGGGTTCGATCTGACGGTTCTGGACGTCGACCACCGTGCGGGACTAATCCTGGGCACGACCGCGGAGACCACACTCGCCCTGCCGGTCACCGAGCTGGTGCCCGTTCCCCAGGACCGCCCGCTGTACCTGCTCGCCCAACTCGCGATCGCCACCCTTGCGTTCCCCCGCCCGCAGGACTTGGACGACGACGAGTTCGTGGGCCGCGTCACCGTCAGCGCCGTGGACGACTTCGTACGTGCTCACGCTTTGGCGATCGAGCAACGCATCAACGCTGCGGGCGAGGACCAGGATCCACCAACCGGCCAACCGGGGCTGGAAGCACTGTGGCGGGCGTATCTACGACGGAGCGCAACGGGAAGGACCAAGGGTGACAACACGCCGATCGCAGCCAGCCGCAAGATCGTCGAGCGCGCGCTGAAGCACCTGGTCGAGTACGGCTTCATGCACAAGGTGGCCGGCGACGGTGAGGACAGGTACGTCACGCACGTGAAGTACCGCGTGCAGATTCGTGAACTAGCGGCCGGCGAGTTGTTGGGAGAACTTGCGGGCTTGGGCATCTCACGCCTACCGAGCGGCAACCTTGACCGCACGCCCGGCGATCCGGCTGGCCCAACGCCCATGGCAGCTGGCTCTTCTCTCGCCGAGCCCTCTTTCGGCTGACCGCAACAGGAGTCCATTGTGTACGAGTTGAACCGTGTCCTGCTGCGCAACTTCGGCCCCCGTGACGCCCGGTACGAGTGGGTCGACCTCGACCTGTCCGGAGTCGGGGAGCCGGTGTCGGCTGGCGCCTTGGTCCCGGACGCCGGCCATGTTCAGGAACGGCCATCGCCCGCGAGCCTGGTGATGCTGCAGAACGGGGGCGGCAAGGGCGTGCTCCTCACCGCGATCATGTGCACGACCATCCCCTTCCACCACAAGGATCTCGACGCGCTGCGTAGCTTCGTCATCTCGCCCGTGCAGCCGTCGCATGTCGTGATGGAGTGGGCCGACGTGCGAACCGGCCGCCTCCTGGTCACCGGTCAGGTCCTCGCGCCAGCATCGGACAAGAACCTCAACAGGCTCTTCTACAGCTTCCACCCCGGTGCCGCCCTGACCGCAGACCGTCTGCCCTTCCACAACGATGGCGTCTGGTTGTCGTTTGAGGACTTCTGCACCGAACTGCGCGATCTCAAGGCCCGCAATGAAGGGCTGGGCCTGCACGAGGAAGCCGGCCAGAAGGAGTGGGAGGCGCACCAGAGCGGCCTCGGTCTGGATCCGGACCTGTTCAACGTGCAGCGCGCGATGAACGCCACGGAGAGTGGTGCCGCCAACGCCTTCACCACGAACACCTCTGGTGCTTTCGTGGAGTGGTTGCTCAAGAAAGCAACCGGCGATTCCGCGAACGAGGCGGTCGGGACGATGTTCACGGGGTATGCGGGAGCAATCTCCCAGTACCAGCTCTGGCAACAGGAACGCGCGTTCGCCCTCGACATGCACCAGCACTGCCAGCAGGTCGACGAGGCCCACAAAGCCCGGCGGTCGCATGCAACCCATGCAGCGCAAGCCGCGGAGGACCTCGCGGCGCTGGCCTCAACGCTCCTTGCACGGGACAGGCAACTGGCGTGTGAACTGGAGCGATGCACCACCCGTCTCGGGCAGGCAGAAACCGAGCATCGCGCGCGGGTGCGTGTTCGGGACACTGCCGACAACGCCCTGCGTCACGTCGAATGGAACAGCCTTCGGTTGGACCTGGCTGCCCTCGCTACCAAGCGGGTGGATACCAAGACGAAGAAATCGGAGGTACAACGTGAATGCGACGCTTGGGCCCACGTGCCATTGGCCCTGGATCTCGCGACCGCTCGCGGGGCCTTCGAAGGTACCCAGCTCGCCCTGACCCGGGCCGAGGGAGCCATCTCGTCATATGCGATGGCTGCCGATGTCGCCGCAGCCCGGCTGCGGATCGGCCTACGGCAGGAAGAAGATCGCGTCCGGGAGCAGATCCGCGGCTTGCAGGAGCAATCACGGGTCCGCAGTGAAGAGGTAAGCACCTGGCGTGCCCGCATGGGTGACCTGCGTAGCCTGGACGGTGCCGCCGAGAGCGAGACAACAAACCTGAGCAAGTACGTCGCCCAGTTCGAAGCTGACCTCCAGCAGTCGCGTGAAAGCCGGGATGTGTTGCCCGGGGAGGAGGCGGCCGACGCGGCTACCCGCGTTCGCGCCGCGGAACGAAACCTCAAGGAGAAGGCCGACAAGGCGAAGGCAAGCGTCGATCAGGCCAGGACAGCCACCTCCAGCGCCCGGGGCGCGCTATCCACGACCGAGAGGGCCGCGACCATGGCCGCCGGCACCGCCGACCACGCAGGCACGGTCGTGGACAAGCTCCGGACCCGAGCCCGACACATCCAGCGCGATCCCCTCAGCGCTGAGCTGCTGGAGGCAGATCTCGACGCGACCGACGACGATCCCGTGACCTGGATCGCCGCAAGCGCACAGCCGCTACAGGAGCTCGCCCGCCATCGCCAGGCAGCCCTCGAAGGAGCCCTGGTCACCCGAAGGCGCAGCCTGGAGCGGGACCGGGAGTACCTCGCCGCCCTGGACACCAGCTCGGGGCTGCTCCCAGCGCGCATCCACGTCCGCGAGGTCTGCGCCATCTTGCGCGAGAACGGCATCGGCGCCCACCCCGGCTGGATCTGGATGCGTGACAATCTGCCTACCGAGCTTCACGCGCAGGCCGTGTCCGACCATCCGGAGTTGGTGGACGGCGTCATCGTCGCCGACGAGTCGGCGTTGGACAGGGCGTGTCAGGTGCTCCAGCAGCGCCGTCCCCTGCCCGCAGCGGCCGTGGCGATCGGAACTGGAGACCGGTTCGCCAACACGGTCCCCAGCGACCAGTCGGGCCGGACCGTGGTCGAGCCCACACCCGCGATGCATGACGAACTGGCCGCAGGGCGCGAGCGGGAGATCGTGGAGATTCGCATTCGGGAGACCTCCGAGGACCTCCAGCAGCAGGAGACCCGACGTGAGGCAGCGACGGACCTCCTGAGTGCCCTGGCCCGCTGGCAGGAGGAGATCGGCGAGGTGTCCGTGGAAGAGCGCCTCGAGGAACTGAATAGTCTCCAGGCCGCAGCCGAGCAGGCCGAGCAGGCGGCAGCGGAGGCCCGAGAGCACGCGCAGGCATTGGAAAGGGCTGTCGGCGAGGCTGAGGCGGATCACGAGATGGTTGCCGCCCAGTGGGGGGCCCAGCAGAGGACGGCAGAACTCCTGGAGCAGTTGGCCGGTCGCGAGGCCGAAGCCAACCGGGCTGCCGATCGGATCGCCGAACTCGAACGACTGACCGATGGCCGGCGTCGCGAGTTCGAAGAACTGGATGCGGCTTGCTCCAGCGCGGAGGAGGAGAGTCTTCGCCGGGCCGCCAACGTCCAGCGCTACGAGATGGAGGTATCCGGCTACCGCCGAGAACGCGAGGAGATCACTGCCACTGATGTGACCGAACGTAGCCAGGCGCAGTCCGGTGTGCTCGATTCCCTGCCCGAACTGCGACGGCAGCACAAGCAGGCCCTCTCGGACTTGCGAGCCCGAGCGGTCGGCAAGGACCTTCGCGAGCGAGCCCGCATCGCGGAGGAAGACCTACGCACGTGTCAGGCGCTGTGGGACAAGGTTCCCGAACCAGTGCGAATTCAAGCAGAGATTCTTGCTCGCGACGCGCGCGCTGATGACGCTGTCCAACGAGACGCTCTCGTGTGCAGCCTCACTGAGCAGTCCACCCGACTCCAGACCGAGGTGGATGCCCTCAATGCGGAGCACGCTGGCGTCCAGGTGCGGCTCGAGCAGGCCCAACCCCCAGTCGGTCGCGCCTGGCTGGAAGACGAGCCTGCGCAGGAATGGACTCCCCGTGACCAGGCGGAAGCTCAGAGGATGCTGGGGAAGGCCCGAGTCTTGAAGTCCGACGCCGTCCGAGCCGCGCGCACGGCCGAGGAGTCTCTCGCCGACGCGCGCCGGGCCAAGCAGCAGGCCGACCGCGAGCTCAGCACTATCGCCCCGGTCCTCGCGCTCTTCGAGGCGGCGGTCAAACGCATGTCCCTCGATCAGGAGGCCGAGCCCTACTCGGGGTCGCTCGAAGGCGCGGACTCCCACGTTCGCGAGGCAGTGGAACGTCATGCGACGGCCGAGAAGCAGAGCGTCACCGCCGACCGTACCGTCGAACGCGCGGTGGCCGGTTTGAAGGATGCCGCCTCCAACGTCGCCTACGAGCGCCTCGACATCCCTCTGCGTACGCAGATCTCCGGCCTCGACGGCAGAAAGATCCCGCCTCTGGCCGCGGACTGGGTGGACGCCCTCGCCGAGCGCACCGCCGTCCTGACATCGCAGCTCAACGGCGTCGAGGAGGTACGCGACACCCTCGTCCTCCAGCTGGCAGGACGCGTCTCGGAAGAGCTCAAGAAGCTCGACCGTGCCAGTAGCTTCTCTGTCTTCCCCGACGGCGTCGGGCGCTGGTCAGGCCAGCGCTTCCTGACCGTCAAGTACCAAGTGCCCGAGCAGCCGCTACTCCACGGGCTAATCCGCGAAGCGGTCCAGGAAATGGCAGCCGCCCCCAACGCCCGCAACCTGAAGGGCACGGACGTCGTGATGCGGTGTCTCCACCGAGCCGTCCCGCGCGGCTTCAGCGCCAAGGTGCTCAAACCGACTGCCTCGCACACCATCGAGCACGTGCCCGTGGAGAAGATGAAGGACGTCTTCTCGGGCGGTCAGGAGCTCACCGGAGCCATCCTCCTGTATTGCGCGCTAGCCGCGCTGCGGACCTCACCGAGCCCGCGCAGCCGAACCCGGCACGGCGGCCTCCTCATTCTGGACAACCCAATCGGTCGCGCCAACGCCGACTACCTTGTTCAAATCCAGCGCGAGATGGCCTCGGCACTCGGCATTCAGCTGCTCTACACCACCGGACTCGGCGACGACAACGCCACATTGCGCTTCCCCCTGCGCATCCAACTGCGCAACGATGCCGAAGCCCGCAGCGGCCTGTCGCTGGTACGCGTCGAGCAGCGTGTTCACGCAGCACTGGTCCCCCCGCCCCGGGTCGCGCCCGACCCAGATTCGCCCGAGCCCGCCGGCTACCTCAGCGCGGCCCGGCTCTACACCAAGGCAGAGGCCGGACAATGAGCGCATCAGACGACAAGCCAACGCTCTCGCTGTCTCCTGCCGCCGCGCGGCTCAGTGACGCTCTGCAGGCCATGAATGCCGCCGGCAGCACAGTCTCGCGAACGGCCTTTACAGCGGTGTTCGCCTCAGCTCTGCCCGGTCTGTCCCGGAGCAGCAATAGCCGCCTCAGTCTCGCCACCCTGCTCATCGAACTTTCCGATGCCCGACTCGTCACCCTACCCGCGGACCCTGTGAAGTGGGATGCCGGGCGCCCACCGCTGCCCGACAACGTCCGGATCGTCCGCGCCCGACCTGCCCCTGCAACGCCTCGTGAACAGCGTTCATGGCGCCCCGAGCTGAGCTGGGCCTCGACCGCGCGCATCACCACGGCGCAGACCGATGTCCTAACAGCGATCAACCGATGGTTCCGCGACACGAGCAGTAAGGCAGAAGCCCGGCACCCACTATCGCTGCGCGAGCGCTCCCACGAGATCTTCAACGACGAGAAGCGTCTCGACACCTTGATCGGCGGAGCACTCTTCGGCCCCGGTCGGCTCGACCTGGAACAACTCGCCACCTACCGGGAGCCACCACCGCTCGCCTATCGGCACCTCGGAGCAGGCGACACCATGCTCGTGATCGAGAACAGCGACACCTTCACCACCCTGCGCCGCCTACTCCGGTCTGACCCCGGCTGCATCGGCTACATCGCCTTCGGCGGCGGTCGCGCCTTCGAAGCATCGGTCGCCAGCATCACCGAGCTCCCCCAGATCCACCGCATCCTCTACTACGGAGATCTCGACGCGGACGGCCTGTCCATCCCAGCCAGAGCATCCGTCACCGCAACGCTCCTCGGCCTTCCGCACGTTGAACCAGCGGAAGGCTGCTACGAGCTCCTTCTCACCCGTCCTCGCAGCGCGGCACCCAAGGTCGACCCAACCCGTGCCCGGCTTCTCGCGGAATGGCTACCGTCCGCCCTTCAAGACCAGGCACTTGCGGTGCTCTCATCAGGCGGCCGTATCGCCCAGGAAGCGGCGAACTTGAACCATCACTCCACGGACCAGAACTGGCTCGCCATCCGGAATGCTGCTGCCCCCACCCTCCACGGCCTCTCCCCACGGGTCAACGCCAACCAGGAAGGAGATCCTCCCGAGCAAGATGGCTCTGTACCGCATACTTGATCTTCTACCGCGTGTTTGGCTGGCTGCACGGCCGCTCCTCCGCTGCGAATAACGCCGCGTTTCTCGCCACGCCCCGAGAGCACTGCAAGGCACCGCACGGTGGAGCGGTTGTCCTGCGTGGGTCGAGCTGGTTTCCGATCCGGGACGCTTGCCGGCCTTCAGGTCACTCGACGCTACGACGTCCTTCCCAGGTGTAGCGAAGTTGGTACGTGTCGACGCCACCGGTCGGCCGGGCCCGGTAGATGGTGATGGATGGGAAGAAGTCGCGCTTGACCGATATGGTCCGGGCACGCTCGTCGTCTTCGACCTCGCTGATCCATTCCTCGATCTCACGGGCAAGTTTGAATGTGAGGTGGTATCCGGGGTCTCCTCCGACTGCAGTGATGTTCCACTCGGCGTCGGAGTTGTGGCCGGTGCGCCAGAGGCGGACGTGGTGCGTCGGTTGAGCATCAGCGTGCTGGAGGAACTGCGGGGCGTCAGCGGTGACGAAGGGGATGACGAAGGGGGCTTCCGGGAATCCCAGGAGGAGTTCAGTGTTCAGCCTCTCGGTGAGCTTGCCGACGAAGTTCTGGACGACGGGGAGCGCAGTTGCTCGGAACTGGGGAGCGTTCGTCGAGATGTCGCTCGGCTCGGAGATGTCTGCGGTCTTGAGCTCGTTGCGTAGGACGGCCCGGAGCCAGTTGACCGGGAACTTCGTGATGCCGTTTTGGGTGCTGGCTGTGTAGAGCAGGTCTGCAGCGGTTCCGATCCTGTCCCGCAGCCATTTGAAGGAGTCGCCGGACAGGTCGACGAGGGAGATCTGGTGAGCGAGGGCGAAGCGTTGGGCGTCCGTGGTGAAGCCGCTGGTGGAGAAGAGCGTGTAGACGTAGTGGTAGCGACGGCGTGGCCGGGCACTTCCGTGGTTGCTGCTGGCCGGCTCTCTGAGCTCGGGAATGGCGAAGTTCTGGTTGATGTCGTGAATGACGCCGTGGGCGTTGCGCACGATCGACAGGCCGCAGCGCTCGTTGTAGGACTTGGCCTCGAGGAACATCCGGACGGGAAGCGAGAAAGCGGGCGTGAATGCGAACTGCCCGAGTACATCGACCTGATGGCGTGCACCGCGTCCGCGCACGGCGAGTGAGCCGTCCTGGGATGTGGTCAGCTCTGCACGATCATCGCCCGTCCGGCTGAGGAGTCGGTAACCGCTGTTGCGTAGCAGCCAGGCCAAGGCTTCTTCGAGGAGGTAGCCCTTGAGGTGTGCCTTCGTGAGCATGGTTGCCTTTGGTGAGTGCCTCGGCGCCACGACAGTTGCCGAGGCCCCGAGGCGATGCGAGCGAATGATCGGGTCAGCCGGGCAGGAACCGACTGCGCTTGTTGTGCCAGGAGATCGTCAGGGCATCGCGAGCGCGCGTGCTGGCCACGAAGAGCAGCGCGCGGGACTTGCGCAGTTCTCGCTGGTAACGGGACCGATCACTGTCGCGGTACTGCTCGATGGAAGATCGGGGAAGGATGCCGTCGCTCGCGGCGGCGATGGCCAGCCTCTGGTACTCCAGGCCCTTGAAGCGGTGCATGGTTCCGACGTGGACCTCGCCATCTCCCCGGGCGCCGTCCTTGGTGAGTTCGGCGCAGGTGATGCCGGCCTGGGTGGTGAGGTAGTACATGACTTCGTTGACCTTGTTGCGGTCGGCGACGCAGACAGCGATGAGGCCGCGGGCGTCGCGGGTGGTGTTGCCGGCCTCGTCGGTGGTGAGTTCGGTGCGCCAGGTGCAGAGGGTGTCGGCAAGGGCGGCGAGTTCGTCTTGCCAGGTGGTGTGGCCGACCAGTTTGGGGTCGGGGCCGCGCAGGACGGAGCGGTAGCCGGCGAGGGTATCGGTGCCATCGTCGAGGTCGTCGAACTCGAGGTTGTTGCCGCTGACGACCGTGATCGCCTTGGCGAGGATCTCTTTGGTGGTGCGGTAGCTGAGGGTGAGCCGGGCGGCGCGGCCCTTGATGTTGATGCCGACCGCGCCGAGGGCCACCTGGTTGTCGTAGATGCGCTGGTGGGTGTCGCCGGCGATGAACAGGTCGTCGGGGCCGGGCGCGACCATCGCGCGGAGCATCTTCCAGTGTGCGGGGCTCAGGTCCTGGGCCTCGTCGACGACGATGTGTTGGTAGCGATGGCGAAGGTAACGCATGGCGGAATCGGTGGCGTCGCGGTGAATCAGCTCCTGGCCCCCGATCTCCTCCTTGTACTCGGCGCGCGCCCGGATCCGCTCAGCGCGCTCGATCTCGAAGCGGGCGGCACGCTCGGCGGCCTGGCTCCAGGTCTCCATGTTCAGCTTGTCGAGGCGGGCGGTGTACTGCTCGAGCAGCTTCCACACGGCGGTCCGCTCGATCCGGGTCAACGGCCGTCCGCGGCCTGCCCGGCGGGCCTGCAGGTAGGCGGTGCGGGTGGGCACCGCCTGGCCGAGCACGACCTGCTCCCACTCCTCGAAGAGGAACTCAGGCTCCCAGGTGCGCTCGTCAAGCTCCAGGAGCAGATCGCGCAGCTCCTTGATGGCCGCCAGGTTGTCCACTCGGCTCTTGACGCGCCCGGAGACGGCGTTCTCGCCCAGGACGCGGGCGGTGAGCTGGTCGATGTGGATGATCTCGACTCGTGCCAGCAGGTCGGGTTCCACCAGGGAGGCGAGGCGGGCGCGCAGGTCCGTCGTGAGGTTCTTGGTGAACGTGGTGACCAGGATGGGCTTGTTCTGGCCGGGCGGGAGCTGCTTGGCCAGGTGCTGGACGCGGTGGAGGGCCACGATGGTCTTGCCGGTGCCGGGGCCGCCGGAGACCCTGGCCGGGCCACTGTAGGTGCGGTTCACCAGGCGGGCCTGGGTGGGGTGAAGGAAGATCTTCCAGGCGCGGAAGTCGCCCTCCTCGATGACGGCTCGAAGGGCGTCGTCGACCGTGGTGACGACGGTGCGGGCCAGCGCTGCGGTGAAGTCCTCCGGGTTGGGCCGCTCCTCGAGTGCGACCGCGCCGGTGATCTCGCGGCGGATGTCGTCGAGCGGGAGTCCGGCTGCCAGGCCGTAGAGGACGTCCTTGGTCAGCAGTGGGGCGCCGTCCACCAGTTGGTCGAGTTCGTCGCTGGTGGTGACCACGAGCGCGAGGTCGACAAGGGCCTCGGCCACGCCGAGCTCGCGCAGGAGCTCGGCGTCGTAGGCTGCCAGCAGCGGGGCTGCGGGCTCCGGTTCCGCGGCCGTCGTCGATGGGGCGGTAGAGGCGAGCGCGGTGTCCTCGCCCGGATCGGCATCCGGTTCGGCGGGGGTGAGCTGGATCCCGGCGCGTCGCAGAGCACTCTCACCGACCACGGACAGGTCGACGAACTCGATCACACCGGTGACCCGGTTGACTGCGACGGACAGCTGCTCGTAGACGTCGCGGCGGTGGCGCACCGCGATCGCCAGCCAGCTCTCCTCGCCGTTCGCGCCGGTACCGGTCCGGGTCAGCAGGACCCGGAACGAGGGGTCGATGCGGGCGGAGAAGATCCGGCCGTCGCCCTTGAGGGGCTTGAGCCGCAGCGAGGCGTGCCAGGGGTCCTGCCGGAAGAGGTGGCTGAAGTCGTAGAACTTCGCCTTCACCTGGCGATCGAGCTTGTACAGCTCCTGTTCGGCCTTCTGGTACAGGCTGAGCCGGGCGGTCATCGAAGGGAGCCTTCCACGTCGGGCGCTGCGCCGAGGGTGGGCGCATCGGGGAGCAGGGCGATCAGGGAGTCGAAGTGGTCGAGCCAGTCGGCGGCGGTCCGTACGGTCCAGCCCTCCGCACGGTATGCGGCGTCACGGCGCTCGGCCTCGGCGTCGGGCAGACCGTCCGGCGACCAGGGGACGACGGCGATCTTGGCATCGTCACCCTGCCAGACGAAATCGGCCGGCCAAAGGCTCGCGCCGAGTTCGAAGCCGAACACATTGGGCGCTTTCTTTCCCCGGTCGGCGATCCGGGTGGCGAGGGTGAGCAGATCGGCTTCCTCCTGGGGGTCGATGTGCGGGAGGAAGTCCGTGTCCCACGCGTGGTCGCGTAGCAGGGCAGCGACCTGCTCTTCGAAGGAGGAACCGGAGTCAGCCGCTGTGCCGATCGCGGGCTCAGCAGGTGCCGACGGCTCTGCGGCCGGTGCCTGGCGCTCGGCGGCGGTGAGCGACATGAGTTCGCCGACGCCTCCGCATACCGCGAGCGTGTCCAGCGGATAGTCGAGCACCTGACTGCTGGTCATCTGGATGCCGTCCCCTCCCGCGTAGGGAAGGAACTGCAGCAGGTTGGACCAGTACAGCCAGGCTCGCCACCGCAGCTTGTGCTCTTCGCTGTCCATCACCGCCGGGT
Source organism: Streptomyces sp. LS1784 (assembly GCF_020103755.1). Lineage (GTDB taxonomy): Bacteria > Actinomycetota > Actinomycetes > Streptomycetales > Streptomycetaceae > Kitasatospora. Next base: position 19,136 of record NZ_JAHSQD010000025.1, read on the forward strand.
CATCATCCAGGCACGCCAGTACCGTCCAGGCGGGTGCCTCCTGGTCGGAGTCGCGGACGGCGAGTGCCAGGGCGAGTCCGTGGTTGTCGGTGGTGCGCAGGACGTGGACCAGCCCGACGTGCCCGTCGTCGTCTGGGGCCTGCCCGTTGGCCTCGCCGAGCGCCGCGCGCAGCGTGGCCATGAGCTGGCCGCGGTGCGCGCTGGAGCCGGCCAGTGAGGTGGTCGGGTGTGCGGTCAGGCCGCTGACCAGGGCGTTGGCCCGGCGTGCCCAGAGCTCAGGCGAGGGGTCTCGCAAGTAGGCCAGCAGCGTGTCCATCGGATTGGCGAACACCGCCCCGGCCAGTTGCGGGCGACTGCCGCCCATGGCCTCGTACGCGTCCTTCGCGGCTTCCTGCGCCGCCCACTCGTACGGTGGCCACATCGGCATCGCGCGGGTGGGGCGCTGCTCGAAGAGGTCCAGGTCGTGCCAGGTCAGTTGGAAAACCATCGCGCCGCCCGCGCGCACCCGGTCGCGGCGGGCGCCGTCGTCGGCCAGGCGGTTGCGGTCGGGGGCGGCGTGGTTGCGCCGCCCGTCGAGGTACACCTTCACGGTCCCGGGCGGGCCGTCGACGCGGGTGAAGGTGAAGTCGGTGCGGGTGCCGATGAGCCGCTCCTGGGCGGTGAGCCGCCAGTTCAGCCGCTCATCGCTCGTGCTGATCTTCAGGTGGCCGCTGGCGCGTCCGTCCTCGTCGAGCACCGCGTCCTGGCTGGCTGCGCTCCACGTGCGGAGCGCAGCCAGGAAGCGGGCCTCCAGGTCGGACTCGACCTGCCTCTCCAGGCCGATCAACCCGGTGGAGGTCACGTCCGTGGCCTGCCAGGCATCGCCGCCGTCGGCGTCGAACAGAAGGGATTCCAGCATCTCCAGGGCCTGGATGCGGGAGAGCTGGGCCTGGTGGCGCTCAGCGGTGTAGCGGTGCAGGCAGCGGTGGCAGGCCTTGCGGTGCTCCTCGTCTTTGCAGGGGCACTCGGCGAGCGCCTGGTGGGCCTTCAGCAAGGTGGCGCGGAAGACGTCGGGGTCGGTGAGGCGGTGGAGGTAGCCGGTGCCACCGGGGAGGGCATCGAACAGCACGAGGTACCAGCGCCGCTCACCCGTGCCGGCGTCCGGCTTGGAGGCCAGTGTGTGGTCAAGGTGCTGCGGGTCGCCGCCGAATTGGCGGTCCACGCCGAGCCGCAGCGCGGCCCGGAACGAGTGGATCTTCTCCTCGACCAGGACGGTCGCGGCCGGCAGCAGGACGCGCAGGGCCTCGGTGCGCAGCTCGTGCGCGAGGAGCACCGGCAGCTGCTCGGCTGCGCGCGCCTTGCCGCGGCGCACCGGGCACCAGGGCCGGTGGTGCTTCAGACGCGGGTCACGGGCGTCGGAGGCGCTGAGCGCATCGGTGTCGTGGTCGAAGACCGGGCGGCCGTCGGCGGTGGCCGCGCCGCACCCGGTGCACACATGGAACGGGTTGAGTCGAACCGTGTGCCCGGCGAACGCGTCGGCGGCGGGGATGTCGAAGCGGGCTGGCCCCAGGTTGATGGTGCGCACCATCGCGCTGCGGCAGAAGTCCACGCCGAAGGTCTCCTTGGTGTGCCGCCACGAGCCGGGCTCCAGGCTCTCCTCGGGGATGTCCACCGCGGTGACCATCTCGTAGAAGCGCGGGTCGCGCTCGTCGCGGTCGTCGCGGATCCGCGCGTCCTCGCGCTTGTCCCGCGAGGTCACCAGGCGCGGCTGGACGACCTTGAAGAGGCATGAGCCGTCGTCCGCGATTGCGGTGGTACGGCAGCGCGGGCAGGGGTCTCGGTCGTCGCTCGCGCCTTCCGTGCGGACGTAGCCGCACTGGGGGCACACGCGCCAGGTCTGCCAGCCGTGCTGGGAGGCAGTGCCGATGTCCAGGCCGGTGATCTCGTGGCGGTAGCCCTTGACATAGAAGGTGTTGCCCGGCGCCATTTCCTGGAGCGCGAAGCGCTGCGGGCGGTCGTAGCTGCGCAGCGCGGAGTCGTAGCGGGTCCGTCCGCCGGGGGTGTCCTCGCCGTCGGGCCAGTAGAGCGTGGCTTCCAGCACGGTGGTGGTATCCGCCAGGGCATAGTTGGGCAGCAGACCGAGGTCGCAGAGCGCGCCCTGCGCCGGGGTGTCCTCCAACTCTCCCCGCTGCTTCCCGACCCCGCGTCGTTCCGCCTCCAACTCCGCCTTCTGCCGCGCCTCCTCGGGGTCGGAGTCGTGCAACTCCTGTATGGCGTCGTTGATGTGGCGGATGCGAGCACGCAGCGAGTCCTCCCGCGCCGCCCAGATCCGACCGGCCTCCTCCACCTTGCTGCGCAGGCCGCTGGTGGCATAGGTGTGCAGGTCAGCGGCGGCCTGGTCGGACACTCCGGAGGGGAACAGGTCCAGGAACGCTCTGACCAGCGAATCGCCCTGAGTGATCGCGACTTCGACGAGGTCGCTCAGGTAGCCATCAGGGCCGAACAGGCCCTTCATCTTGCGCGGCAGGCCCGGCAGGACCCTGCCCTGGCCGTCAACGAGGCGCCCTCGCGAGGCAAGGTCCAGCAGGTGCGCCAGGTATTGGCGCCGTAGGATCTCCACCGCCGACAGGTAGCAGCCCGGCGGCACGATCCGGCCCGCGATCATCTCCTTCGGCTGCTCCAGGAAGTACAGGTCGCGGTTGCGCTTCTCCGGGATCGTCAGCAGGAACGCGTTGCCGGTCTGGCGGCCGGCTCGGCCGACCCGCTGGGCGTAGTTCGCCGGGCTACGAGGCAGCGAAGCCAGCACAACGGCCGACAGGTCACCGATGTCGATGCCCAACTCCAGCGTGGGGGTGCAGGACAACACATTCGGATCGTTGAAGCGGCGCTCCTCGCCCGTTCTGCGGAAGGCGGCCTCGACCGTCTCGCGTTCCTCACGGTCCAGCATCCTGGTGTGCTCGGCGGTCACCACCTGGTACGTCCCCGCACGGTAGTAGAGCCGGCGGTAGTAGTCGTCCCGGAACTTGCGGTCCCGGGCGTGCACATCCCCCTCGCGTGCGTGTGTCCCCGCCACCAGCCGGCCCGCCGTGCACCGGTAGGACGGACACGGCGCGTCGTGCCACTGCTCCAACAGCGAAGGGTGCACGGTCTGCTCCCAGAAACAGACCGGGCAGCGCACGTAAGCGGTCTCGACGTCATCGTCGGACAGCAGCAGCGCGTCTATCGCGCCCGGCTGCAGTCCGTAGATCCGCGTCGCTCCGTCCTTCGCCGTACGCATCGACAGGAGTCCCGCCGAGTGCAGCGTCGGAAGCAGGTGCCCCCAGAACTCCGGCGACTGCTCGCGCGGCATTCCCAGGCAGCGTCCCGTCCATCGCTCGTGCCAGACCAGCCGGCCAGTGACGGGGTCGAACTCGCTGCCGTCCTTCTGGCCCGACATGAGGAACACCGGGGCGCCGACGCCCTTGGGGAACGCAGGCATTCCCGCCGGACGGCGGTTCCAGATGAAGTAGCGGCTCGTGCCCGTCTCGGCCAGGTACTTCTCCAGCCAGCGGTGCTTGATCGCGCCGCGCCACCGCAGGCGCTCCAGGAAGATTCGCAGGAACGCGAGGTACTGCGCATCGTCGACCGGGACCAGCGTCTGGTCACGCATTGTCTCCACGTGCGCCTCACGCACCAGCGCGACGGCCGCCGCCGGATCGGGGATCCGCACGTGTGCGGCGGCGGTCCGTGTCAGCTCCAGAGTGCGGCCCTGGCGGGCCCGCAGTCCGAACTCCATCAGCGTCTGGAATGCCAGCCGCTCGCCGATCAATCGCCAGGTCGCCTGGTCACCGCCCCGGGATTTGCCCGACAGCAGCCGCTCGACTCCCTTGAGATCGTGCAGGTCCGGCGGCACCACCGCGGCCAGGGTCTTGGGATTGGTGGTGTCCGCGATCACCTTCGCGATCAGCTCGTGCAGAGCGGTCGGCTCGGACTCGGACAGGTGATCGACCAGCAAGGCGCGCAGCGAGAAGGTATAGGAGCGGTTCGCGACGAACCCGGCGCGGTGCGCGGCGTCCTGCACCGAGTCGTTGAACATCAGCGTCTTGCACTCGTCACGCTTCTCGTCCAGCTCACCACCGGTGAACAGCCGGGTGATCGAGGCCGCAGCCAGCGCGGCCTGCCCGGTGCCCAGGTAACGGATCGCGTTGCGCTCGCCGCACCCGGGGCACCAGTCCTCCTTCGCCGCCGTGTTCGCTGTGGCCCCCCGGTTGACCCAGACGAAGGCCGAATCCGGGGTACCCAGCCGAGGCTCGCCCGACTCCGGGTCGAAATCGCCGACCGGACTGGGCAGGCGCAGGCGGCGCTGCGTGCCGTCGAGCACCATCAGATCGCCGCCGGCGCCGTGCAGTTGGCCATGTCCGGAGCCCTTCGAACCCTTGGTGCGTGCCGAGGCGGCGATCTTCGCTTCGGCGGCGGCCCGCTTGGCCTGCTCGTTCGTCGCGGCAATGAGGTTCCGCACCCGGATCTTGTCCTGTGTGGCAGAGGCCCGCCGGATCTTCGCCGGGTTGACCTCCACCGCCAGGTCATCGCTCTCCGGAACGAACACCGCCCAGCCCGAACGCCCGCAGTCCCGGCAGTAGACCGCGGGCAGGAACAGGTTCGCCGCCTCTGCGCTGGTCGCCGTCGTCGCCGGCGCGTTGCGCATCCGGTCCGGGCCGCCCTGCTGTGGGGCGTCACCCGCGTCCCATTGGAACTGTGCCTTCGGCCACGGCAGGACACCCCGCAGCAGCCGGGAGACCGATCGAGCCCACTGGTGCACCTCGATATGCACGAGCGGCCGAGGCACCTCGGTGGTGGAGTCCGGGTCGCGGGCCACCGACAGCAACGCGACGAACCTGGCCAGCGCCTCGGCGGCCTGCTCTGGGCGTTGCGTGATCGCCTGCCCCCACGAGTACGCGCCCGCCCGCCACAGCACGGCGAGGATCTCGTCAGTGGACTTCAGTTCCCCACCCAGAGCGATCATCACGGCCTGGGTCAGGATGTGCTTCTTCAACTGGGCGCCCAGCTGGAACGGATCCAGCCCACGCTGCCCGGTGAACGCCTCCACCAGGTCGTCGCGCGCCTCGTCGCTCAGCGACGAATCGGGCATCGCTGCCAGCTGCTCCGGGGTGGGGACGGGCAGCAGCTCGATAGCGTCCGACGGGATGAACTCCTCTGCCGTCAGCCGTCGTTCCCCGACTACCGCTTCCGGTGTGAAAAGTGTCCCGAAGACCTCGGTCGTGACCTTCAGCAACTCGGCCGCTCCGGCCTCGTCCGTGCCGGACGCGAGCGTCGCGGAAGTCGCCACCGGGCAGATCCCGCCCAGCGGCCGACCCTTCTCCGAGACTCCGAGGGAGGACGCCAGGCGGCGCAGCAGCATCGCCACATCCGTGCCCTGCGCGCCGTCGAAGGTGTGGAACTCGTCCACCACGACGTAGCGCACGTCCGCGTCCTCCCACAGCGGCGCGTCATCGCGGCGCTGGAGGAGCAGGTCGAGCATCTTGTAGTTGGTGATCAGGATGTCGGGAGGGGTGGTCTGCATCGCCGCCCGGTTCGTCTCCACCCGCTCGTAGCGGGTGGCGGCAACGTCACCGATGTAGAGGCCGGCCGTCACCTGAGACAGCGCGTGATCATCCTTGCGAAGACGATCGTTGATGCGCAGCGCCTGGTCCGTGGCCAGCGCGTTCATCGGGTACAGCAGGACCGCCTTGATCCCGGCTCGGCCTGCCGCCCGCTCGCGGCGGCAGTGGTCCAGGACCGGGATGAGGAACGACTCCGTCTTGCCGGAACCGGTGCCGGTGGTCACGAGGGTCGGCTCCGGAGCGTGCCCGTTCGCCGAGGAGAGGCGGGCGAACGCGCGTGACTGGTGAGCGTACGGCGTCCAGCCGCTTGAGGGTGCCCACTCCAGCGTCTGTCGCCAGTCGGCGTCCGCCTGGATGAACGGCGTACGGATCCGCAGGAAGGGCCCCCGGAACATGCCAGACGTCTCGTCCCCCAGGAAGCTGTGCAGCGCCAGCCGCGCGCCCTCGTCGGTGAGCGCGTAGGTGGTCGAGAGGTACTGCAGCAGGCTCTCCTTGAGCGCCTGCGCCTCCAACGTCGGCCTCATGAGCTCGGCACCTCCTGCTTGATCGGATCCCACTCGCCGCGGGCGACTGCCGCGTCCAGACGGGCCTGGAAGACTGCATGCGCCTCGCGCATCTCCCGTTCCCGGTCTGCCTTGTAGAAGGGCTTGGTGTAGCCCTCGGGAACGGGGGCTGTATCGGGAGCAGCGTGGTATGCACTGAGTTTGGCGAAGCTGTCCTTGGACTGGCGCTGGCCGATCGTGCGTGCGTTGCCAGCGAGCTTCCAGCCCTCGGAGTCGAACCACGTCACCGCCTCGTACTTCTGCAGGACGGGGAACCGTCCTCGGTACGCGGCGATCAGGGCATCAGCGTCCATGCCCAGCCAGACCGCGACGAGAGCATCGATCTCGACCAAGGCTGAGCGACGGGCTCGCTCGGAGCGCAGCGGCGTGTCGGAACGCCAGTGAGGGTCAACATGGTGCAGCGCCTGAAGCCCCGGCCAATCGCATGCCCAATGCTCTTCAGTCGACCAGCACGGGTCGTACAACTCGGACCACAAGACGGCATAGGCGCGAGTGACGCAGTTTAGACGCAGGGTTCGCAGGAGCAAGGCAGGGGCGAGAGGGTGCTCAGCGGAGGGCGCAGGCATGGCTCTGGCCACTGCTCCCCAGAGATTGGTCCGCGCCGTCGCGCGCAGAAAATAGTCCAGCGGGATCGAAGCCCAGAAGCCAGCTACCAATGCCGTTGTAAGGAGGTCAGGCATCGCAAGGCTGTTGACGCCATCCACATGGGTGCTCCCAGGTGGAACGAGCGCAGCGTACAGAGCCCGCTCTGTATCCGGCGCGATCTGACGGCGCCAGGCCAGGCGATGGAAGATCGCGTAACGGCGCCGGGATCGAGCCACTAGGACGTCGTCGATCTGCTCCGTCGTAACCTCGTCCTCAATGACCCGCCCTCGTGCCGCAATGTATGTGCGGGCGCGGGCGATAGCAGCCGCGTCCGCGCGCAGACGGGCGAGCGCCCGGTAGTCGATCCAGCGGTCCTGCGCTGCGAGGTACGCCTCACTATTCTTCTTCACACGCACGTAGGCGGTGTCGGGGACAAAATCGTCCGGCAGGGTAACGAGATCGAGGCCAAAAGGGTCGTTGCTGTTGGCGTCGTGGCGCTTGAAAACGGCAGTAGCGGGACCTAGTTGGGTGCCCTTGAGGATGACATGGCGCCAGCGGTCCGGTTGCTGCGGGACTTCACGAGGACCGTTCGGGCGGTTGTAGTCGATCAGTTCCTCAGCTTTCGCGCCACTCTCGTGGTAGCCAGGGGAGATCTGCGGCTGAAGAGTACCCAATCGCAACGGATAGTCAGCCAGCGCCTCAATAGCCGAGGCCTCTGCCGTGCTCACCGGAAAGAGCAGGCGGGCCTGCTCCACTGGCTGCCCATCCTCGTCTAGCAGTCGCTGCCAGACAGAGAGCAACTCGCGATCGACCCGGACCACGCGTGTGCGATGCGGCCGTTCGTCGAACTCGCCGTTGCGGTAACGGATACCGGGAACGTCGCCAGCACCGTCATGACTTCCCGATAGCCGAAGCGCATCTGCCGATACCAGCCAGGAGAGATGGTCGAATCCGATCTCGCCGGGGCCGCCGTAGATGTGGACCCCGAAATGTGTTGCATGTCCGACTGGCTTTGGGAAGAACCGCTGCCCGGCGTTAACAAAATCCCCGTGGATTCGCAAGCGTTGATAGGCCGCCTCCCGAATGTTTCCCTCCTTCTCGCCAGTAAAGTGGGTGTCTGGGTGGACGAGCCCTGCCGATCCCGCCGCGGCCGTGTGTGCCCATACCTGGCACATGAACGCCCGGTACAAATCAGGCTGAGTTCCTGTCAGCAGCGGATATACCTGCTCGGAACCAAGCAGTGCAACCTGGGCGCTGGTGGACGTCAGCTCGCCGAGAACGTACCGCTGGGACTCCGGCGAATGTAGAATCTCGCTCTTCCGGAGCTGCTTCTCCGCCACCGAGGCCTTCTCCGAGAGCATGAACCACGGCTCCCGCTCGGCCAGCACCGCCGGTTCATCCCAACGCGGACGCACCCACGGAGGGTTGCCCACCTGCAGATCAAAACCGCCGTGCCAAGCAAAGACCAAGCCGAAGTCCAACTCCCAGTGCAGGAAGCCCTGTTCCTCAGCGATGTCCTGGACGATGCCCAACCACGGGAATCGCTCGCTCAGCTTCGGAACTGAGTCCATGCCCATGAACATCGGCAGGTTGTCCTCGTACGCCTCGATGGCGTCGAGCGTACCGAGGTTGGCAACGAAGGAATCCGCTGGGGCATCGTATGTCCCGAGCAGCGCCTCGGCGAAGTCGAGCCAGTCGGCGAGGTCCTTGAGCGCGATGACAGGCCGCCGTGTCGGCGGCTGGCGACGCCGGGGCGCGGCAGGGGCCTTCTTCCGCTGCGGCTCCGGTTCCGGCCTCGCCTCGCTCAGGTCAGGCAGCAAGGAGCCCTGCTCACCGACCAGGAGAAACAGCGCCGCTTGCTCGGCCATGACGACGCCTGCGGGCGCTGGCTCCGGTTCTGACCGGTCTACCTGCGGGAGTCCGGCCAAGGCCGCCTTCGCGAGTGCGTCGTCCTCCGCCGCGTAGACAGCAGCGCTGCCGTCCAGCAGCCCGGTCTCCTCCAGCGGCCAGAACCACAGGGCGCACCAGGTGTCCATCATGGTCTTGAGCCGCCAATACGGTGTGCCCTGGGTCTCGAACAGGTCGCGGTAGACCTTCTCCTTGGCAACCGCGCCCTTTGGGCGGCGCAGGAAGGCGTACTCGTCCGGCCGATCGCCCTCACTGGACCAGCCACCCCACACATCTATGGCACGGGAGATCTCCTCCTCGGAGAGCTTCATACGCCGAACCACCAGTTCCCACAGGAACTCCGCGCGCCGGGCCACTGCCTGCAGTCGCTTCAGCTGCGAGGCCTTCCCTCGCGGTGCCTTGGCGCTTGGTGACTTGAGGATGCCCTTGCGCCAGGCCGCCAGCCGCAACTTCTGCCCCGGTGCGAGCGTTCCTGCCTCTTTCTCGCTCGCCACCGCGGCCCACCCCACCGCAGGCAAGAGGAACTGGTGCACCGCTCCCTCGGGCAGCTCCTGCCGCCGGCCGTCCGAGTCGAGGAACGGCAACGCGGTCGGTGCGAGCGCGCCCTTCGCCTTGAGCCAGAGCTTGTCCTTGCTTGCGAGTACATCCCCGTCGTACACGGCCCTGCGCCCGCCGATGAGCGAGTTACCGCGTCGCAGATGCAGCCCGAACCACGGCGCTCGCATCCCGGGGTGCATGGTGTTGAGCCACAGCGACACTTCCGCGAGCTCGACACCGGTCGCGTTCAGGTCGACGCCGTAGGCGTTGTGCAGCGCGATGTACGCCTTGACCTTCTGCTTCTCGGTCAACGCCTGGCTGGTGGGGATGGTGATCCCTAGCTCGTCCTGGCGCCGGCGCAGGTACTCCTCGGCTACCTGGTTGATCGCCTCGTTCAGGAATGCCCCCGAGCCCAGCGCGGGCTCGCAGATCTTGTACGTGAGCAGCTCGGATGCCCGGGTGCGAACCGGGTTGCCGTTCGCATCCTTCTCCTGGTCCAGCCGATGCTTGAGCGTCAGCTCGACGGTGACCTTGGTCAGTGACTCCGGCGTGTAGTACGAGGCCGTGGTCTGCCGGTCACGCCCGGCGAGCCGGTACACAAAGGAACCCGGCGCGTACTTCTTGCGCCCTCGAAGGCCCTTGCGGGCGTCGCGCTCGTCGTACTGGACGAAGACGTCGTCGGGGTACTGATCCTGTCGGTTGGCAGGGATCATCCAGGAGCCGTCCTTGGGGTCGCCGCCCTTGGCAACCTCGCACAGCTCCTCCTGGGCGATGAACCCGGTGTAGGACATCAGTCCCTCGTATACGGCGCCGAGCTGGTTGATGCCGAGGTTGCGGTAGGAGATGAAGCCGCCGCGCTCGCCCCGCTTCGCGTCCTTCATGGTCAGCAGCCGCAGCACCTCGTGCAGCGCCGCGTTGCGGGGTCGCAGGTCGAGCCAGGCCGGCTCATCCTCGTCCGCGCGCGGGTCCTGGGTGCCGCGCCCGATCAGCTTCACGGACTTGGGATCGAAGAGCTCACTGCGCAGTGGCTCGAAGCGCAGGCCGCGGTCCTCGCTGCGCCGCTCGCGCTTCTCCTTTTTCGTCTCCTCGTCGTCGCCCGGGAGTTCGTCGTCCGGCTCGCTGCCGTAGGGGCGGTGGCCGTAGTTGACCTTGGCGCAGAGCACCGCGAGAGACTCGTAGAGGTGGAAGCCGTCGCGGGCGGCCGCCTCGACGAGCTGTTCGTCGCGGGCGACGAGTTCGCGCAGTCGGGCCATGGAGTAGCCGGCTTCGTAGCTGCCGTCATCGGCGGGCAGGATGCCCAGCTCGGGGCGGGCTTCGGCGTAGAGCAGGAACAGGATCCGGTACAGGTAGCGCAGGCACTCTCGGGTCAGCTGCTTGGCGAACGGGGTTCGGCCGTCGTCGATGTCGCCGGGTTCCAGGTCGGTGGCGGCAAGTCGGTCCAGGACCTCCTGGGCGATGATCTCCACCGAACGTTGCAGGCCACTGCGCAGTTCCCCGCTGACGCCGACCGCGTTAGTGCTGGATGCCTTGAGGAACTCGTCCAGCAGTGGGGCGGCGCCATTGTCGCCAGGCCGCAGCATCTCCTGGCTGAACAGGCCGGCGATGGTGGCGAGTTCACCGCCCTGCTTGCGGTCGTTGCGTTCCAGCGCCGTATCGAGGTTGACGGCGAGGTAGCGGCCCTCGCCCCAGCTGTTGCGGTCGGCCAGCACGAGGACGCCGCCGATGAGCAATAGCACGAAGCGCGGTGGGGTGCCGTCGGCGCCGCCCAGGGTGCCGGCGAACAGCCAGGAGGCCAGTGCGGCACCGTCGTTGTAGCTCTCGGCTGCGCTGACCCGCAGCGGGTGCAGGAGCCGCCCAGGGCCGGCCGCGTCGAGCGCGGCATCGTTGTCAGTGGCCCAGCCGCAGTCCAGGGCGACGATGCCGTGCCCGTGGTAAGCGACCTGAACGATGTGGTCGCGTCCGGCGCGGTGCACGGTCAGCTCGCCGGGCGCGGCATCGTCGAACCCGAGGGCATGCAGCACCTGCTGGTGCCACTCGCCCAGCCGCTTGGTCCACTCTTCGTTGCCATGGCTGCGGCGGGAGTACTCGTCCTCGGCGTCTGCTTGAGTGGCGTCAGCGAAGAAGCCGCGAAGCTCGTCGCCGAAGTACGGCGTTCGCAGGGTCCGGATCCGCTCGCGCGGCGTGGTGCGCTTGTCGTTCTCGTCGCCCTCGCGCAGCGTCCACGTGTCGAGGAGGTGCTTCTTCAGGTCGGCGGCGAGCTGCTCGGCGAAGTAGTGCGCCGCGAAGTACTCGCCGCGGTTGCTGAAGGAGTCGAAGTCGGTGCTCATCAGTGCGAGTTCTCCAGGACGGCGAGCAGGCGCAGCATAGGGGCGCCGGAGGTCTCCAGGGACTTGACCAGGTCGAAGCGGCCACTGGCGGTGAGCGCCACGCGGTGCTTGTCGGGGCGGGTGGCGGCGGAGAGGGCTTCCTGCTTCCAGTGAGTCAGCCGCTTGCGGTAGGGCTCCAGGGTGGCTTCGACCTGCTGGCGGTAGTCGTCCTCCCGAGCGGTCAGGTACTGGGTTGCAACGTCGATCGCGGCGGGTACGAGGGTCTGCAGGGCGGGCAGGTCGCGCGGGACGGCGCGGCCGGGCATCTGCGGGCCAACCCCGGCACGGGCCAGGAACTCGTTGTCCATGACCTCGACCACCGGCTCGCCGGGCAGACCGTGGACGGCCATCCACTCCACCACGGTGGGACGCCCGAAGGCGTTGGAGTAGATGCCCTGGACGAGGAACGTCGGGTGCGGCACGTCGGCGGCGAGCACCGGCGCCTCGTGGCGGCCGATCTCGACCAGGACCTTGTCGGTGAGCCAGTCGATAACCGGGTGGATGTCCGCCAGGAAGGACACGTTGGGCCACAACGTCTCGGAGGAGTCGCGGGCGGCTTGGAGGCGCTTACCGGCGAGCTCCTTGGAGAAGGTCACCCGCAGTCGCCCCGGGCCCTTCTTGCTGCCCAGAATGTGCTGCTCGTCCAGATAGGACTTCGGCAGCGCGCGGAACCGGTAGGCGAGATCGCGCGGCGGCTCGAACGCGATCGTTCCGTCCGGGTCGCGGCGCAGCGTCAGCTCGTCCTCGGGGTTGGTGCGGCAGACCTGTCGCAGGGCCGCCTCGAAGTATTCAGCGGTGTCGGCGAACAGCTTCGGCGCGCGGGCGCGCAGGACCCCGCGATGGGTGGAGGTGACTCCGACCTGGGCGAGCAGTCCGGCGAGCATTCCACCTCCGCCGCTCTGCCGGGCGGTCTTGATCGACTCCTCGACGGTGCGGCCGGCGATCAGATCCTTGGTGAGGCGGTTCTCCTCCTCCTGCGCGCGGTAGATGCCGGTGACGGCCTCGGCCGAGCCCTCGATCTTGTGCGCTTCCTCCTCGCGCTTGAGGAGCTTCTCGCCGACCAGCCGGTCATCCAGCGTGCGCGGTTCGCCGGTGCGCGGGTCGGTGCGCCAGGGCAGGTCGCTGGTCAGCACCAGGGCCCGAAACTGCGGGGAACGGGTCTGACCGTAGCGGTCGATACGGCCGTTGCGCTGCTCGATGCGAATCAGCGACCAGGGCAGGTCGTAGTGGATCAGGAGGTGGCACTGCTGGTGGAGGTTCACACCCTCGGAGGCGACGTCGCCGGTGAACAGCAGCCGGACCGGGTCGTCGCGCAGCCCGAACTTCTCGATCAGCTTCATTTGCTCCTGGTCGGTGGTGGCCTCGCCGTGCATGACCTGGACCGCGCTGGTCGTGCCGTCCCCGTGGCCGTAGGCCAGCCAGGGCTTCTTGGTGTCGGCGCTCGGGCCCTTGGTGAAGCCCAGAGCCGCCGGTACGGCCTCGGCAAGCCACTTCAGAGTGGGTACGCGCTCGGAGAACACCACCACGCGCACGTCCGAGCCGGGCCCGACGCCCAGTTTGCGGAGTTCGGTGACCAGGGCTTGGAGCTTTGCGGAGTCGTGGTCACCGATCCGGCGCGCCAGTTGTTCGAGGTCGGTGAGGGCCGCGAGCTCGGTCGCGGCCTCCTCGTCCGTGCGCTTGCGACGCTTCGCGCGGGCCGGATCCTTCTCCGCCTTCGCCAGGTCGGTTCGTTCAGTGAGGGTCTTCTTGCGGGTGGTGACGGTCTGAAGCAGTGCGTGGTGGGAGGAGAGGAACGACTTGAGCAGGTTGTAGGCATCCAGCTGGCTCCAGGCCACCGACGCGGCCGACTCGTCACGCGGAATCCAGCGATCGGCCAGCTCCTCGAAGACAGCGAGCTCGGCCTCGCTCGCCGGCGCGTGCACCGGGATGGAGGGGCCGCGGTCGGCCCAGGCGCCCTTGAGGGAGTCGCGGACCTCAGGCGTGGTCTTGGTGCGGCGGATGTAGAGGTGCTCGAGATCGGACACCTCGTACCTGCCCGGGTCTGCAATGGCCGCCGGATCGAGCAGGCTGATCAGCTCCGCGAAGGACCTGGCGTCACCGTTGTGAGGAGTCGCCGAGGCCAGGATCAACGCGTCCGTCTGGTGCGCGAGCAGCTTGGCCAGGGCATTGGTGTCGGTGCCGCGGTTGACGAGCCGGTGCGACTCGTCGATGACCACCGCGTCCCACTTGATCTTGTCCAGGTGATGCGCGTACTGGCCCTCACGCTTCAGGGTGTCCACCGAGACGATGACCCGCTTGAAATACGTGAACGGGTTCCGCCCAGAGGGGATCTCCTGCTGGATCCGCTGGATGCCGGTGGAGTCCAGCCGCACCAGCGGGATCGCGAAGCGCGTCCACAGCTCCCGCTGGAACTGCTCCAGAACGTGCTGCGGCGTGACCACCAGGATCCGCTCGCCTCGGCCACGGCGGATCAGCTCCGCAAGCAGGATCCCGATCTCCAGGGTCTTGCCGAGACCGACCACATCCGCGATCAGCAGACGCGGCTGCGGATTGGTCATCGACAGCGCGAGCTCGGCCGGCCGCAGCTGGTGCGTCTGCGCATCCATCAGGAAGTTGTCGGCCAGCGCCAGGCCGTGCTCGGTCTGCGGTAGGAACGACTTGCGGACCACCGCCTCCAGATACAACCGGCCCCGACGATGGTTGGGCGAGTCATCGGCCACGAGCCTGGTCTCGCGCGGGTCCAGGACCTGGATCTCGTCCAGCCGGCTGTAGAACACCGCGTCCATGCCCCGCACGAACGGGGACACACCAGTGACCTCGACCATCCAGCCGTCGCGCTCAGTCGGGTCGACCTTGCGTACCAGCCACTGTTCATCCCGCACCAGCACCTGCGCCCCGGCGGCGAACCCCGGCCGAGCGGTCGCCCTCACGGGGGTGGCATCCGGCGCGAGTTCCGGAGCCCAGTCGCTCCAGTCGCTCGGCTCCGACCCGGTTTCTGCCCCGACACCGGGCCCTGCCTCGACTGCCACGCCGCTCTCCCGTCCACTCACCGTCATTACCGCCCCACCTTGATCACTCCGTGTGTGTGACCGGCTTCAGTCGGGCGCCCAAAGGCATCCAACCAGGCTCCCACCCGCCACCGACACGCGCTCCCCACAGCCAGCTTCACAACGCGGGCTGCGGTGCGTACGCCTTCCGAAGCTCATCAGCGATCCGCTGCGACGCCGGCATACGAGGACGTGCGCGACTCGGCCCCGCTGGGGCTACCGCCGGTTCCGCCGCTGTCGGAATCTCCGCAGCCTGCTCATCTGTGGGCGCCCCCGTAGGCGACTCGGCGGCGTCACCTGCGGCTTCAACGGACGCCTTCGATTCATAAGAGGAGAGCTCTTCGGCGAGAAGGGCCCTCAGCCGGTCCTCAACCGCTACGGTCAGCAGCTCGGCGCCGGAGGCAACCGGCCCCTTCGCGCTTGTCCGAGCGATCAGCGCCTGCCGCGCCGAGACCGCTTCGGCCCCCAGCACAGCCATAAGCCTGGTGCACTCCTGCGCAACCTTCTCCAGCACCGGCCGGTCCTCCGGCTCGTGCGCGAGCATCGAGGTGAGCAGCGGCATCAGCGGTCCTGGCACGCCACTGAGATCCGGGGCCTGGGCCGGATTGGCGACCTGGGCCACTATCGCTTCCCACCGGGTCCCGTCGTATGGATAGTGCCCAGCCGCCGCATACAGCAGCACAGTGCCCAACGCGTAGACATCCGCCGCCGTGGTCACCTGCGGATGCCCCGATGCCTGCTCGGGAGGCATGCACCGCACCGTCCCGACGATCATCCCGCTGTGCGACAGGGACTCCTGCGTCGTGTCCGCGAACGCCGCCAGACCGAAATCGATGATCACCGGCCCGTAGTCGCCCAGGATGACGTTCTGGGGTTTCAGATCGCGGTGCAGAAGCCCCGAAGCGTGCACCGCGCCCAGCCCCTCCGCCAACAGGGCACCGAGGCTTGCCACAAGGACTGCTGGCAGCGGCCCCTCGTCATCCACCGCTTCAAGCAAAGTGCGACCCGGCACGTACTCCATCGCCATCCACGGCCGGTCCGCATACGGGTCCGCATCCAGGAACCGTGCCACCCGGCCGGTGCCGACTACTTCTCGGGCAACCCGCGCCTCCTTCTCGAAGCGCGCCCGTGTCACCGGATCAAGCCGGTCAGCGCGGATCAGTTTCACCGCGACAGGGTCGCCGGCGGGCGAGTACGCGAGGAAGACCTCGCCCATACCCCCCGATCCAAGCCTCCGCGCCACAATGAACCGGCCGATCCGCTCGGGCATCCCCGGCATACTCTCACTCAGCCCTTTCGCACACGTGCGGCACCGCCATAGCCGTAATCGTCGCTGGTCAGCCTAGTCGCTGATGCGATCCGGCAAGGCAGAGATCGAATATCTTGCACACCCGCACTCCGGCGGAGGCGTGCCCAACTACGAGATTCACTGCTCGTCATCGCGTCGGGAGTGGGCAGATCAACGAGTCGCCAGTCGCCAAAACCACCGATGCACGGCGGGTTCAGGCCTACGCATTACGAGACCATGAGGGTTCATGTTGCGTAGTGCCGCCCTGTGCCGCCCTGTGGTGTATTGCCTGATCAGCGCATGTGCGGCGGGTTGGCCCGTGCCACCCCGTACTGCACCGTCCAAAGGCGTCCGTCCACCGGCTATCCACCGGGACAGCCTCATCCGAGGCCGTCGCGGCGACCTACGCCGGCTGTCGACTTCCTACAGGACCCGCTCAGCTCCCCGTGGCCTGTCGATCGGGACCAGTCAAGTCGAGTTCGCGGTCACCCGGCCTAAGCCCGGCTCCGCCAACTGAGGTCCCCGCGAGCGCCATTCATGATCATGTCCGTCTGCCCGGCAACTCGGCCAATGGTCGAGGCGAACGCATCCACGTGCTCCCTGACCTGTGCTTCCGCGCCTTCCGGGCGGGCGAAGAGGGCCGCGCTGGCACCGGCCCGCGCCATCAGCGCCGATCGGTCGCGCTGGTACTCTGCCCAGCCTTGACGGAACTCACCTCGGGCGGCCAGCAGGCTCTTCGGCTGGATGCTCTCCGCTTGGAGGTCTCGTGTGACCTCCGCCTTGACCATCCATAGGAGCACGGCGTAGTCGAAGGTCATGGGCATTTCGGGAAGTCCGAGGGTCCGTTCGTCGAGCCAACGAGCTCCGTCCCTCCGCGGAACGGCCAGGTCTTTCATCGCCGCTCCGAGCAGGCTCCACTTCGGGCTGCGTGTCCTCTCCGCATCGATGAGGAGGTGCTCGACGAGTCGCCGGGTGTTTCTCGGGGCGTCGGGGTGCGCGAACTGGGCGATCACCGCCCGGGCCGTAGTTCTGCGGCCGGCGGCTGTCGCTACGCCGGCGCTCCGCGCGTAGGTCCGCAGCGCCCTGCGGGCCTGTTCGTCGGTGACGACTCCGGAGTCCTCCAGCCACATGTGGATGATCACGGGGACGACCGTGTGGTGCGGGACCTTCGGAAGCGGTGACCGCTGCTTCGCCTCGACGATCTTCTGGAAGAGGACGCGCTGCTCCGGCGGGAACAGCCGGGCCTCACTGCCCCGCTGGGTCGTCTTGCGGAAGAGGGGCGGAGCGAGGAGGCCGTTCTCCACCCAATCCTTGATCGTTCGGGGGCGCAGCCGAACACCCATGTCGTGGGCGTCGGCCACCAGGTCGTCCGCGGTGCCAGCGACCGCGTCGTTGAAGCCAGCCATGCTTCTGGAACGTACACCGGGATCGGGCCTTGAAGGCGCGACATAAGAAGGGCCAGACAGGGATGGTGAAGGGGTGCTAGGCCGTGTCCTGTCGATCAGTTGAGTCGTTGATATGACTATGGGGAGTAGGGGTGATCTGACTGACGGCCAGTGGGAGCGGCTTCGGCCGCTGCTGCCGGTGAGTAACGGGCGTTGTGGCAGGTGGCGGGACCATCGGCAGGTCATCGACGGCATCCTGTACCGGACGCGAACGGGCGTGCCGTGGCGGGATCTTCCTGAGCGCTACGGTTCGTGGAAGACGGTCCATGAGCGGCATCGTCGCTGGTCGGCGGACGGGACGTGGGAGCGCCTGCTCCAGCGGGTCCAGGCGGAGGCGGATGCCGCCGGTGGGATCGACTGGGACATCT
>NZ_JAHSQD010000250.1 GCF_020103755.1 Streptomyces sp. LS1784
CGGCCCAGAACCAGCCGCCGGTTCCGGTACCGGTCCCGGACCCGGTCGCAGGTCAGGGCGGCAGCCGGACCGGTGGTGCGGGCACGGCTGCGGGCGGGTCGTCGGGCGGTCAGGCGAGCCGGCCCGGCGGCGGCAATCCGCCCAACCCGCCCGCCAACCAGAACCCGCAGCCGCCGGCCCAGACCACCGATGGTGGCACCACCGGCGCCCCGCAGAGCCCGAGCCGCCCCGCGTCCTGCGGTGGCAACAGCTGGAGCACGATCGTCAGCGTGAAGGACGGCCGTGCGATCGGGATGCGCGACGACAACCTGAACGGCGACAACCCGATCGTGGTCGGCGGTCACGCGCAGTACGGCTGGGTGCGCTCGACCAACCCCGGCGCGTGGATCCTCTTCAACGCCTGCAACAACGGCGGCCCGCTGATGGTCCAGACCATGGACGGGAAGGTGGTCCTGAACAGCGGGTTCAGCTTCCTCACCAACTGGACGGTCCGCACCGGAAGTTCGGCGGGTTCGTACACCCTGGGCGACTACCAGAACCAGAGCTGCATGACCAACAACGGCCCCGGCAACGCGGTGACCATGGTCACCTGCACCCCCGGCAACACCGCCCAGGAGTGGCGGCTCCAGTAGGGAGACCCGTGGGGCGGGCGGGCCCTGCGGGCGGAGAGTGTCCGAGGGATGGTAATCGCGGCGCGGGGTGCGAGTGGCCTGGGAGGCTGCCGAGACCATCCCCGTCGTCGTGAAGGAGGAGCCGTGGGCTCCAGTGCCGTCGTACCGCCGTTTCTCGAAGGGCCGCTGCTGGAGGGTGAGTTCGTCCGGCTGGAGCCGCTGGAGCCCGGACATGCGGCCGGCCTCGCGGCCGCCGCGGAGGAGGACCGCAGCGGCTACACGTACACCTGGGTGCCATCGGCCGGCGAGGTGGGCGGATACATCGACGCCCAACTCGCCCGCAGGGGCGCGGGATTGCTCGCCCCGTACGTGCAGGTGGACCGGGTGTCCGGCCGGGTGGTCGGTGCGACGGCGTTCTGGGACCCGCGCCGTCGGCCCGAGGACGGTTCACTGTTCGCGATCGAGGTCGGGTTCACCTGGCTCGCGGCCTCCGCGCAGGGGAGTGGGCTGAACACCGAGGCCAAGTACCTACTGTTCCGACACGCCTTCGAGGCGTGGGGCGTGGCCCGGGTCGACCTCAAGACCGACGCCCGCAACGGCCGTTCGCGGGCGGCGATCGCGAAGGCCGGGGCGACGTTCGAGGGCGTGCTGCGGAACTGGTCGCGATCCTGGGCGCCGGGGGAGGCGGGGAAGCTGCGGGACTCGGCGGTCTTCTCGATCACGGACGAGGAGTGGCCGTCCTGCCGGGCCGGTCTGGAGCGGCGGCTCGCCGAGCTGCGCTCCGGGAGGCCGCGGTGACGGCGTCGGGAAGCCGATTAGCAGACACCATCCCTCTGGGCAAGGGGGATCGGGTGGCGGAACCTCGCCACCCCGGTGTCAAGGAACCGTATGGAATCTTCTACACACATGTAAAAGTCGATCGAGGGCCGGCCGGCCCCGCGGGTCGAATCGGCGTTCGGTGGCGGAGCGTCCGTCGGCGCAGGCGGTCGGCCGTCGCTCGGGCTGGAAGCCCTTCGCGGGATGTGGTGAATTGCCCCGGTTCGGTGGCCGATTGGGAGTCCTTTACCCAATGGCGGGACCAGGCCAATCACTGAAGCAGACCTGTCAATGCACCTGCTGGATTGTCATGCTTCTGTTCATCCCCCGGCGGTAGCCCCACCCCCACCCCTTGGTGGCGAGCCGCTCGACTGCGCGGGGTTCTCGCACGTCAGTGCCCGTCCCGCCCCACAGGTGCCGACCCGGCTCCCCGGGACGTGGTGCGACCGCGTCCAGACGCGGTTTCCCGGAAGGACTCGTACGTGAAGCGTAAGCTCGCGGCCGTCGCCGTACTCTCGGCCACGGCCCTGTTGACCGGTGTGATCCAGGTGAGCACCGCCGCCCAGGCCGCTCCCACCCCCTCGCTGCAGGCCCAGGCCGCCCAGCAGCACGCGACCGTGCTCAAGCTGGCAGCCGGCCAGGCCGGGCCGCTGGCCAAGGCGCTCAAGCTCGGCGACAAGGAGCAACTGGTCGCCAAGGACGCCGTGGTGGACAAGGACGGCACCCGCCACCTGCGCTTCGAGCGCACCTACGGGGGCCTGCCGGTGATCGGCGGCGACCTGATCGTCCACCAGAAGGCCGACGGCTCGGTGAAGGCGGTCGACAAGGCGGTCGCCGCACGGATCGCGTTGTCGAGCCTGACCCCGGAGATCGCCGCCGATCGGGCCGTCGCTCAGGTCGCCGAGTCGGTCAGGGCCACCGTCGGGGTGACCACCGACGCGGACGAGTCGCCGCTCACCGAGGTCCACCAGGCCGGCCAGGCCGAGCTGGTGGTCTGGGCCATCGACGGCACTCCCCGTCTGGCGTACCGCACCACGGTCACGGGGCTGCGCGCCGACGGCACCCCGAGCCGCCAGGTCCTGGTCACCGACGCCTCCGACGGCCGGATCCTCGCCACCCACGAGACCATCCAGACCGCGGCGGGCACCGGCAACGGTGTCTTCGTCGGCCAGGTCCCGTTGACCACCACCCAGAGCGGCTCGGAGTACCGACTGCAGGACGGGAGCCGCGGCGGTCAGTCCACCAGTGACCTCAACAACGGCACCGACGGGACCGGCTCGCTCTTCGCCAACACCAGCAACAGCTTCGGCGACGGAACCGTCAACAGCCGCGAATCCGCCGCCGTGGACGCCCAGTTCGGTGCCGCCACCACCTGGGACTTCTACAAGAACACCTTCGGGCGCAGCGGCATCCGCAACGACGGCGTCGGCGCGCTGAGCCGGGTGCACTACGGCTCCGACTACGTCAACGCCTTCTGGGACGACAGCTGCTTCTGCATGTCGTACGGCGACGGCAGCAACAACACCGCGCCGCTCACCGAGATCGACGTGGCCGGCCACGAGATGAGCCACGGCGTCACCGCCGCGACCGCCAACCTCAACTACGCGGGCGAGTCCGGTGGCCTCAACGAGGCCACCTCGGACATCATGGGCACGATGGTCGAGTGGTACGCCAACCTGCCCTCCAACCCGCCGAACTACTGGATCGGCGAGCTGATCAACCTGCGCGGCGACGGCAGCCCGCTGCGCTACATGGACCAGCCGAGCAAGGACGGCGCCTCGGCGGACTACTGGGACGCGAACGTCGGCAACCTGGACGTCCACTACTCGTCCGGGGTGGCGAACCACTTCTTCTACCTGCTGTCCGAGGGCAGCGGTGCGAAGACGATCAACGGGTTCAGCTACAGCAGCCCGACGTACGACAACTCCACGCTCGCGGGCATCGGCCGGGACAAGGCCGCGCAGATCTGGTACCGCGCGCTGACCACCTACTTCACCTCCACCACCGACTACGCGGGCGCCCGTACGGGCACCCTCAGCGCGGCGGCGGACCTGTACGGTTCGGGCAGCGCGGAGTACAGCGCGGTCGCCGCCAGCTGGACGGCCGTCAACGTCAACTGAGCCTTTTCCAGGGGGCTTCGGGCTTGCGTCAGGCCCGGAGCCGAACCGGCCCGGGCCTGGACCGATCAGGCCCGGCCCGGGAGCGCGTCGAGGCCCCGCCGGGCCGTGGGTGCCGGCCGGCGGGAGAGTACGGCGGGGGCGACGGTGAGCGGACCACCGTCGCCCCCGCCGGGTGACGCCTGACGATACGTCAAATTCTCTTCTCTTGCAGCTTCCGTTCCGATCCGTGGCGCAGGGGGCGGCGGGCGGCAGGGCGCGGGGCGCGAAGTAGCACGTCCGGTCGGCCTCCGTACACCCAGAAAACTCGACCATCGGGTGGTAGTGGACAACTCCCTTGGCCGGTAGTGTGCTTGGTTCCAGGGCGAACATCCTGATCCGTAGCGTCCTCGGCATGACGCTACTGACACAAACCCCGCCGAGCGCCGTCCGGCGGCGCGGCCTGCTGGTCTACCTGGTGCTCGCCTACGCCGGGATGTGGGCGGCCATGGCGCCGTTGCTCGCCGACGGCTACCAGCGTGCCGACGCCCGGGAGGAGGTCGGCACCCTGGAGCAGCTCTGCATCGGGGCCGCCATGCTGGCCCCGGCGCTGGCGGCGCTGCTCGTGGTCCGCTTCGTCGAGCGCGGCGGCGGAGTGCGGGAGGCGCTCGCGCTGTGCCGGCCCCGGCCCCGCGCGGTTCGCGCCTGTCTGCTGCCGCTCGGGGTGCTCGGCGGACTGACGGCCGTGGCGCTGGCGCTCGGTGCGCTGGTGGGCAGCTACCCGTTCGCCGGCTTCGGCTCGCTGGACCCGGGGCGGGTCGGATCGTGGGCGGTTCAGGGGTCGATCGGGATGGTGCTCTCGCTGCCACTGTTCTTCGGTGAGGAGATCGGCTGGCAGGGATTCCTCTTTCCCCGGCTGCTACAGCTCGGCGGGGGCTCCGGCGGTGCGGGCGGCGGCACGGCGGCGCTCGTCCGGGCATACCTGCTCACGGGGACGGCCTTCGCGCTCTGGCACCTGCCGACGCTGCTGATGGGCGGCCAGTACCCGGGGCGGCCCTGGTACCTGTCGGTGCCCGCGCTGACGGTGAGCTGTGTGCTCGTCCTGCCGGTCTTCACCTGGCTGAGGCTGCGCTCGGGGTCGGTGGTCCCGGCGGTGCTGGCGCACGCCTTCACGAGCAGCATGAGCGTGTCGATGGTCCGGGAGTTCGCCGACCCGGATGCCGACCTGGACCCGCTCACCATGTCGCTGGCCGGCTGGCCCGGTTGGATCGTCCTCGGCGGGTTCGTGGCCTTCCTCGCGTTCACCGGGCGCCTGCGGCCGGGCCGGTACGGGCGGGGGTGACGGGAGGGGCGACGGGCGGCGGATGACAGGTGACGGATTTCAGATGACAGATTTCATCATCTGTCATCTGAAATCTGAAATCTGTCGGCCGTCACCTGTCGCCTGTCAGCCGTCACCCGCCTGCCGACGCCAGGTCCTTGCGGATCTCGCCCAGGATCAGCCCGGCTCCCGTGTAGCCGATGCCGAGCATCCACAGGTTGTCGTCCACCCGGAACACCCGCCCGCTGCGGACGGCACCCAGGTTCTTCCAGAGCGCTCCCTCGGTGATCTTCCCCTGGTCGGACTTGGCCGCGTCCCCGTACACCGAGTAGAAGATGACGTCGGCCGCCGCCTGGTCCACCTGCTCGGGGCTGATCTCCATCGAGAAGCCGGGCTTGTCCTGGTTGGCGGGCCTGCCGAGCCCGAGGTCCTTGAACAGCGAGCCGACGAAGGTGTCGTTCAGGTAGAGCCGGGTCGACGCACCCGCCAGGAAGCGGGCCATCTCGACCCGGGTGGCCGCCGCCCTGGCCGGACCGCCGAGCGCGGTGACCAGGTCCCGCAGCTCGGCCCGGTACGCCGCGTCCGCCGCATCGGCCTCGGCCTGGCGGCCCAGCGCCTCGGCGTGCAGCCGGACGTTCTCCTTCCAGGCAGGCCCGGTGGTCTTGGAGAGCACTGTCGGCGCGATCTTCGACAGCTCGTCGTACCGCTTGTCGTCGCGGACCTGATTGCTCAGGATGAGGTCCGGCCGCAGTGCCGCGATCGTCTCCAGACTGGGCTGGCCGATGGCCCCGACGGGCTTCGTCCCGGCCAGCCGTTCGGCGGGCAGGTACGCGGGGAAGGCGGCACCCGCGGTGACGGTCGTGGCGCCGACGGGGCTGAGGCCGAGCGTGACCACCGAGTCCAGTGCGTCGGTGTCCAGGGCCACCACCCGGCTCGCCCGCGCCGGAACGGTGGTCTCGCCGCGAGCGTGCCGGACCGTGCGGGCGGCGCCGGAGCCGGACGAGCCGAGGCCGGACGGACCGGGGCCGGACGCCGAGGAACCCGGCCCGCACGCGGCGAGCGCGAGGCCCGGGGCGAGCCCGAGGGCGAGACCGAGAGCGGCACGGCGGCTGAGCGGTCGGGTCATCGGCGGCACCTCCAACGTCCGGGCAGGGCGCGGGAATCCCTGCCCGCACAGCGGCCCGGCTACGCCTCGGAACCGTTCTCCCGTCGCTGGCGCAGGAGTTCGACGTACTCGACGTGCACCCGCCGGTCCATCGCGAGGGTGAACTGGGCGTCCGCGACCGTGCGCGCCAGCGGCCGCACCCGCAGGATGCGCTCGGTGAGCCGGGCCGCCTCGCCGGGCGGCAGCGGGGTGTCGGTGGCCAGCGCGCTGAGCAGGTGCTCGCTGACCACCTCGATGAAGATCTCGGCGATGGCGTCCACGTGTTCCCGGGTGCGCCGGCTGGCCTCCAGCACCGCCGAGAGCGGCACCCCCTCCGCCACCAGCTCCGTGGTGGCGTCCATCAGCCGGCGGCTGACGTGGGTGATGCCGTCCTCCTCGACGGTGATGTAGCCCTGGGCGATCGACTCGGCGGTGTTCTCCTCGGTGAGCTGGTCGCCGAAGGCGGTCTTCAGCTCGTCCCAGTCCAGGCGCACCGGGGTCTCGTCGGACCACGGCGCGACGATCGCCGCCTCCAGCCCGATCAGCTCGGCGACGTCCCTCCCGCTCTCGCCGGCGCCGATCAGCTCGGCGATGCCGCCCAGGGTGTGGCCGCGTTCGAGGAGTTCGCCGATCATCCGCAGCCGGGCGAGGTGCTCCTCGCCGTACCAGGCGATGCGGCCCTCCTTGCGAGGTGGCTGAAGCAGTTTGCGCTCGCGGTAGAAGCGCAGGGTGCGGGTGGTGATGCCGGCGGCCTCGGCCAGTTCCTCCACCCGGTACTCGCGTTTTCTGTCGCCCGCAGCAGCTCTGACCTTGTCCACGGCGATCAGCATAGGACCGCCGGCCCGGAAGGTTCCCCGAACCGGAGCCGTCGTGCTTCTTCCATCCGGTGTCAGCAAGGGCTACCCTGCCAATCATGCCAGTGATTACTGGCGCGATTGGCGGGGTCCCGGAGGCGGGCCCCCGGGAGGTTCCGGGGCGCAGACCCCCGGGAGAGCGCGACGAGCACCGTCCCACCCTCAGGAGGTTGCCGCATGGCATCCAGCAGCAAGCGCCCCCGCTCCGGCGCGTCCGCAGCGACCGACACCACCGCTGCGCAGGAGCCCGTCCCGCACGTCCGGGTGGCGGTGATCGGCTCCGGCTTCGGCGGACTCGGCGCCGCGGTCCGACTGCGTCGTGCCGGGATCACCGACTTCGTGGTCCTGGAGCGGGCGGACTCCGTCGGCGGAACCTGGCGCGACAACAGCTACCCCGGCTGCGCCTGCGACGTGCCCTCGCACCTCTACTCCTTCTCCTTCGCACCCAACCCCGACTGGCCGCGCAGCTTCTCCGGCCAGCCGGACATCCGCGCCTACCTGGAGAAGGTCGCCACCGTCTTCGGCCTCCGCCCCCACCTGCGCTTCGACACCGAAGTGCTGGAAGCCCGGTGGGAGAGTGAGCAGACCCGCTGGCGGATCACCACCTCGGCGGGCCAGTGGACCGCCGACGCCATCGTCTCCGCCGCCGGACCGCTCGCCGACCCGCAGATCCCCGACCTGCCCGGACTGAGCGCCTTCCCGGGCAAGGTGTTCCACTCCTCCCGCTGGGACCACGACTTCGACCTGACCGGCAAGCGCGTCGCGATGGTCGGCACCGGCGCCTCCGCCGCCCAGATCATCCCGTCGATCCAGCCCGAGGTCGGCAAGCTGACGGTCTTTCAGCGCACTCCGGCCTGGGTGCTGCCGCGCCGCGACCGCGAGATCACCCAGCTGGAGAAGTGGCTGCACGGCCGCCTGCCGGTCACCGCGAAGATCCGCCGCGGCACCCTGTTCGCTCTCCGGGAGATCCAGGTGGACGCGTTCGTGCGCCGCCCCGGCCTGCTGCGCCTGGTCCAGCAGCTCGCCGAACGCCACATCGCCCAGGGCGTCCCCGACCCGGCGCTGCGCGCCAGGCTCACCCCGGACTACCGGATCGGCTGCAAGCGCATCCTGCTCAGCAACACCTACTACCCGGCGCTCGCGGCGGCCAACACCGAGGTCGTCTCCTCCGGTCTGCGTGAACTGCGCGGCTCCACGCTGGTCGCGGCCGACGGCAGCGAGCACGAGGTGGACGCCATCGTCTTCGGCACCGGCTTCCACGTCACCGACATGCCCATCGGCGCCAGGGTGTTCGGCGTCAACGGCACCAGCCTGGCGGAGGAGTGGAAGGACGGCATGGAGGCGCTGCGCGGCTCGACCGTGCACGGCTTCCCGAACCTCTTCTTCGTCATCGGGCCCAACACCGGCCTCGGCAACAGCTCGATGATCCTGATGATCGAGTCCCAACTGAACTACATGATCGACGCGTTGACCACCCTCGGCTCGATCGGCGCCACCGCGATGCAGCCCACCGTGCGCGCCCAGCGGCAGTGGAACCTCGAACTTCAGCACCGGATGGACCGCACCGTCTGGACCACCGGCGGCTGCCTCAGCTGGTACCTCGACCCGAACGGCAAGAACACCGTGCTCTGGCCCGGTTCCACCACCTCGTTCCGCCGGGCCACCCGCAAGGTCGACCTCGGCGAGTACGAGCTGATCATGCGCGCCGCACCGGCTGCCGCCCGCACCGTCCAGGAGGTCTCCGCGTGAATGGCGTTCACCTGCCCGAGGAGTACGAACCTCTCGTTCCGGTCGAGGAGTCGGGTGTACGGTCGGCGGACGGCATCCGGCTGCACGTCGAGGTGCACGGCCAGCCCGGTGCGCCCACCGTGGTGCTGGCGCACGGCTGGACCTGCTCGACCGTCTTCTGGGCCCCGGTGATCCGCCGGCTCGCCGACCGCTACCGGGTGGTGGCCTACGACCAGCGCGGCCACGGGCACAGCGAGGTCCCGCCGAGCCGGGCCCGCTACTCGACCCGGGCGCTGGCCGAGGACCTGTCCGCCGTGCTCGCGCGCACCGTTCCTGCGGGCGAGCGGGCCGTGCTGGCCGGGCACAGCATGGGCGGGATGACCATCATGGCCGCCGGTGGCCGGCCCGAGGTCGCCGAGCGCACCGCCGCGGCCGTCCTGATCTCCACCGGGCCCGGCGACCTGGTGGCCGAACTCGCCGTCCTGCCGCCGGCCGTGCGGTCCCGGGGCCTGCGGCGCTTCCTGCACCGGCAGCTGCTGCGCTCCCGGATGCCGCTCGGACCGGTCTCCCCGTTCAGCCGGATGGCGCTCAAGTACGCGACCATGGGGCCGGGTTCGCCCGCCGGACAGGTCGAGGCGACGGCCCGGATCGTGCACGCCTGCCCGACCGCGGTCCGCGCCAACTGGGCCGTGGTGCTGGACCGGCTGGACGTCCATGCCGGGCTCGCCCGGCTTGCCGCGCCCACGGCGGTGGTGGTCGGCACCGACGACCGGCTGACGCCGCCGGTGCACGCCCACCGGATCGTCGCCGAACTCCAGGACTCACAGGGGTTGTTGCTGCTGCCCGGGGTCGGCCACATGTCTCCGCTGGAGCGTCCGGCGGAGGTCGCCGCCGAGATCCACCGGATGGCCTCCGCGTACCTGACGGCCGCGCCCGCGGTCTCTCCCGCGCCCGCCGGCGCCGTTCCCGCTTCCGTCGACGAGAGGACCGCCGTCGCATGAACGCCATCCCGCCGTTGTCCGCGCAGGTCGTCGTCGTCACCGGGGCCGCGCGCGGCGTCGGCGCGTCGCTGGCCCGCAAGCTCGCCCGGTGCGGGGCCGAGGTGGCCCTGCTGGGGCTGGAGCCGGAGGAGCTGAAGGCCGTCGCCGCGCAGTGCGGCCCGTCCGCGACCAGCTGGGAGGTGGACGTCACCGACCTCGACGCGCTTGAGGACACCGCCCGGCGGATCAAGGAGCACTACGGGCGGATCGACACCGTCGTCGCCAATGCCGGGATCGCCATCGGCGGGCCGCTGACCGACAGCGACCACAAGGCGTTCAGCCGGGTCATCGAGGTCAACCTGCTCGGCAGTGTGGCCACCGCGCGGGCCTTCCTGCCGGCGCTCGCCGAGAGCCGCGGGTACCTGCTCCAGATCGCCTCGCTCGCCGCGCTGACCCCCGCGCCGCTGATGAGCGCGTACTGCGCCAGCAAGTCCGGGGTGGAGGCCTTCGCTCACTCGATCCGCGCCGAGGTCGCCTACCAGGGGATCAAGGTCGGTGTCGGGTACCTGAGTTGGACCGACACGGACATGGTGCGCGGGGCCGACCAGGACGCCGTGCTGAAGCAGATGCGTTCCAGGCTGCCGTGGCCGGCGAACAAGACGTATCCGCTGGAGCCCGCGGTGAACCGGATCGTCGCGGGGATCGCCCGCCGGTCCGCCCACGTCTACGCGCAGGCCTGGCTGCGCGGGATGCAGCCGGTCCGCTGGCTGCTGCCGAGCCTGATCGCGGTGGTCGGCTCCCGGGACGTGGCCCGGATCGCCCCCCAGCTCGCCGCCACCGCCGCGAGCCGCCTGCGCGCCGTCGGCGCCGGGGGTGCGGCGGACACGGCGGTCCGGGGGAGCCGGAGCGGGGCGGGTGACTGACGGCCGGCGGCCGGCGGCTGACGGTTGACAGCGGACGGTCGAGGGACGACGGCGAACGGGCGACAGATGACAGCTGACAGATTTCGAAATCTGTCAGCTGTCATCTGTTCGCGGTCCGTCGTCACCCACCCCCCTGCGCGATCCCCGCCAGCGTCCCCAGCGCCCGCGCCAGCACCGGCAGCGGCGGCGAAGCGAGCCCGACCCGGACGGCGGAGGGCGAGCGCCGGGGATCGACGGCGAAGGCCGCCGCGGGCGTGACCGAGATCCCGGCGCGCTCCGCCTCCGCGACGAAGGCCTCCGCCCGCCGGCCCGCCGGCAGCTCCCACCACAGGTAGTACGAGCACGGGTCGGACCGCAGCCGTTGTCCCGCCAGCACCTCGCGCGCCAGCAGCTGCCGGGCCGTCGCATCGGCCCGCTTCGCCGCCTCCACCGCGGCCAGCGTGCCGTCCCCGATCCAGCGCACCGCCGCCTCCAGCGCGAAGCCGCTGGGCGTCCACCCGCCCGAGCGCAACGCGCCCGCCACCCGCTCGTGCAGCGCCGCCGGGACGACCGCGAACCCGGTGGTCAGCCCCGGGGCGAGCCGCTTGGAGAGGCTGTCCACGAGTGCCGTGCGCTCCGGCGCGAGCGCGGCCAGCGGCGCCGAATCGGGCCGCAGGAAGGACCAGATGGCGTCCTCGACCACCGGCAGGTCGAGTCGCCGCAGTACCGCCACGAGCTCCGCGGCCCGATCCCCCGGCAGGCTCGTACCGAGCGGGTTCTGCAGGCGCGGCTGGACGTACACCGCGCGCAGCGGTGCGGCCCGGTGGGCGGCCGCCACGGCATCCGGCAGCAGTCCGTGCTCGTCCATGGCCAGCGGTACCGGCACGATGCCCAGCCGCTCCGCCACCGCCTTGACCACCGGATAGGTCAGCTCCTCCACGCCCAGCCGCTGCCCTGTCGGCACCAGTGCCGACAGGGCCCCGGCGATGGCCTGCCGTCCGTTGCCGGCGAACAGCAGCGCGCCCGCCCCGACCTCCCAGGAGTCGACCGACACCAGTCCCGCGAACGCCCGCCGGGCCGCGCCCGTTCCGGCCGCGCCGGCCGGCCGCAGCGCGTCGCCCAGCGCGTCCGGTC
>NZ_JAHSQD010000251.1 GCF_020103755.1 Streptomyces sp. LS1784
GGCGCGCGGGGCCGCGGACGGCGGGCTGACGCCGCCGCAGGCGCCGGTGCCGGCGGTGGACTGGCCCAACCGCAGCTACTCCGACGGGGCCGGCGGGCCTGCCATCGCACTGCAGAACGGGCACTCGGTCGGGGCCGGGCCGCAGGTCGCGCTGAGCGCGGTGCTGCCGGCCCGGTACAAGGACCAGCCGGCCGCGGTGGTCGTCCTGCGGCGGGCGGAGGGCTCGGCGCCGGTCGACCTCGTCCAGCTCTACACCTTCGCCGGGGACGCCCCGGTCGCCACCGCCTCCCGCACCTCGGTGGCGGACCCGCAGGCGGCGGCCACCTGGCGACTCGACGGCAGCACGGTCGTCCGCGAGGAACGCGCGGCCGCCACCGGCGCCGTCACCTCCACCCGCTACGCCGTCCGTCCCGACGGCACCCTCGACGAATCCTGGCCCGGGGCCACCACCCAGCCCCCCGCCGCCGCCCCAGCCCCACCGACCGCCCCCGCAGGCTGACCGCGGGAAGCCGGGCGGGCCGACCTGCGGCGCAGCGCTGTCGGCAGCGGCCGGGCGGTAGCGCGGTCGCTGCGGCACAACACCTCGTCGACACCGAAGCGGCGTGAGAGGTCGAGCGGGCCGAGTCCCGGCACGAGGACCGCACCCACCACCGGGGCGAGGTTATGGGGTGGGGATGGTGACGGCGTAGAAGGCCACGGCTGCGGCGGCGCCGACGTTGAGGGAGTCGATGCCGTGGGCCATGGGGATGCGGACGGGGTGGTGAGCGGCGGCGATGGCGCGGGGAGTGAGGCCGTCGCCCTCGGCGCCGAGCATGAGGGCCGCCTTGGGGAGGCCGTGCGGGGCGAGGCTGTGGAGGTCGACGGCGTCGTCGGCGGGGGTGAGGGCGAGCAGGGTGAAGCCGGCCTCGCGGACGGTGTCGAGCGCGGCGGGCCAGGGGTCCAGGCGGGCGTACGGGACGGCGAAGACGGCGCTCATGGAGACCTTGACGGCGCGCCGGTAGAGCGGGTCGGCGCAGTCGGGCGACAGCAGGACGGCGTCCATGCCGAGGGCGGCGGCGCTGCGGAAGATGGCGCCGGCGACCTTGATGACCACCACGCACGCCACCCGGTCCCGCGCCGACCTTGCCGGGTTCCTCACCGGTGCCGCGCAGAGCGTCTCCGGCATCCTCACCGCCGACTACCCGGCCTCTCCGCCTGCTCCCCCAGCGGCGCACGGGCCCGAATGATCCGGGCAGCTGCTGGGCCGCCGCTATGGCGTGTGCAAGCCGGTCGCCTGTGGCCACGTCCACGGGCCAGCCGGGGACATGGCCGAGGGTGGCGATGACCTGTTGGTACGCGGTACAGGTCGGTACCAGGCGGGTGAGGCCCCAGGTCTTGTGGGCGAGCACGCGTAGCGGGGCGAAGATGCCGCCGGCGGCCTGCTGCTCGCTCTGGGCGCCGATCCGGGGCGGCCGCCCGTACGGGCCCCCGCTTTCGCCGGCCGGTGGTTACGGCGGCGGATCGGTGAAGTCACTCAGGGCCAGCTCGACCCTGATCTCCTCGATGTCCAGGAGCAGCTGCAGTCGGCGCAGGACGATGTCGTCGATGCTGCGCTGGTCCCGCAGGCGGATCAGGGCGCTGCGTTTGACGCCGATCAGGGCGCGGCGCAGTTCGAGCCCGGCACGCGCGCCGGAATCGTCCAGTGGTTCCGCGTCCTCGGCGGCGTACTGGCGCAGTTCGCTCAGGATGGCCTCGGCGGTCTTCGGCGGCGTTTTCAGGCGCTCGGCGTGCTCGGGGAGGGCTTCCACTGCGGCGGCGGCGATGTGGCGGTGGGCGCGGCGTTCCTCGGTGGTCTCGTCGGGATCTCCGTGCAGTCCGGACCAGCGGATCACCGCAGGCATGGTCGTCCCCTGGAGGACCAGTGTGACCAGGATGACGGTGACGGCGGTGAAGACCAGCAGACCGTGTCCCGCGAGCGGCCGGCCCGCGGTGGTGGTGGCCGGGACGGCGAGGACGGCCGCCAGCGACACGGCCCCGCGCACCCCGCTCCAGGCGAGTGGGAACCTCTGCCGGGCACCGGTCCGCAGTGTGCGCTGGACGGGGCGGCGGTCGACGGCGCGGATGACGTAGGGCACCGAGTACTGCCACAGCACGCGGGTGGCGATCACCACGCCGCTGACCAGCAAGGCGGTGATGGCCGCGTGTCCCGGGGAGACGGAGCCGATCGCGCTGACGATGGCGGGTGTCTGAATGCCGACCAGGACGAAGAGAGCGCTGTTGAGGATGGAGGTGCTCACCTCCCAGAAGCAGGTGATCTGCACTCGCGCGCCCGCGCTGATCACCTTGGGGCCCGCCTGGCTGAGGATGAGACCACAGGTGACCACTGCCAGGACGCCGGAGACGCCCACGGCCTGCGCGGGCAGATAGGTGGCGAACGGGGTGAGCACGCCCAGGGCGTTCTCCACCGTGCGGTCCCGCAACCGCCTGCGCAGGGCCACGACGGCGGCGGCACATGCGGAGCCGATCGCGACACCGCCCACGTAGGCGAGCAGGAATCGCACGGCGGTACCCGACCAGCTGACGGCCAGTTGCTGAACGGCGACGCCGACCACCACCGCGTACAGGGCGAGCGCGGTGCCGTCGTTGATCAGGCTCTCCGCCCGGAGGATGGTCCGGACCCTGCGGGGCAGCTTCCGGGCGACCGTCGCCACGGCGATGGCGTCGGTGGGGGCGACGACAGCACCCAGGACCCAGGCGAGCGGCCAGGAGAGGCCCAGCGCGTGCCCCACCGCGGCCACGGCGGCAGCGGTGGCCAGCACCAGGCCGGTCGCGAGCAGCACGATGGCGCGCAGGTTCGTCCGGATCTCACGGAGCGAGGTGGTCAGCGACTCCCAGTAGAGCAGTGGGGGCAGGAACAGCAGCAGGACCACCTCGGGAGGCAGGGCCAGCCGGTGGAAGTCGGGGGTCAGGCCGATCAGGCAGCCGCCCGCCACCAGCAGGACCTGCTCGTTCCACTGCAGGCGGCGAGCCAGCCACGTCATGGTCAGCACGGCCGCGAGGACCACCACGGTGACTTCCAGGCCACGCATCCGGCACCGCCTTCCTGCTGGGGCAAGCAGCCCCTCTCCCTCGTGACCGGCCGTTGCCCGGTGCCCGCCGGGTACCTCTCCTCCCATATTGGACGGCTGTCGGCCTTCGGAGACGGGAGGCGGACGACGACGGCCGAGAAGGCAGCCAGACCGCGGACATGGAGGAGGCGCCGCTTGAGCAGGGTCTTGCCAAGATCCGGCACGCCGCCCCAGGGGCAACACTCGGCGCGGTAGGGGTGAGAGTGTTGTCCGGGCACCGCACCTACCGGGCGGCCGGGCCGGGTGTGGTTCAGCTCTGGGCGAGTTCGGCCAAGGCGTTGAGGTGGGTGGGCGTCCAGCCGAGCTCGTGGCGGGCCCGGGCGCCGGTGAGCTGCTGGTCGAGGGCGAACGCCTCGGCGATCGGGCCCATCCGCCGCACGGCCTCGTCAAGGGACAACGAGTCGATCCTGCCCGGGCATCCCGCGGCGTGGCTGAGGGCCCGGGTGATGTCCGCCAGCAAGAGGTTCTGTCCGCTGACCCCGGCGTAGGCGGAACCAGCCGGGGCGTTCATGGCCAGGACGAACAACTCGGCGATGTCGTCGACGTGAACCAGCGCCCAGTGATTGGAGCCGTCCCCGACGCAGGGCACGGCACCGGCGGTGCGCCCCGGCTCGACGAAGAACAACTGCACCAGCCCGCCGGAACGCCCGTAGACCAGCCCCGGCATCACCACCACCGGATGCTCTCCGGTGGCCACCCGGGCGAGCACACGCCTTTCGTTCTCCAGACGCCAGGCGGTGATGCGCGGCGGGTTCAGCGGGGCGTCCTCGTCGACGGCCCCGTCGGTGTTGCCGTACACCCACACCCCGCCGGTATGCACGTAAGGACGGCTTCCCGCACCCTCCTGCAGTGCGTGCGCCGCGGCCCGGTCGATCTCTGCCGTGCCCTCGGTGTAGTCCACCCCGAGATGGATGACCCCGTCGGCCTGGCGGGCCGCCTCCCGAAGGACGTCGGTGTCGGTGAGCGCCCCCGCGACAGGGGTGGCGCCCAGGTCCGACACGATGCGCGCAGAGTTCTCGCTGCGCGCCAGCGCCGTCACCTTCATACCGTGCCGGATCAGCGCCACGACGGTGGAGCGGCCGATGTAACCGGAGCCGCCTGTGATGAAGACCCGCATCGCTTTCACCGTCCTTTCGGATGGCAGCGGGATGTCCGCCACTGCTCAAGCCTTGCAGACCAAAGACTCCACAGCCCTGCAAGAGCCCACGCCTCGTGGGCTCGACTCCGCGTCGCTGTGGGCAAGTTCGCTCGCCGTCCCGACCCTCGCCGATACCGCTTCGGGGTACATCACCGGTGATCCGCCGGGTTGGAGGAGCGTGGGGAACCCATGAGTTGCCCTGAGCGATCTACCGGACCAGCTCACCTCGCGGGCGGGTCGCGTAGAAGGCCACCGCCGAGGCTGCTGCGACGTTGAGCGAGTCGACACCGGCATCCATAGGGATGCGGACATGCTCGTCGACCGAAGCGAGTGTCGTGGCGGCGAGGCCGTCGCCCTCCGTGCCGAAAACCAGGGCGAGCTTCTCGTCGTCCCGCGAAGCGAGTTCATCGAGGGTGATCGCCTTGTCACTCAGGCACAGTGCCGCGACCGTGAAGCCTGCGGAACGCAGGATCTCGATGTCCTTCGGCCAGGCCTCCAGGCGAGTCCACGGCACCTGGAAGACGGCGCCCATCGACACCTTCACGGACCGGCGGTAGAGGGGATCGGCACAGCGCGGGGTGAGGAGGATCACGTCAACGCCCAGGGCAGCTGCATTCCTGAAGGCCGCCCCCATGTTGGCGTGATCGACGATGTCCTCGAACACGGCGACGCGCCGAACTGCATGTTCTGGTAGACCCAAAGGCGATACCGCGCCGAGGTTGGTGTGGTCGACCAGGCCCTCCAGCACCGCGACTCGCCGGGCCCCGGCGAGCACGTGCGCGGCGTCCGGAAGGGGCTTGCGCTCCATCGAGGCGAGGGCGCCGCGGTGCACGTGGTAGCCGGTGACGGCTTCGGCGAGCGCGGGCTCGACCACGTGGACGGGGGCATCGGCCTCGGCGATGACGTCGCCCATGACCTCCAGCCACTTGGGGGTGAGCAGCATCGACCGCATCCGGTAGCCGGCGGCGAGGGCGCGGCGGATGACCTTCTCCCCCTCGGCGATGAAGAGGCCCTCGGCGGGTTCGCGGCGGCGGCGCAGCTCGACGTCGGTGAGGCCGGTGTAGTCGGCGAGTCGGGGGTCGGCCGGGTCGGTGATGGTGCGGGGTTCGGACACCCTGCGATCTTGCCAAGCCCGGGCGGGGAAGGCCAAACGGCCGAGAGAGCGAGGTGGTCCTCGGCTGGCCGTAGTGCAAACATGGCCATATGGCCCGAAATCCGGGCCGATCCTGGGCTGCGTCGGCCTCTGGCGCCACTGGCTCCGCCGGCTCCTCCGGTGGGCGCCCACACGGTCGGCCGCATCTGCCGCGCGCGAAGCGGCGGTGGCCGGTGTGGCACCGGTCGGTGGCGGGGCAGGTGTTCGCGCTGCAGATCCTCGTCGTGCTGCTGGTGGTGGTGGCGGCAGCGGTGACACTGGTGGTGCAGTCCCACAGCGACGCCGAGCAGAGGGCGCGCAGCCGTTCGGTGGCGGTGGCGCAGGCCTTCGCCAACTCCCCGGGCATCGTCGCCGGGCTGCGTTCCCCCGACCCGACGGCCGTCCTGCAGCCCAGCGCGGAGGCCGCACGGGTCAGCTCTGGTGTGGACTTCATCGTCGTACTGAACGACCAGGGCATCCGCTACACCCACCCGAACCCTGCGCGGATCGGCCAGAAGTTCGTCGGCGCCTACGAGCCGGCGCTGCAAGGCCACGTGGTGACGGAGCAGCTCACGAGCACGCTCGGCTCGCAGGTGCGGGCGGTGGTCCCGGTGCACGCACCGGACGGCTCGGTGGTCGGGGCGGTCTCGGCGGGGATCACCCTGAGGAACGTCAGCAGCACGAGCGAGCGCCAGCTGCCGGTGGTGCTGGCCGCGGCGGCGGCCGCGGTGGGGCTGGCCACGCTCGGGACGGCGCTGATCAGTCGGCGGCTGCGGCGCCAGACGCACGGGCTGGGCCCGGTCGAGATGACCAGGATGTACGAGCACCACGCGGCGGTGCTGCACGCGGTGCGCGAGGGGGTGATGATCGTCGGCGGGGACGGGCGGCTGCTGCTCTGCAACGACGAGGCGCGTCGGCTGCTGGACCTGCCGCCGGACGCCGAGGGCCGCCCGGTGGCCGAACTGGGCCTGGAGCAGGCACCGCTGGAACTGCTGGCCGCCGGCCGCCCGGTGACCGACGAGGTGGTGCTGTCCGGGGAGCGGCTGCTGGCGGTGAACGTGCGGCTGATCGGCCAGGCGGGCGGCCCGCCCGGCTGCGTCGCCACGCTGCGCGACTCCACCGAACTGGCGGCGCTGTCCGGCCGGGCCGAGCGCGCGCAGCGGCGGCTGCGGCTGCTGTACGACGCCGGGGTGACGGTGGGCAGCACGCTGGACGTGACGCGGACGGCGGAGGAGCTGGCGCAGGTCGCGGTGCCGCGGTTCGCGGACTTCGTCACGGTGGACCTGGCGGACCAGGTGCTGACCGGCGAGGAACCGCCGCCGGGCTCCTCGCTGGGGCGGATGCGCCGTGCCGCGGTGGCCGGCGTACGGGACGACGCGCCGTTCTACCCGGTCGGCACGGTACTGGACGTGGTGCCCGCGACGCCGCTGGCCAGGGCGCTGCACAGCGGGGAGCCGGGTATCGAGCCGCACCTGCCGCAGGCCACCCGGTGGCGGGAGCAGGACCCGGAGCAGTCGGCCCAGGTGCTGGCGTACGGGGTGCACTCGCTGGTGCGGGTGCCGCTGCGGGCCCGCGGGGCGCTGCTGGGGGTGGCCCGGTTCTGGCGGGCGCAGCGGGCTGAACCGTTCGAGTCGGAGGACCTGGCGCTGGCCGAGGAGCTGGTGGCGCACGCGGCGGTGTGCATCGACAACGCCCGCCGCTACACCCGGGAGCACACCATGGCGGTGACGCTCCAGCACAGCCTGCTGCCGCGCAGACTGCCCGAGCAGACCGCGCTGGACGTGGCGCACCGCTACCTGCCGGCCCACGCCGGGGTGGGCGGGGACTGGTTCGACGTGATCCCGCTGCCGGGCGCGCGAGTGGCGCTGGTGGTCGGGGACGTGGTGGGGCACGGGCTGCACGCGGCGGCGACGATGGGCCGGCTGCGCACGGCGATCCACAACTTCTCGACCCTGGACCTGCCGCCGGACGAACTGCTGGGACACCTGGACGAGCTGGTGAACCGGATCGACCAGGACGAGGCGGCGGGCGGTGAGCACGCGGAGCTGGCCGGGGCGACCTGCCTGTACGCGATCTACGACCCGGTGTCGCGGCGCTGCACGCTGGCCACCGCCGGGCACCCGCCGCCGGCCGTGGTGGACCCGCAGGGCCGGGTGGTGTTCCCGGAGCTGCCGACCGGGCCGCCGCTGGGGCTGGCGGTGCTGCCGTTCGAGACCGCCGAGCTGGAGCTGGCCGAGGGCAGCCGGCTGGTGCTGTACACGGACGGGCTGGTGGAGGGCCGCGAGCGGGACATCGACGAGGGGCTGGAACTGCTGCGGGCGGCGCTGTCCGGGCCGCCGCGGACGCCCGAGCAGACCTGTGTGGACGTGCTCGGGGCGATGCTGCCGGAGCACCCGGAGGACGACATCGCGCTGCTGGTGGCGCAGACCAGGGTGCTGGCGCCGGACCGGGTGGCGCAGTGGGAGGTGCCCTCCGACCCGGCCGCGGTGGGCGAGGTCCGGGCGGCGGTGGCGGAGCGTCTGACGGCCTGGGGGCTGGCGGAGGCCGCGTTCGTGACCGAGCTGATCCTGAGCGAGCTGGTGACCAACGCGATCCGGTACGGTTCCGGGCCCATCCGGGTGCGGCTGTTGCGGGACCGTTCGTTGATCTGCGAGGTGTCGGACGGCAGCAGCACGTCGCCGCACCTGCGGTACGCGGCGACCGAGGACGAGGGCGGGCGCGGGCTGTTCCTGGTCGCGCAGTTCGCGGACCGCTGGGGGACGCGCTACACCGCGACCGGGAAGGTCATCTGGACGGAGCAGCCGCTGGAGTAGCCGTGGAGTGGGAAGTCGGACCAGCCGACTTCCCACTCCACGTGTGCCTACTTCCGGAAGGCCGCGGCCAGCACGTTGACGACGTCGCCGACGACGATGACCGCCGGGGGCTTGACACCCTCGGCCTCGACCACCGCGGCGACGGTGCCGAGGGTGGCGTCCACCCGGCGCTGGGCGGCGGTGGTGCCCTCCTGGACGATCGCGACCGGGGTGTCCGCCGACCGGCCGTACTCGACCAGCCGGGCGGCGATCGCACCGATCTTGTCCACGGCCATCAGCAGCACCAGGGTGCCGCTCATCTTCGCGGCGGCCTCCCAGTTGGTGAGCGAGCGCTCGTCGTCCGGGCCGACGTGGCCGGAGATCACGGTGAACTCGTGCGTCATGCCGCGGTGGGTGACCGGGACGCCGGCCGCGGCGGGGACGCTGATCGAGCTGGAGATCCCGGGCACCACGGTGACCGGCAGCCCGGCCTCCGCGCAGGCCAGCAGTTCCTCGCCGCCGCGGCCGAAGACGTACGGGTCGCCGCCCTTGAGCCGGACCACGAACTTGCCGGCCTTGGCGTGCTCGACCAGGGTGCGGTTGATCGCCTCCTGGGCCATGAACCGGCCGTACGGGATCTTGGAGGCGTCGATCACCTCCACGTGCTCGGGCAGTTCGGCGAGCAGTTCGCGCGGGGCGAGGCGGTCGGTGACGACCACGTCGGCGTCGGCGAGCAGCCGCCGGCCGCGCACGGTGATCAGGTCCGGGTCGCCGGGGCCGCCGCCGACCAGGGCCACGCCGGCCCCGTGCGAACGGTACTGGCGGGCGGCCAGCGAGCCGTCCCGCAGGCCGTCCACGATGGCGTCGCGCAGGGCGGCGGAGTGGCGCGGGTCACCGGTGAGGACGGCGACGGTGGCGCCCGCGTCGCGCCCGCTGGCCGGGGTCCAGGCAGTGGCCGCCGCGGCGTCGTCGCTGCGGGAGCAGAACACCCGCTCGCGCTCGGCCTCGGCGCTGACCGTCTCGTTGACGACCGGGTCGTCGGTGGCGACCAGGGCGTACCAGGTGCCGGCCAGGTCGCCGTCCCGGTACGGGCGGGCGTGCCAGGTGAGCTCGCCGGCGTCGGCCATGGCCTGGACGGCCGGGGTGGTGGTCGGCGATATCAGGTGCAGGTCGGCACCGGAGGCGATCAGGGCGGGCAGCCGCCGCTGGGCGACCTGGCCGCCGCCGACCACGACGACGCGGCGGCCGGCCAGCAGCAGGCCGACCGGGTAGGGGGTGCGGCCCTCGGTGCTCGGGTGCGGGGTGGGCGCGGTCATCGGCGGTGCTCCTGATCGGGGGGTGAGGGTGTGGGGACGGTACGGCACCGCTCCGCGGTCCGGCGCGCCCTCGGGCCGGTCCGCGGAGCGGTGACGGGGTGCGTCAGGCCTTCTCGGTGACCCCGGCGGAGTCGAAGGTTGCTACATCGTGCATCGCCCGGGCCGCGCTCTGCACCAGCGGCAGGGCCAGCAGGGCACCGGTGCCCTCGCCGAGCCGCAGGTCCAGGTCGATCAGCGGGCGCAGACCGAGCTTCGCCAGTGCGGCCTGGTGGCCGGGCTCGGCGGAGCGGTGGCCGGCGATGCAGGCGGCCAGCACCTCGGGGGCGATGGCCTTGGCGGCCAGCGCGGCCGAACCGGCGATGACGCCGTCCAGGACCACCGGGGTGCGCAGCGAGGCGGCGCCCAGCAGGAAACCGGCCAGGGCGGCGTGCTCCAGGCCGCCGACGGCGGCGAGAACGCCGACCGGGTCGCTCGGGTCGGGCTGGTGCAGGGCCAGCGCGGCGCGGATGACCTCGATCTTGCGGGCGTGGGTCTCGTCGTCGATGCCGGTGCCGCGGCCGGTGACCTCGGCCGGGTCGAGGCCGGTGAACACCGAGATCAGGGCGGCCGAGGCGGTGGTGTTGGCGATCCCCATGTCGCCGGTGACCAGCGCCTTGTTGCCCGCCGCGACGAGGTCGCGGGCGGTCTCGATGCCGACCTCGATGGCCTTGAGGGCCTCCTCCCGGGTCATCGCCGGGCCCTGGGTCATGTCGGCGGTGCCGGGGCGGACCTTGCGCGGCAGCAGGCCGGTGGCGCGGCCCTGCTGGACGGCGTCCGGCAGTTCGGCGGCGACGCCGACGTCGACCACGCAGACCTCGGTGCCGATCTGCTTGGCGAAGGAGTTGATCACCGCTCCCCCGGCCAGGAAGTTGCCGACCATCTGGGCGGTCACCTCCTGCGGCCAGGGGCTGACACCCTGGGCGTGCACGCCGTGGTCCCCGGCGAAGATCGCCACGCAGGCGGGTTCCGGGATCGGCGGCGGGCACTTGCGGGACAGGCCGCACAGCTGGGCGGAGATGATCTCCAGCATGCCGAGCGAGCCGGCCGGCTTGGTCATCCGCTTCTGCCGGTCCCAGGCCTCGCCGAGCGCCTTGGCGTCCAGCGGGCGGATGCCGCGCAGGGTCTCGGCGAGCAGGCTCTGCGGCTCCTCGCCGGGCAGCGCGCGGTTGCCGTACTGCTCCTCGTGGACGACCCAGGACAGCGGGCGCTTCTTGGCCCAGCCCTGCTGCTCCAGCTCCGGCTCGTCCGGGAACTCGTCGACGAAGCCGACGCACAGGTAGGCGACGACCTCCAGGTGCTCGGGCAGGCCGAGCTCGCGGACCAGTTCCTCGTCGTCGAAGAAGCTCACCCAGCCGACGCCCAGGCCCTCGGCGCGGGCGGCCAGCCAGAGGTTCTCGACGGCCAGGGCGGCCGAGTACGGGGCCATCTGCGGCTGGGTGTGCCGGCCCAGGGTGTGCCGGCCGCCGCGGGTGCGGTCGGCGGTCACCACGATGTTGACCGGGGTGTCGAGGATGGCCTCGATCTTGATTTCCTTGAACTGCTTGGCCCGGCCCTTGGGCAGCGAGTCCGCGTACGCCTCGCGCTGGCGCTCGGCCAGGGCGTGCATCCGCCTGCGGGTCTTGGCCGAGCGGATCACCACGAAGTCCCAGGGCTGCGAGTAGCCGACGCTGGGCGCGGTGTGGGCGGCCTCCAGGACGCGGATCAGCACCTCGTGCGGGATCGGGTCCGGGCGGAAGCCGTTGCGCACGTCTCGGCGCTCACGGATCACCTGGTGGACGGCCTCGCGGCCGGCCTCGTCGTAGCCGGGAGCGGCCGGGCCGCGCGGCTCGGCAGGCTCCTCGGGCTGCTGCTCCTGAGCCTCCTCGGCGACGGGCTGCGCGTCGGCGGGCTGCTCCTCGGAGGCCTCGGTGGCCTCCGGGTTCCCGGCGGCGGGCTGCTCCGCCTGCGGCTGCTCGGCGACGCCCTCGGCCGGCGTCTCGGCGGGCGTCTCGGCGGCGGGCTCCTGGACGGACTCGGCCTCGGCAGCGGGCTCCGCGACGACGGCCACGGGCTCGGCCTGC
>NZ_JAHSQD010000252.1 GCF_020103755.1 Streptomyces sp. LS1784
CGGCACCGCCCGCGACGTGCTCGACGCACTCGGGCCCGAGCCCGGCCTGCCGGTGCTCGGCATCCCGGCCGGCGTCAAGATGCACTCCGCGGTGTTCGCCGTCCACCCCCGGGCCGCCGCCGAGGTCGCGGCCGCCTGGGCAACCGGCCGGGGCGTACGACTGACGGCCGCCGAGGTGGTGGACCGGGACGAGGGCGCGCTGCGGGCCGGCCGGCTCTCCGCCCGACTGTACGGCCGGCTGACCGTCCCGGTGCTGCCCGCCCGGGTGCAGCAGCGCAAGACCGGCAGCTCCGGCCCCGCCCCGGGGACGCCGGCCGGCATCGCCGCCGAGGTCGCCGAACGGGTCGGCCCCGGCGGGCTGCTGCTCCTCGGACCCGGCAGCACCACCTACGCGGTGGCCACCGCACTCGGGGCACCGGGCACCAGCCTGACCGGCGTCGACCTGTTGCGGCTCGGCCCCGACGGCGCGCTCGGCCCCGGCCACGCCGACGGCCTCGCCACCCCCGCCCGGGTACTGATCCACGACGCACGGGCCGACCAGCTGCGCACCCTGCCCGCCGCCCCCTACATCGCCCTCTCCCCGATCGGCGGCCAGGGCTTCCTGCTCGGTCGCGGCAACCAGCAGCTCACCCCCGAACTGCTGCGCACCGCCGGCCGGGAACGGCTGCTGGTACTCGCCACCGAGGCGAAACTCGCCGCCCTGGCCGGCCGCCCGCTGCTGCTGGACACCGGCGACCCCGAACTGGACGACGCCCTCTCCGGACACGTCCGGGTGATCACCGGCCGCCGCTCCGGCGCCGTCTACCGGCTGTCGGCCTGACCCTCCCACCCCTTGCAGAGGAGCTCCCCCATGATCGACCTGCACGGCAAGCGCGCGATCGTCACCGGCGCCGCCTCCGGCATCGGCCGGGCCACCGCCGCCCTGCTCGCCGAACTCGGCGCCGCCGTCGTCCTCGTCGACCTCGACGCCGAACGCGGCGAACAGGCCGCCAAGGAGATCGGCGGCACCTTCGTCCGCTGCGACGTCTCCCGGCGCACCGACTGCGAGCGCGCCGTGCGCACCGCCGTCGAACGACACGGCGGCGTGGACGTGCTGTTCAACAACGCGGGCATCATCCGCCGCTCCACCGTCACCGAGATCAGCGACGAGGACTGGGACCTGGTGATGGCCGTCAACGTCCGCTCGATCATGCTGCTCAGCGGGCTGGTGGTGCCACTGATGGCCGCGAACGGCGGCGGCAGCATCGTCAACACCGGCTCCGGCTGGGGCATCAGGGGCGGCGGCCGGGCCATCTCCTACTGCGCCTCCAAGGGCGCCGTGGTCAACATGACCCGGG
Organism: Streptomyces sp. LS1784; assembly: GCF_020103755.1. Lineage (GTDB taxonomy): Bacteria > Actinomycetota > Actinomycetes > Streptomycetales > Streptomycetaceae > Kitasatospora. The sequence goes on from NZ_JAHSQD010000252.1 coordinate 1,338, forward strand.
CGATGGCCATCGACCACGGCCCCGACAACATCCGGGTCAACTGCGTCTGCCCCGGCGACACCGACACCGGCATGCTCGCCGAGGAGGCCCGCCAACTCGGCGAGAGCCCGGACGCCTTCTACACCGACGCCGCCGACCGCCCGCTCGGCCGGATCGGCCAACCCCGGGACATCGCCCAGACCGTCGCCTTCCTGGCCAGCGACGCCGCCGCCTTCGTCAGCGGCGCCGTCATCGCCGTGGACGGCGCCGGCACCGCCTGACCCGAAACACCGCCCTGTCGACGACTGCGGGCGACCGGCCGTCAGCGCCGGTCGCCCGGCCGGTACGCTACGGACCGAGGAAGAAGGGAAGCCCGATGGCGATCGAGCGGCGTCCGCTGCGCGAGCAGGTGAAGGACGAACTCCTGGAGCAGCTCGGCCGCGGCCGGTTCACCCCCGGCGAGTCGATCAACGAGGTCCAGCTCGCCGAGGAACTGGGCGTCAGCCGAACCCCCCTGCGCGAGGCCCTGATCAGCCTGGAACGCGAGGGCATCATCACCAGCGAGCGCGGCAAGGGCTTCCGCTTCGCCCCCACCGGCAAACAGGAGTTCCTCGACCTCACCGCGATCGTGATCGCCCTGGAGTCGCTGGCCCTGCGCACCTCCGACCCGGCGCACCTGGCCGAGATCGCCCCCCGGCTGCTCGCCGAGGCCCGCGCCTTCTCCGCCCCGCAGGCCCCGCACGGCACGATAGAGCGCTACGACGACGCCTGGCACGCCCTGCTGCTCTCCGGCTGCACCAACGCCCGGCTGCGCGAGATGATCGACTCGCTGAAGCTCACCCTGCACCGCTACGAGCGGGTGGTGGTCGGCGACCACGAGATCCTGGAACGCGCCGCCGAGGAGCACGAGCGGATCGCCCAGTTCCTGCTGAACGGCGACCTCGAACAGGCCGTCACCGCGCTGGAGGCCAACTGGACCGGCGGCATGGAGCGCATCCTGGACCGGCTGCCCCCGGTCGCCACCCTCTGAACCCGGTCCGGTCGTCAGTCGAGCACCTCGGCGACGCCCGGGGTGAGCCAGTGCAGCCGGTCGGCCAGGCCCGCCGCCGCGAACCGTGCGGTGGTCTCCGTCCGCCCCTCGGTGAAGTGCTCCCACGAGGTGTAGTGGACGGGCACGACCCGGCGGGCTCCGATCGAAGTGGTGAGCGCGGCGGCCTGTGCCGCGTCCATGGTGATCAGCTCGCCGCCGCCGAAGGCCTCGATCCGGGCGGCCCCGAGGTGCAGCAGGGCCGTGCCGATCCGGAACCTCCGCCCCACCTCGGCCAGTTCGGGGATGTGGACGGTGTCGCCCGAGACGTACAGCGCCTCCTGCTCGCCCGGCACCTCGACCACGAACCCGGTGACCTCCCCGACCGGCCCGTGCACACCGGGAGTGCCGGTCACCCGCAGGGTGCGGCCGTCCACGGTGAGGTCGCGGGTCTGCCACGGCGCCAGCCCGAGCGCGCCGCCGCCGAGCCGGGCCGCCCCGCCGACCGTGGTCAGCACCGGCCGCCCGTCGAGCAGGGTACGGCCGGTGGCGTCCAGATTGTCGGGGTGCTCGTCGTGGCTGAGCAACACGGCGTCCACCGGCGGCAGCTCGTGCACGCCCGTCGCCGGGCCCCGGGTGCTGCGCAGGACCACCGGGTCGTGCCGGTACTCGGCGGGGGCCGGGTCGAAGACCGGATCGGTGAGCAGCCGCAGGCCGCCGACCTCCAGCAGGACCGTCGCCGTTCCGATGTGCGTGGCCTTGATTCTCACAGTGTTCCTTCTCTCATGGTGAATTGATGGTCAGTCGGTGTTCTCGGCCGGAATCCGGAACCGGCACCGGTAGTCCCCCGGAGTGGTGGACAGCCGGTCCCTGAACACCCGGTGCAAGGTCTCCACGGAACCGAAGCCGCAGGCCCGGGCGACGCCCGGCAGCGGATGGTCGCTGCGCTCCAGCAGCCGGCGGGCGGCCTCCAGGCGCAGCTCCTCCACGTAGGCCCCGGGAGTGGTGCCGGTCTCCGCGCGGAAGACCCGGGCGAAGTGCCGTTCGCTCATGGCGAGCCGCCCGGCGAGCACGGGCACCGACAGCTCGGTGTCCAGGTGTTCGGCGATCCAGCGACGCAGAGCGCCCAGGTCCGCCCGGCCGCCCGTACGGTGCGCCAGGGGAACGCTGAACTGGCTCTGGCCGCCCGGTCGTTGGAGGTACATGACCATGATCCGCGCGATCTGCAGCGCCAGGTCGTCGCCGTGGTCCTCGGCGACCAGGGCGAGCGTGAGGTCCATGGCGGTGGTCAGACCCGCGCTGGTCCAGATCCGCCCGGAGCGGATGAACACCGGGTCGGCGTCCACCTCGACGGCCGGATGGTCGGCGGCCAGCCTCTCGGCGGTCGCCCAGTGGGTGGTCGCGCGATGCCCGTCCAGCAGTCCGGCCGCCGCCGTCACGTGCGCGCCCGCACAGACCGAGGCGATCCGCCCGGCCCGCGGCCCGGCCTCCCGCAGCCAGGCGACCACCGCCGGATCCACCTGCGGCACCGGTCCGTCCGGCCCCAGGTCCACCCGCCCCGGCACCAGTACCGTGTCCGGCCGCACCCGCTGCTCGGCCAGGGTGTCGGTCACGTACAGTGGCACCCCCGAGAAGGTCGCCACCGGCCCGCGCCGCTCCGCGCACACCCGCACCTCGTAGCCCGGCCGCCCGGGCGGCAGCAGCCGACCGGCCAGCGCGAGGACCTCGGCGGGCCCGGCCACGTCCAGCGCGTTCACTCCGGGGAACACCGGGATCACGACCAGATGCGACAGGCGGGGTGCGTCGTTCATGCCCCCTACCCTCACCCGGCGGCACCGATGGCGGCAATGACGGGACTCTGCAACATCCGGCCACCGCCACATCCGGCAACCGCCCCGGCGCGGGCCCTACGTCCCTGGTCCGACCGCCCCGGGGCCGGCGCCCGATTGACGCTCCCCCGCCTCACCGCAGCATGATGGCCCGCATGTGGGGCAAGTGGATCGACTGCCGGGTGACGCCCGGAGCACGCGAGGCGTTCGCCGCCGGCCAGCGCCGCTGGTCGGCGATCTCCGACCAGCCGGGCCTGGTCGGCCAGGCCGGCGGCTGGGCGCCCGACGCCGACCGGGCCCTCCTGCTCGGCCTGTGGACCGACGGGCCCGCGTACGCCCGCTTCATGCGCGAGCGCCACGACGGGGCCGCCGCCCAGGCCGACCAGCGCTCCGACTACAGCACGATCGAGGTCGCCGCCGGGCCGGTCGTCCTCACCATGCCGGGCGCGGCCCCCTCCCTGCCCGACGCCCTCACCCGCGCCACCGTCCTGCGGGCCGCCGACTGCCGGCTCCACCCCGGCCGCGCCGAGCACTTCCTCGACGTCCAACGCCGGCTCTGGGCCCCGGGCATGGCCGCGGCGGACGGCATGCTCGGCGGCACCGTCACCCGCCTCGCCTCCGACCGCTACCTCGTCACCACCCTCTGGACCACCCCCGCCGCCCACCGCGCCTACACCACCCGCCACCTCCCCGCCCTGCTCCCCCGCGCAGCGGTCCCCGCCGACGTCCGGACGCTCACGGGGCACCTGGTTCCCCTCGAACCCTCGTGGCTGGTCCGAGGGGAACCGGGCCCACGCTGACCGGCCTCAGCGAGCGCGGCCCGACGACCGTTCATCGCGCTCATCACGATCTCCGGCCTCACTGACCCCGTGGCCGTGGCGCAGGTAGCCGATCTCGTCAGGGCGCCTGTGTACGCGGGCTCTGCGCCACGCGACGTCGAAGTCGAGTCGCCCGTCGCTCGCTCGGCTGAGCCTAAGCGCCTTCCAGCTCGTACGTGGCGCAAGTATCCAGCGCCATAGGTTGGTTGACATGAATTCCTCGAATCCGCTCAGCAGTGCGGAGGGAATGGGCCAGCCCACCGGGCGAGCTCACGCGGTCTCGTCACGCAACCCGTGCAGTTCGATCAGCTCCGGAGCGGCCTCCTTGACCGCCTTCAGGATGGCTTTCATGGCCGTAACGTCTCCGCAGACCGGATTCGAGGCCGAACTCAGCCTGGCCAGGGCGTCGAGCAGCGGGTACCACGACGCGTTGCCGGTTCGTACGGTCCTGGCCAGTTGCTGGAACGGCTTGACGTCCACGGTCCCAAGGTCCTCCGGGTACCGTTCGAGATGGTCGAGCAGCAGGAGTTCCGGATCGGAGTAGAGGATGCTCTTCAGGTACCTCATCCGCTGAACGCGGGCCCGGTCACGACGCCATTGGCGAGCCACCTCGGCGGTGTCGTCGTCTACGAAGAGCTGGACGGTGGCGACGAGTCCCCGATAGTAGCCGTGAGCGCTGTCGTACTCCCGCCCGAGCTCTGCGTTGAGCTGGTCCTGCGCGGGTCGTACCTCGTCAACGGACCACCGCTCGGAAAGCTTGACGGCGCGCTCCAACAGATCGCGGGCCACCACCGACTCGACGTTCCGGTGCTCGTCCTGACCGGACCACCACTCGGCCGAGAATGTGGCTGTGAAGCGGAGGTCTGGCGTCAGGCTGCCCAGCAAGCGCCTTTCCACCACACAGGTAAAGCTCTCGGGCCTTCGACGGCGCCCAAAGAGACGCTTCACTCGCTCGCCCTCTTCAGCTCCACCACCGACGTCAGGTCAGGGTCGGCCTTCATCAAGCTCATGATGTCCTGTTCCGGCACCTGGCCGTCCTCACGCACGATCCCACCGAGGACGGTGGCCAGGAGCGTGAAGTCCGCGAGCCGGCCGTGCTTCACTACGACCGCCCAGATCGTCGCGAGTGCCTGTTCATACGGCTTCCCCGACGGGACCCGCTCCAGCCACGTCGCGAGCGTGGGAAAGAGCCCGGGGTAGTCCTCCGGGGAATTCAGCATGCTGTCGACCGCCGCCCTGATCACCTCGGCAGCATCTGGCTCCGCGACGACGGCAAGCACATACACGTCCGCCTTCAGCAGGGCCAGCACCCCCAGCCGCACCGCCGGGGTCGCACCCGCACGCCGGTGTACAGCCCGGAGCGTGTCAACGAACCACGGCAGCTGCTCCGGCGCACCGAGAGCGGCCGAGAAGGCCTCCAGAACATCGCCCCAGACCGCCGGACCACCATTGTCGGCGACCCTCCTGAGACGGGTCATCGCCGCGTCGCGCTGGCTGTCGAACAACTCGCGGCACACCTGGACGACCAACCGCTGTCCCTCCTCGGACTTGCGTGCGGCGGTGTCGTAGAGCAACGCCCGGGCGGGACGCCCGAGACTGGCATCCTTGGCCGCCGCAACAAGGACCCGCGCAGCGAAGGCCCGGCGTCCAGGTGTCGTGGCGAGGTCCCGGAGGCCCGCGAGGCCCTGGGCGTCCCGGGTCGCGAGCAGCACATTGGTCACGGCCCGAATCGGCGCGCCATCGGGCTCGGCCCGCTGCTCGGGGGAATCCGACATGATCCACTCCAGCACTCTGGGTCGCACGTCCGGGTACTCGCGCCAGACCCGGACCAGCAACTCGTCCCCATACGCCGCAGCGCGGAACGCAGCCACGCCGGATTCGTCGGCCTCGGCCCCGATGGCCTTCAGACGGGTCTGCAACCCGCGACCAACGAACGAGCCCCTGAGGTCCGAACGCTTCTCCTTCGCCGCCGTCTCCCCTCCCGTCTCGCCGGCAAGCAGGCCGACCAACCGGTGCCCCTCCTCGATCGCCTCCGCGACCTTGACCGAGCCCCGGACAGCAAGCACGAGGGAGTAGCAGCGCTCCTCAAGGGTCAACGGGGACACCCACCCGACGCCGTCGATCTCCTTGGCCGGTGCCGACGCCTCCGCGAGCCGTTGGTCCAGTTCCTTGGACCAACCGCGAACCAGCCGCTTGAGCATGTCGTCGTACTTGACGAGCTTCGACTGGAAGGCCGAATCCTCGGTGTCCCGGCCCGGCGCCACCGGATCGAACTCATCAGTGATGGCGAGGAGGTCACGGACGAAGCGGATCGAACGCACTGCGCTCCAGTCCTTGATGTCCGCGGCGACGTCGCGCTTCTCCAGGTCCGAGGCCAGTGTTTCTCTGTGGTGGGATGTGAGGTGGCTCCGGACCAGCGAAAATGCGGGCGGCGGATCCGTGAGATGAACCACCGCGATCCCGGCGGGAACCTCGGCTTTGCGCGCCGCCCAGAGCTCCTCGGTCACTGTGACGAGGAGGAAGGAGTCCTTTGCGCGCAGTTCGGCCGCGTATCGCGGGAGCTCGTTCAGCAGGATCTCGCGCAGCTGGTCGGTCTCACTGTCACGGAGTTCCAGGAGTTGCCCCCGCTGGGACTTGCGCGGCAGCTGGGCCAACGTGAGCCGCTGCCAGTCACCGTCCAGGAGGAAGATCTCTCGACCCGCCCCCACCGCCAGCGCCAACTGGCGCTTAGCGAACGTCGTCGCACCGACTTCCGGCCGGACGACCAGGACGGCCAGCGGATACTCCGAGTTCAGCGCCTTCTGAATCCTCTCGGTCGCCGTCGCCCCGTTGGGCGGTTCGACGTAGACCCCTTCGAGCAAGGCCTGCTCGACGTCGATCGGGGTCTCCTCCAGTAGTTTCTCGACCGTCGTAGTCGGAAACGTCGGATTGACGAGCACATCGCGTGCGGACTCGACGTAGGTACCGACCTGGACGGCGCCGTCGGCCGTCTGTACGGGAACCGGGTTCTCGTAGCCCGCGGACCTCACCGCAGTCGGCGCTTTACGGTCCTCCGCCACCGAGTCGGCGTCGGGAGCCAGCTGCTCCACCGAAGGCCCTCGGTCGACGCCCTGGTCAGGCGGCGACGCCTCACCCGCCCGGTCTCCCCGGTGATCGGCTTCGATCACCCCCTGCGGGTCCGTGTCCGGTCCCGTGGCGCCGACCGACGGCCCGGCTTCACCTGCGGCGTTCTCGGCATCCCGACCCGAAGGATCAGGCCCATACATGGCATCCGACATGATCTCGTCCTCCTCTGAAGCCCCGCGACGGCAGGAACGGCTCCGACAATCTGCTGGCCGCGAGACGCAGCTAGTTGTTGATGGTGAAGTCGTGGGCCTGTTCGAGATAGCTGCCGATGGCCCCGAAGTTCCGTACTCCGCCGGCAGGCTGGTCCGACGCGCAGGGAGACTTGACCGGCTCCTCAACCCTCTTCGCCCCCACCCCGGGCCACGGGTCGACGGCCTCCAGCAGTTCCCCGTTCACCCTCGGCACGTGCACCCACGCGGGTTCGGCGAACTTCTCGTCCACCGACGCCCGGGTGAGCCGGAAGTCCTCGGCACGGAGGCGTTCGGTCCGGCCTGCGCGGACGATGACCTGGTAGGCCTCGTACGACAGCACCATCGCGACGAACGCCCTGTGCTTCTCGGCGACCTTCACCGTGTCGCGAGCCGCGTCGCTGGCCACGAAGCGGCACAGGTCGTTGATCGGGTCGCCCCGGTGGCTGTCCGGCAACGGACCCACGTGCACGCTCATCCGCACCCTGATCGACGGCACTGAGGCCAGGCGCTCTCGGTCGTGGTCGGCCAACAGCCGGTGGAGGTTCTCCGCCAGGGGATCGACCAGGAGCCGTGCCTTCGCCAGCGGAAGGGCCAGGATCAGTCCGTCACCCGTGGAGTCCCGGTACAGCGGGTCGTGCCACTCGGATCCGAGACCACTCTGGACGAAGGCCGTGGCCAACATGCCCTCCAGGTCTCCCCAGTAGTCCGTCATGCGCCACGACTGGACGGCGCTGTACCCCTTCATGTCGATCACGAACAGCGCCCGATAGTCCGGGATGTCGCGGGGGTCTTGGGGAGTAGTGGACTCGCGCATCACTGACGCCCTTTCACGGGGGGGATGGAGGGAGACCGCGACGGGCCTGTCCGACGGTCGCTCCGATGATGCGGCGACAACCCCGGCCAGCGGTGCACACTCCTGGGCAGCAGCCAGGTGAGCCATATCTCAGGCCGTCACACGAAAGGCTCGCAGGCCCACGAGGTCTACCACCTCCAGACCACCCGCGAACGACTGTACGAGTCCATGCGCGCGAAGCGGTCTCAGCGCCTCCACGACGGAGTTGCGCGAGCACCCGATCAGTTGGGCGATCTCGTCCTGGGACAGCTTGATTCGGACCGGGCCGCGAACCGGGCGAGCCGTCGACTCTGCCAGCCTCAGCAACGCCGCCACGAGCCGGACAGGGACGGAGGCCGTCGCGAGCTCCTGCCGGATCTCCTCGCTCTGTCTCACCTGTCCCACCGTGTGCCGCATGAGCACCTGCAGCAGTCGGTGCTCGTCGATGAACGCGTGGAACTCGGGGGCCGGAACGATGTGGACCGTACACGGTTCCACCGCCATCACCGTCGCGCTTCGCCGCTCCTCAGCGAGTACCGCGAGTTCACCGAGCAGTGCGCCGGCTCCCCGGACTGCGAGCATGGTCCGCTGCCCGCTCCCGTCACGCCTGGTCACGGCCACCGATCCGGAGGCGAGCACCAAGACGTGGGTCCCAGGGGCCCCCTGGAGCAGCAGGACGCTTTTGGTCTTCCGATGCCGGGGAGGTGCGAGCGCGCACAGCTTCTCCCAGAGCGGGTCACCGAACAGCTCTCGATGAGTCTGGTACACGTCTCCTCCATATGACACGAGTGCCGATTCCGCACTGCCCAGCCAGAAGGCGTCAGAGCTTGCAGAAAGCAACGACCACAGATGCCGCCGCCAGAACAAAACCGAACTGCAGTACCGTGATCGAGACCCTCAGCAGCCGGTACTTCCGCATCGCCAAGGCGCTCAACTCAACCGCCCTCCTACTGTCGGCCGCGTCGAGGTCGGCCACCGAAAGGCCGTACACAACTGAGCGCAATTGACACTCGGTCATGGAATTGACATCAAGGAAGGAGAGCCGGTCCCGCCCGACCGACGGGGGCAGCGAGGGGCTGAGCGCGGCCGCTGCGAAGAGCAGAGCAGTCACCATCGCACCGGCTCCGAGCATCGCCGGAACGGCCGCCCACATCGAGACTCCGGAGGCCACCGCGAGAACCGCCACTTCCAGCGCGCCCGCGATGCTCGCCATCGAGCAGACCGAACCCGCCTTCGCGTCGGCTCGCTGGACCTCGACCCCGGCCTCCGCCACAAGCGACCTCAATCGTTGAGAGGTCGACCTGGCATCACTTCGTACCGGGGCCAAGGCTGCCGAATTTCGACCCGCGAACCGACTCTGCACTCGCCGGACCATCTCGCCTCCCTAGCGAACCGACGGCATATCCTGCGATCCCATCGTTTCCCCACGTCACTACAATCAGCGCCCAGATCCTGGCTGTTCGAAGGTGGCCCTCGACACAGCCGCAGGCTGCCACGCCAGCTGGTCGGCCCTCGGGCCGGGTCCCGCATGCCCGGAGAATCTTAGAGGGCTGCCCCATAATCCGAAGACGCTCTGCCCATTTTCACCGGTCTGCAAAGAAAATGATCAGGCCTCACATCGATATGCCGCCAGAGCAGGCCACTATCGCGACATTCTCGCGCATCGCGGCATGCCTACTCTCGGATCGGTCGGGACGTTTCCGCGGTTTGCCGTGCCGGTCCTCCATGCGACTTCACCGACAATCGGAACAGTCCCTACCGCCCCGGCTGCCGATCTGTTCGAATTCAGAACCTGTTGGCGTCAATCGGCTTGTATAGCGACGATGTACATCTCTCACGACCATGCCGCAGCGGGCACGGCAGTCGGGCCCGGTACGGTGATGGCAGGTGGACCCTCAGGTGCGGGTGGAGGCTGCGGTGGCGGAGCAGGAGTTCCGGGTGCGGGCGATCGGGTGGGTGGAGTCGCCGTTGGTGGAGCGGGCGGGGGCGCCGAGGCAGGGGGACGAGGGCGGGCCGGAGGCGTGGGTGGTGTTCGAGGCCGGGGTGGAGCGGGGGCTGCGGGACCTCGCGGTCGGGCAGGAGGTGCTGCTGCTGACCTGGCTGCACCAGGCGGACCGGGAGGTGCTCGCGGTGCATCCGCGCGGGGAGCGTTCCCGGCCGGAGACCGGGGTGTTCGCCACCCGCTCGCCGGACCGGCCGAATCCGATCGGGCTGCACCGGGTCACCGTCCTGGCGGTGGACGGCCCGCGGCTGCGGGTCGAGGGGCTGGAGGCGATCGACGGCACCCCGGTGCTGGACGTGAAGCCGGTGCTGCCCGGGCTTTCCGAGCGGTAGCCGGTCGGAGGGAGGTCAGGCGGGCCAGCGCAGCACCGCGCCGAGGCCGCCGGGCGGGCCGGGGGCGGTGTCCGGGACGAGCAGGGCCTCGGCCGCGCAGGCCGTCGCG
>NZ_JAHSQD010000253.1 GCF_020103755.1 Streptomyces sp. LS1784
GAGCCCGCCGGGGCGTGCGTGCCCGAACTCCTCGCGGCCCGGGCCGCCCGTACCCCCGACGCGCCCGCCGTGGTCGCCGACGGGGCGGTCCTCGACCACGCGGGGCTGGCCCTGTGGTCCGCCCGGATCGAACAGGCCCTGCGCGGCGCCGGTGTCGGCGCGGGCCCGGAGCAGAGCGTCGTGGGCGTCCTGCTCGACCGCACGCCGGAGCTGCTGCCCGCGCTGACCGGCACCTGGCGGGCCGGCGCCGCGTACGTGCCGATGGACACCTCCTGGCCGGCCGAGCGGCTGCGCGCGGTCCTCGCCGACGCCGGTGCGCCCGTGCTGCTGACGGACACGGCCCACGCGGAGCTCGCCGCCCGGGTCTTCGACGGCCCGGTGCTCCTCGTGGACGGGGAACTCCCCCCGGCGGCCGAGGAGTCCACCGCCGGCCGGGCGGGCACCGATCCGGACAGCCTGGCGTACGTCATCTACACCTCCGGCTCCACCGGCCGGCCCAAGGGTGTCCAGATCTCGCACCGCAGCCTCGCCGGATACCTCGCCTTCGCGGTCGACGACTACCTCGGCGCCGGCCCCTCCACGAACGCCCCGCTGTTCTCCTCGGTCGCCTTCGACCTCGTCGTGCCCACGCTGTACGCCCCGCTCCTCGCGGGCGGCGCCGTGCACCTCTTCGGCCCCGGCCGCGACCTGTCCGAGCTGGGTGACTGGCTCGTCGGCTCCGGCCCGTACGGCTTCGTCAAGCTCACCCCCGGACACCTGGAGATGCTCGCCCACCAGCTGACCGACGGCCGCGCCGAGGGCCTGACCCCCGTCCTCGTCGTCGGCGGTGAGGCCCTCCCCACCCGGGCCGCCGCGCACTGGTGCGCCGCGCTCGGCGGCGGCCGGGTCGTCAACGAGTACGGGCCCACGGAGATCACCGTCGGCAACAGCGTGTACCGCGTCACCGCGGCGCACACCCCCGAGGGCGAGACCGTGCCCGTCGGGCGCCCCGTCCCGGGCACCTGCCAGTACGTCCTGGACGGCCGGATGCGGCCCGTGCCCACCGGGGTCACCGGCGAGCTGTACATCGGCGGGCCCGGCCTCGCCCGCGGCTACGCGGGCCGCCCCGGGGCGACCGCCGACCGCTTCGTCCCCGACCCGTACGGCCCGGCGGGAGCCCGCCTCTACCGCACCGGCGACCTCGCACGGGTCCTGCCCGGCGGCGACGTGGAGTTCCTCGGCCGCGGTGACGACCAGGTCAAGGTCCGCGGCCACCGCGTCGAACCCGCCGAGATCGACGCGGCCCTCGGCGCCCATCCCGCAGTCGCCGAGGCCCGTACCGTGGTCCGCGAGGACACCCCGGGCGACCGCCGCCTCGTGGCGTACCTCGTCGCCTCCGACGGGACCACCGGTGCCGACGGTCCCGACACCGCGCAGCTGCGCGCGCACTGCGCGGCGCTGCTGCCCGACCACATGGTCCCCGCGGCCTTCCTGACCCTCGACCGGCTGCCGCTGACCCCCAACGGAAAGCTGGACCGGCGGGCCCTGCCCGCCCCGGCCGCGACCGACCGCGCCACCGCCTTCACCGCCCCGCGCACCGCTGCGGAGGAGAAGGTCGCCGCCGTGTGGGGCGCCGCCCTCGGCACCGCGCGCATCGGCGTCCTGGACAGCTTCTTCGACCTGGGCGGCGACTCCATCAAGGCCGTCGGCCTGGTCGGCGCGCTGCGCACCGCCGGGTACGACGTCACGGTTCGCGACGTCTTCGAGAGCCGGACGGTCGCCGCGCTCTGCGAACGGCTCACCGGCCGCCCCGCGCCCACCGGGGCCCTGCCCGCCGTCGCCCCGTTCGCCCTGCTGACCGAGGCGGACCGGGCGGCCCTGCCCGCCGGCCTCGCCGACGCCTACCCGCTCTCGCTCAACCAGCTCGGCATGGCCGTCGAGAGCATCACCGGCGACGGCCCCCACCACTACCACGACGTCACCTCGTTCCTGCTGCGCGACGAGCGGCCGTTCGACGCCGCCGTGTTCCGGGAGGCGCTGCGGACGGTCGTGGCCCGCCACGACATCCTGCGCACCTCCTTCGACCTGACCGCCTACTCGGTGCCGCTCCAGCTGGTGCACGCCGAGCCCGCCGTCCCCTGCGGGCTGACCGACCTGTCCGGGCTCGACGAGGACGGCCGCCGCGACGCGCTCGCCGTCTTCACCGCCGCCGAGCGCTCCACCCCCTTCGACCTGGCGTCGGACGGACCGCTGTTGCGCGTGCACGTCCACGTCCAGGGGGAGGACTCCTGGCGCTGCTCCTTCACCAAGCACCACGCGATCCTGGAGGGCTGGAGCTACCACGCCCTCCTCGCCGAACTCGTGGACCACTACCGGGCCCTGCGGGACGGCCGGGAGCCGGTCGCCGTGAGCGCCGAGCCGCCCGCGCTCCGCTACGCCGATGCCGTCGCCGCCGAACTCACCGCGCTCGACTCGGCGGAGGACCGCGCCTACTGGGCGTCCGTCGTCGGCGGACGCAGCGGCTTCGCACTGCCGTCCGCCTGGGCCGGGGACACCTCGGCCCCTGCCCGGCCGGTCGCCTCCGGGTGCTCGTACGCCGACCTCACCCCGGGGCTGCGCGCCCTGGCCGCCGACGCCGGCGTGCCGCTCAAGAGCGTGCTGCTCGCCGCCCACCTGACGGTCCTCGGCCGGCTCACCGACGAGACGGAGTTCTTCACCGGTCTCGTCGGCCACACCCGCCCGGAGGCCCCCGGCGCTGACCGGCTCCTCGGCATGTACCTCAACACGCTGCCGTTCCCCTCGGAGCCGGCCCCGGCCACCTGGGGCGAGCTCGCCCGGCGGGTCTTCGCCCGGGAGACCGAGGCCTGGCCGCACCGGACCTACCCGATGCCCGCGATCCAGAGCGAGTGGGGCGGCGGGCGCCGTCTCGTCGACGTGCTCTACAGCCACCTCGACTTCGACGCGGCCGGCCACGACAGCGCCGAGGACGAGGGCAACGGCATCAACAGCAGCTCCACCGAGTTCTCGCTCTGGGTCACCACCCTCGCCGGAGTGGTCAGCCTGCGCTCCGACACCCACGCGCTGTCGCAGGACCGCGCCGACGTGATGGCCGCGATGTACCGCTCGGTCCTGGAGTCGATGGCCGCGACCGGTGCCGCCGGACCGGCCCGCGCGGACCACCACCTGCCGGCCGGGGAACTGGACCGTGAGGTACGGGAGTTCAGCGGCGCGGCCACGGAGGCCGCGGCCCCTGTCACCACCGTGCACGGCGAGTTCGAGGCGCGCGCCGCCGAGACGCCGGACGCCGTCGCCCTGACCGAGGACCGTCCCGCCGGCCCCGACGGGACCGGTGGGTCCACCGGCCTCGCCCTCACCTACGCCCGACTGGACGCCCGCGCCACCGCCGTCGCCGACGGCCTGGCGCGCGCCGGGGTCGTCCCGGGCGCGGTCGTCGGCGTCTGCCTGGAGCGCTCCGCCGCCCTGGTCGCCGTCCTCCTCGGCGTCCTCAAGGCGGGCGCGGCCTATCTGCCGCTCGACCCCGAGTACCCGGCGGAGCGACTCGCCTTCCTGGCCTCCGACGCGCGTGCCGCCGCCCTGGTCACCACCACCGGCCTGGCGGACCGGGTGCCCGGCTGGACGGGCCCGGTGCTGTACGCGGACACCCTCCCGGAGCCCGCCGCCGGCCGGCCCGGCGCCCCGGTGGGACCCGAACACCTCGCGTACGTGATGTCCACCTCGGGCTCCACCGGAACCCCGAAGGCCGTCGCCGTCCCGCACCGGGCCGTCGTCCGGCTCGTCCGGGACGCCGCCCACCTGGCGCTCGGCGCCCGCACGAGGTTCGCGCACGCCAGCTCCATCTCCTTCGACGCCGCCACCCTGGAACTGTGGGGTCCGCTCCTGAACGGCGGCCGGATCGTGGTCCTCGACCGCGAGACCGTCCTGGACCCGCAGTCGCTCTCCACCGCGCTGCGCACGCACGGCGTCACCCACCTGTGGCAGACCGCCTCGCTGTTCAACCACACCGTGGCGCGCGTCCCGGACGCCGTCGCCGGTGTCGGCACCGTCCTGATCGGCGGCGAGGCCCTGGACCCGGTCACGGTCCGCGCCGTCCTCGCGGGCGGCGCCCCCGGCCGGCTCCTCAACGGCTACGGGCCGACCGAGAACACCACCTTCTCCACCACCCACCACATCACCGCCCTCGCCCCCGACGCGGCCTCGGTACCGATCGGCACCCCGATCCCGCGCAGCCGGGCGTACGTCGTCGACGCCGCGCTGCGGCCCGTCGCCACCGGTGTCCCGGGCGAACTCCTGGTCGGCGGCGCGGGTCTCGCCCACGGCTACCTGGGCCGCCCCGCGCTGACCGCGGACCGGTACGTCCCCGACCCGTTCGGCCCGCCCGGCTCCCGGCTCTACCGGACCGGGGACGTGGTGCGCCGGCTCGCCGACGGAACCCTCGAATACCGGGGCCGCGCCGACCAGCAGGTCAAGCTGCGCGGCTACCGCATCGAACTCGGCGAGATCGAGGCCCGCCTGGCCGCCCACCCGGGTGTCGCCCAGGCCCGGGCGGTGCTCCGCGAGGACACCCCCGGCGAGCGCAGGATCGTCGCGTACGCCGTCCCCGGCGGCGCGCACCTGCCGCCCGCCGCCGAGCTGCGCGACCACCTCGCGCGGGAGCTGCCCGCGTACATGCTGCCCGAGGCCTGCGTGGAGCTGGAGCGGATCCCGCTCACCGGCAACGGCAAGCTCGACCGGGACGCGCTGCCGCTGCCCGCCGACTCCGACCGGGCGATCGGCGCCACGGGCGGCATCGCCCCCCGGACGCCGGTCGAGGCGCGGCTGGCGGAGATCTGGGCCGACACGCTCGGCCTGGAGCCCCACCGGTTCGGTGTCGAGGACGGCTTCTTCGACCTCGGCGGCGACTCCATCCGCGCCGTCGCCCTGGTCGGTGCCGTCCGGGCGGCCGGGTTCGACGTCTCCGTACGCGACCTGTTCGCCCGGCGCACGATCGCCGGGATCGCCGAGCTGATCACCGGCCGGCCCGCTCCGGCCGCCCCCGCGGGCTCGGTGCAGCCGTTCGCCCTGCTGTCCGAGGCGGACCGGGCGGCCCTGCCCGACGGCCTCGACGACGCGTACCCGATGACCCAGGTGCAGACTGGCATGGTCGTCGAGATGCTCGCCGGACCGCCCCCGGGCGGGGACGGCGGCGCGGCCTACCACCATGCCGCGCTCTACCGGGTCCGGGACGCCGCGGAGTTCGACGCGGTGGCCCTGCGGCGCGCCGTGGCCGTGGTCGCGGCCCGCCACGACGTGCTGCGCACCTCCTTCGACCTCACCACCTTCTCCGTACCGGTCCAGCTCGTCCACGCCGAGGCGGATGTCGACGTGACCGTGCGCGACCTGTGCGAGGCAGGGGAGCCGGGCGCGCGGCGCCGGGAGGCGCTGGAGGCCTTCCTCGCCGACGAGCGCGCCACGCTCTTCGACGTGGAGGCCGGCCGGCCGCTGTGGCGGGTCTCCGCCCACACCGAGGAGGACGGCTGGTGGCTGGGCCTGACCCAGTCCCACGCCGTCACCGAGGGCTGGAGCCAGCACGCGATGCTGATGGAGATCATCGGCGCCTACGCGCAGCTGCGCGACGGCCGCGAGCAGGCCGCGCCGCCCCCGGCCGCGGTCCGCTTCGCCGACACCGTGGCGGCGGAGCTGGACGCGCTCGCTTCGGAACGGGACCGGGCGTTCTGGCGGGACACCGTCTCCCGCCACCCGCGGCTCGTCCTGCCGGCCGCCTGGCAGGCGCCCTCGCACGAGGCGGACGAGAGCTACGACCTGTCGGTGCCGCTGCGCGACCTGGAGCCGTCCCTGCGCGCCCTGGCGTCCGCCGCCGGGGCCTCCCTCAAGAGCGTGCTGCTCGCCGCCCACCTGTCGGTGCTGGCCCGGCTCACCGACGAGGAGACCTTCCAGACCGGTCTGATCTGCGACACCCGCCCCGAGGCCGTCGGCGCCGACCGGGTGTACGGCATGTACGTCAACACCCTCCCCTTCCCGTACGAGCGGACCGCCCGCACCTGGCGGGAGCTGGTCGGCGCGGTCTTCGCGCGGGAGACCGCGATGTGGGAGCACCGCCGCTTCCCGCTCCCGGAGATCCAGCGGGAGGCGGGCGGCGACCGCCTCATCGACGTGATCTTCAACTACCAGAACTTCCACGTCGTGGACGAGGGGGCGGTGGACGTCGCCACCACGCTGGGCGCGGGCGCCACCGAGTTCGACCTGGAGGTGAACACCTCCGGCGAGGGCCTGACGCTCAAGACCCGCACCGGGATCGTCTCCCGCGAGCGCGGCGACGCGCTCGCGCAGATGTACCGCACCGTCCTGGAACGGATGGCCGCCGACCCGGACGGCGACGCCGGGGCAGCCCTGCTCGCCCAGGCCGACCGGGAGCGGCTCGCGGCGTGGAACCGGACGGACACCGAACCCGTGACCCTCGCCCCGGAGCGGGAGTTCGCCCGGCACGCTGCCCTGACCCCCGGCCGGACCGCGCTGACGGCCGACGGGGTGAAGCTCACGTACGGCGGGCTCAACGCCCGGGCCAACCGGCTCGCGCACCGGCTGCGCGCCCTGGGCGTGGGCCCGGACACCCTGGTCGGCCTGCGGGCCGAGCGGTCGGCACGAACGGTCGTCGCCGTCCTCGCCGTGCTGAAGGCGGGCGGCGCCTACCTGCCGCTCGACCCGGCGTACCCGGCCGAGCGGCTCGGCTTCCTGATCGCGGACGCCGGAGTGCGGCTGCTGCTCACCGAGGACGGACCGGACGCGCAGGCGGCGCAGGGCCGCCCGGCGGAGGTCTCGCTCGACGGGATCCTGGACGAGGTCCCGGCCGCGCCGTGGGCGGGCCTGCCCGACACCGACCCGGAGCCGACGGCGGACCCGGACAACCTCGCGTACGTCATCTACACCTCCGGCTCCACCGGCCGGCCCAAGGGCGTGCAGGTGCCCCGCGGCGGCATGGGCAACCACCTGATGGCCAAGATCGAGGACCTCGACCTCACCCCGTGGGACAGCGTGGTCCACAACGCCCCGCTCGCGTTCGACATCTCGGTGTGGCAGATGCTCGCCCCGCTCGCCGCGGGCGGCCGGATCCACGTCGAGGACCGGGACACGGCGGCCGACCCGCTGGAACTGTTCCCACGCGCCGCCGCGGAGCGGGTCACCGTCCTCGAAGTCGTACCCGCGCTGCTGCGGGCCGCGCTCGACGCCTGGGACACCGGCGCCCTCGCGCTCGAACTGCCCTTCCTGCGCTGGATGGTGGTCACCGGGGAGGCGCTGCCGCCGGACCTCGCCCGCCGCTGGTTCGCCCGCTTCCCGGGCATCCCGCTCGTCAACGCCTACGGACCCACCGAGTGCTCCGACGACGTCACCCACGCCAGGATCGGCTCCGGCGACCCGATCGGGAGCCTGCGGGTCACCATCGGCCACCCGGTGCGCAACACCCGCCTCCACGTGCTCGACCGGAGGCTCGAACCGGTACCGGTCGGCGCGCCCGGTGAGCTGTACGTCGCCGGAGCCGGGGTGACCCGCGGCTACGGCGGCCGCCCCGGCCTGACCGCCGAGAAGTTCCTCCCGGACCCGTTCGGCCCGGCCGGCTCCCGGCTCTACCGCACGGGCGACGTCGCGGCCTGGAACGCCGACGGCAGCCTGGAGTTCCTGGGCCGCGTCGACCACCAGGTCAAGATCGGCGGCGTCCGCATGGAACTCGGCGAGATCGAGGCCCTGCTGACCGAACGGCCGGACGTGTCCGCGGCCGTCGCCGCGGTCCGCGAGGACGTCCCGGGCGTGCGGCGCCTGGTGGCGTACCTGGTGCCCGCCGCCGGCGCCGAACCGCAGCCGGCCGGGCTCCGCGCCGAGCTCGGCACGTTCCTGCCCGCGGCGATGGTGCCCTCGGCCGTGGTGCTCCTGGACGCCCTGCCGCTGACCCCGAACGGCAAGGCCGACCGCAAGGCGCTGCCCGCCCCGGAGGCCGATGCCACGGGCGGCGGGACCGCTCCCCGCACTCCCGCGGAGGCTGCCGTCGCCGAGCTGTGGGCGCGGGTCCTCGGTGTCGCCGAACCGGGCGTCGAGGACGACTTCTTCGACTCCGGCGGCGACTCCCTGCGGGCCGTGGCCCTGGTGGGAGCGCTGCGGGGCGCGGGCCACCGCGTCTCGGTGCGGGACGTGTTCACGCACCGCACGATCGCCGCGCTCGCCGTCCACACCGCCCCCGCGGACCCGGCCGGTCCGGCGGGTACCGCGACCGTGCCGACCGGGGTCGCGCCGTTCGCGCTGCTCGACGCCGCCGACCGGGCCGCACTGCCCGTCGACGCCGTCGACGCCTACCCGTTGTCGCAGACGCAGCTCGCCATGGTGGCCGAGCAGCTCGGTGACACCGACCGGGGCGCCTACCACACCGTGGTCAGCCTGCGGTACCACGACGACGGCCCGTTCAGCGCCCAGGCCCTCGAACAGGCCGTACGGACCGTCACCGCCCGGCACGAGGTCCTGCGCACCTCGATGCGGATCACCGGATACTCGGTGCCGCTCCAGGTGGTGCACGCCGACGCCGAGGTGCCGGTCGCCGTCCACGACCTGCGCGGTCTGGACCGTACCGAACTGGAGCGGGCCCTCCTGGAGTTCGTCGCCGCCGAGCGCGCCGCGCTGTTCGAGCTCGGCACGGCGCCGCTGCTGCGGGTCGCCGCGCACCGGGAGAGCGAGAGCACCTGGTGGATGACCTTCACCCAGTCCCACGTGATCCTGGAGGGCTGGAGCCAGCACACGCTCCAGCGCGAACTCCTCGACGCCTACCGGGAGATCCGCGACGGCGGCGCCGCCGCCCCGTACCCGCAGACACCGGTGCGGTTCGCGGACGTGATCGCCGGCGAGCTGGAGTCGCTGGAGTCGGCCGCCGACCGGGCCTTCTGGGAGAAGGTCGCCACCGGGCACGCGCCGCTGGTACCGCCCGCCGAGTGGGCGGGCGACCCGTCGCGGCCGGCGCAGCCGTACGGCGTCCAGGTCCCGGTCGACGGCCTCGCCGACCGGCTGCGCGCCCGCGCCGTCGAGGCCGGGGTGCCGTTCAAGACGGTGATGCTCGCCGCCCACCTGAAGGTGATGGGCCAGCTCACCGACGCGGACGCCTTCCACACCGGGGTGGTCTTCCACACCCGGCCGGAGGCCCCCGGTGCGGAGCGGCTGGTCGGCATGCTGCTGAACACCCTGCCGTTCCCGCACGACCGCACGGCCCGCACCTGGGGCGCACTGCTGCGCCAGGTGTTCGCGCGGGAGGCCGAGATCTGGGACCACCGCCGCTACCCGCTGCCGGCCGTGCAGCGGGAGTGGGGCGGCGGCCGCCGCCTGCTCGACGTCCACTTCAACTACGTGGACTTCCACCAGGTGGACACCGGGCGCGTGGACGGTTCGGCGGGCGTCAGCGAGGCACCGACCGAGTTCGGGCTCTCCGTGCAGGTGCACGGCGCCTCCCGGATCTCCCTGCACTCCGACACCCGGCTGCTCGACCGGGCCCACGCGCAACGGCTGGCGGGCATGTACCGCTCGGTCCTGGAGGCGATCGCCGCCGGCCTCGACGGCGACGCCCGTACCGTCCACCTCCCGGAGGGCGAACGCGAACGGCTCCTCGGCTCCGCGTCGAGCGGCCCGGCGGCCGAGCCCGCCACCCACCTCGTCCACCAGCTGTTCGAGGCCCAGGCGGCGGCGACGCCCGACGCGGTCGCGGTCCGCGCCCACGACGGCACGCTGACCTACCGGGAGCTCAACGAGCGCGCCAACCGGCTCGCCCACCTCCTGCGGGCCAAGGGCGTGGTCCCCGAGCAGCTGGTCGGCCTCTGCCTGGAGCGCGGCGTCGACGTGATCCCGGCGCTGCTCGGCATCCTCAAGTCCGGTGCGGCCTACCTGCCGCTCGATCCGGCCAACCCGGTGGAGCGGCTCGGCCACATCGTCGCCGACGCCGGGGCCCGGCTGCTCGTCACCGGCACGGAGCTGGTCCCGCTGCTGGACAAGGTGTACGAGGGCGAGCGGATCCTCATGGCGGACGCGGCCGACGGGAAGGGCCTGCCGGCCCACGACCCGGAGCCGGTCTCCGTCCCGGAGAACCTGATCTACACCATCTACACCTCCGGTTCGACCGGCCGCCCCAAGGGCGTGGCCCTCACCCACGCCAACGTGGTACGGCTGATGACGACGGCCCAGGAGCACTACGCCTTCGACGAGTCGGACGTGTGGAGCATGGCCCACTCCTACGCCTTCGACGTGTCCGTCTTCGAGATGTGGGGCGCACTCCTGCACGGCGGCACCCTGGTCGTCGTACCGCGGGAGACCACCCGCTCGCCGGAGGACTTCCTGGACCTGCTGGTCGACGAGGAGGTCACCGTCCTCAGCCAGACCCCGACCGCCTTCCGGGGCCTGGTGTCGGCCGCCGCGGACGGCGACCCGCGGATCGGACGGCTGTCCCTGCGGGCCGTGGTGTTCGCCGGGGAGAAGCTGGAGATCGGCGAGCTGAAGCCGTGGGTCGACCGGTGCGGGCTGGGCCGTACGGCGCTGGTGAACATGTACGGGATCACCGAGACCACCGTGCACTCCACCTACCACCGGCTCACGAAGCGCGACTTCGCGGACGGCGCCGGGAACGCGATCGGGCGCCCGCTGAGCGACCTGACGATCCACCTGCTCGACGCGTCGGGCGACCTGGTGCCGATCGGGATCGCCGGCGAGATCCACGTCGGCGGTCCGGGGGTGGCCCGCGGCTACCTCGGCCGGTCCGCCCTCACGGCCGACCGCTTCGTGCCGGACCCGTTCGGCCCGCCCGGCGCCCGGCTCTACCGCAGCGGCGACCTGGCCCGGCGGCGTCCCGACGGCAGCCTGGAGTTCGTGGGCCGCATCGACCACCAGGTCAAGATCCGCGGCTACCGCGTGGAGCCGGGCGAGACCGCCGCCGTACTGCTGGAACACCCGGCGGTGCGCCAGGCGGTGGTCGTGGCCCGCGAGGACAGGCCCGGGGACGTCCGCCTGGCGGCGTACTGGGTCCCGCGCGAGCCGGACGGCGGCGCGGACGCGGCGGTGCTCGCCGCGCACTGCGCGGCCGGGCTGCCGGAGTACATGGTGCCGGCGAGCTTCACACCGCTGGACGCGATCCCGCTGACCCCGAACGGCAAGCTGGACCAGCGCGCCCTCCCCGTCCCCGACGCGGCGGCCGCGGCCCGCGCGGTCGCGTACTGCGCCCCGCGCACCGAGGCCGAGGAGACCCTGGCGGCGCTGTTCGCCGAGGCACTGGGCCTCGACCGGGTCGGCCGTGACGACGGCTTCTTCGCCCTGGGCGGCCACTCCCTGCTGGTTCCCCGCCTGATCGTCGAGGCCCGCGAGCGCGGCCTTCCGGTCACGGCCCTCCTGATCTACCGCCACCCGACGGTCGCGGCACTGGCCCGGGCGACGTCGACCGGACCGGCGCCCACCCCGTCCACCCCGTCCACCCCGTCCGCCCCGTCCGCCCCGGCGGCGGCCCCCGCGCGGCGCGCGGTCGGCGA
>NZ_JAHSQD010000254.1 GCF_020103755.1 Streptomyces sp. LS1784
GGGCCGCCCGGCGCGTGCTCCGGACGGCCCGCCGGTGCGGCGGCGCGCTCATCGGCCTACTCCCACGGTCGGCGGGCGGCTCCGGATGCCGCCCGTCCCGCCACCCTCCGGGCGGCCGCGGCCGGGACGCAACCGCAGTAGGCCGATCGGGCGGCCGGAGGCTCGGCAAACACGCTGGTCGGAGGGGCTGTGTAGGCTCAACGGTCATGGCGAGGGTGACGCGGGACGATGTGGCGCGGGTGGCGGGGACGTCCACGGCGGTCGTGAGCTACGTGATCAACGACGGACCGCGGCCGGTGGCGCCGGCGACCAGGGCGCGGGTGCTCGCGGCGGTCGAGGAACTCGGCTACCGGCCGAACCGGGTCGCCCAGGCGATGGCCCGGCGGCGGACCAACCTGCTCGGGATGGTCGTGCCGGACGCCCGCCAGCCCTTCTTCGCCGGGCTCGCGCACGCCGTCGAGCAGGCCGCCACCGAACACGGCCGACTGCTGCTGATCGGCAACTCCGACTACGCCGACGAGCGCGAGGCGCACTACATCCGCGCCTTCCTCGGGATGCAGGTGGACGGTCTGATCCTGGTCACCCAGGACCCGGCCACCCCCGGGCTGACCGGCTTCGACGTGGCCGACGGCACCCCGGTGGTGCTGCTGCACCACCGGGCGGAGAGCGCCGACGGCGTCGCCGTGGTCGCGGACGACGAGGGCGGCGCCCGCGAGGTGGTCCGCCACCTGCTCGGGCACGGTCATGCCGAGGTGCACTGCTTCGGCGGCACCCTCGCGCTCAGCCCACACGACCCGGTCACCGGGCGGACGGCCGGCTGGGCCGCCGCGCTGGAGGAGGCCGGGCTGCCCACCGAGGGGCGGCTCACCCCGGCGCCGTTCGACCGGATCCGGGCGCACGCCGAGGCCCTCACCCTGCTCGCCCGGCCCGACCGGCCCTCCGCCGTGTTCTGCGCGACGGACGACCAGGCGATCGGCCTGCTGCGGGCCGCCGACGACCTCGGCATCCGGGTGCCGGAGGACCTCGCGGTGGCCGGCTTCGACGACATCGCCGAGGCGGTGATCGCCGGACCGGCGCTGACCACCGTCACCGCGGCACAGGACGAGATGGCCCGCGCCGCGCTGGATCTCGTCCTCGGCGGGCCGGAGCACCGCGCCCAGGGCACCCGTACCTTCCCGGCCCGGCTGGTGGTCCGGCGCTCCTGCGGCTGCCCGCCGGCCGAGGCCCGGGACTGACGTCGGGCCGGGGACGGACGCCGGCGCCTGCGCGGACCCCTCGGTCTTCTCACTCTTCGAGCAGCTCGTCCGCGAGCAGGTCCATCAGCAGGTTGTCGTGCCAGGTGCCGTCCGGGCCGCGCTCGTACTGGCGCATGGTGCCGACGGTGCGGAAGCCGACCTTGGCGTAGCAGCGGATCGCGGCGAGGTTGTCCGCGGCCGGGTCGATCACCAGCCGGTGGTAGTGGTGGTCGTGCACCAGGTGCCGGGCCATCGTGCGCACGGCGTCGGTGCCCAGGCCCAGGCCGTGCACCGTCGGGTCGAGGTAGAGGTCCATCCCGGCGTGCCGGTACTCGTCGTCGTTGTTGGCGTACCACTGGATGGCGCCGACCACCTTGCCGCCGAGTTCGATCGCGAAGGTCTCGGTTCCGGGCGATTCCAGGTCGTTGGCGACCTCGTCGGCCAGGTCGTCGCCGCCCCGCCAGCGGGCGAACACCTCGGGCGTGCCACGGATGGCCGCCAGCGCCGGGATGTCCTCGCCGGTGGCTGGGCGGAGCGTGACCAAGGTGCCGTGCAGAATCGTCCCCATATGGGGCATGTTGGCACGGAAACCCCGCTCCGGCGAGTGTTTTCGGGCACCGTCCGCCCCCTTCCGGCGAGCGGCCGCGGGGCGGGACGGCAGGGGCCGGGCGGCGGCCCGACGAGGCGGCCGGGCGTCAGGTGGCGGGGCGCGCCGGGTCGCCGAGGGGGCCGAGCCAGACGGCGGTGACGGCGCTGACGTAGCGGGCGCCGCAGTGGTCGTCGGGGACGACGAGCTGCGGGCCGGTGGCGTCCAGCGGGGCCCCGTCCATGCTGGTGGCGAGCAGGATCTCCTGGCCGCCGAAGTCCGGGTCGATCTCGGCCCAGGAGACCACCGCCCGGTGGCCGTCGGCGCCGACCACCGAGAGCAGGAAGCGCAGCCGCTGCTTGCGGCCGGAGAAGTCGATCCAGGGCCGGGCGGCGCGCAGCACGTCCAGCAGCGCCGGGCCCTCGTAGCCGTGGCGCTGCTCGCCCGCGGTCCGGCAGTCGAAGCTGACCTCGACCCGGCGGGCGGGGAGGGCGCGCAGCTCCGCCACCGTCAGCTCGGCGGGGCGGTCGAGGTGGCCGTGGAGTCGGACGGTGGGCCTCGCCGGGGTCATGGGTGCTCCCTCCTCGCGGGCCACGGCGCCGTGGCCCGCGAGGAGGACTACCCGAGGGACCACTCGGGCATTCGCAACTGCCAGGCTGGAAGCCGCCATTCATCCGCAATTGCGATGGCGCATCCCAGGTTCGACCGGAATCTGCGATCAGTCGCCCTCGAACTGCAGCGCCCGGCGGACGTAGCGGACGCAGCCCGAGGCGCAGCCGATCAGGACCACGTCCTCCCCGTCCCGGCACTCGAACACGGTCCAGTGCTTCTCGATGGTCTTCGGGTCGTCCTCGCGCCGCTTCCGGACCTCGACCAGCACCAAGTCGCTCGGCAGGTAGCGGGCCCGCGCGCTGGTTTCGCGCAGCGGCGAGATCGCGAGCGCGGTGGCCGAGGCGTGCAGGAACTCCGCGGTCGGACGGCAGTACGGCCGGGCGCCGGCGACACAGCCCTCGAAGACCACCACCCGCCCCTCGGCGAAGGCGTCGCGTTCCTTCCGCTCCTCCGTCCTCGACTCGCCGATCGTCGCCCCCAGTACCTCGACAACCGCACCGAGAACGTCCACGAGCATCCGCGTCTCCCCTCCATCGCTCGTTCGTGCGCACCATTCGACCACGGGCGGCCCGGACGCCACGCCCCCGGCCCGCGCCCCGGGCGCGGGCCGGGAAGAGCCGGAAAAATTCTTCGCAGCGGGTGTCGATCCGGCGCCGGCCCGTTCGACGCAGGGGTGAGAGGCGGGGAGAGGCCCCGCCCGCACGACCGAGGAGTCACCATGCCACGCTTCATGACGCTGATCCGCATCGACGAGCAGTCCCGCGCCGGGTGGGAGCCGGACCCGGGCTTCGAGCAGCGGATGGGGGCCCTGTTCGAGGAGATCACCAAGGCCGGCGTGATGCTGGAGACCGCCGGCCTCACCCCGACCTCCCAGGGCACCCGGCTGACCTGGAACGACGGGAAGATCGGCTGCACCGACGGGCCGTTCACCGAGACCAAGGAGGTCGTCGGCGGCTACGCCATCCTCCAGTGCAAGGACCACGCCGAGGCCCTGGAGTGGACCCGGCGCTTCCTCCGGGCCCACCCCGCGCACTGGCCGGTCGAGGCGGAGGTCCGGCAGATCGAGGAGATGCCGGAGCCGCCGAAGTAACAGCCGTGGCAGTGTTTGCCTCCGTCTCCGCCGGCTGCTCTGATGGGTGGCCGTGACGGAGAGGGCTGCTACCCACGAGACCGCGGCGACGGCCGTCGAGACGGTGTTCCGGATCGAGTCCGCGCGGATCATCGCCGGGGTCGCCCGGATCGTCCGGGACGTCGGCATCGCCGAGGAGCTGGCGCAGGACGCGCTGGTGGCCGCGCTGGAGCGGTGGCCTCGGGAGGGCGTCCCGGACAATCCGGGCGCCTGGCTGACGGCCACCGCCAAGCACCGCGCGGTCGACCTGGTCCGCCGCCGGGAGGTCTACGCCCGCAAGCTCGCCGAGGTCGGGCGGTCGGCGGAGGAGGTGCCGCCCCCGGAACCGGCCGAGCCGGACGGCATCGACGACGACCTGCTGCGGCTGATCTTCACCGCCTGCCACCCGGTGCTGTCGGCGGAGGCACGGATCGCGCTCACCCTCCGACTGCTCGGCGGGCTGGCCACGCCGGAGATCGCCCGCGCCTTCCTGGTGCCCGAACCGACGGTGGCGCAGCGGATCGTCCGGGCGAAGCGGACGCTGGCGAAGGCGGGGGTGCCGTTCGAGGTGCCGTACGGGAAGGACCGGGCGCAGCGGCTCTCCTCGGTGCTGGAGGTCATCTATCTGATCTTCAACGAGGGCTACTCGGCGACCGCGGGGGACGATCTGCTCCGCCCCCGGCTGTGCGAGGACGCGCTGCGGCTGGCCCGGGTGCTGGCCGCGCTGATGCCCGCCGAGCCGGAGACGCACGGGCTGGCCGCGCTGCTGGAGTTCCAGGCCTCGCGCACGGCCGCCCGGACCGGGCCGGACGGAAGGCCGGTGCTGCTGGCCGAGCAGAACCGGTCGCGCTGGGACGGGCTGCTGATCCGGCGCGGCTTCGACGCCCTGCAGCGGGCGGGCACCGGGCCGTACTCGGTGCAGGCAGCGATCGCCGCCTGCCACGCCAAGGCGCGGCGGTACGCGGACACCGACTGGGCGACCATCGCCGCTCTGTACGAGCGGCTGCTGGCGCTGTCACCGTCCCCGGTGGTGGCGCTGAACCGGGCGGTCGCGGTCTCGATGGCCCGGGGCCCGGCCGCGGCGCTGGAGCTGGTGGACGAGCTGGCGGCGGAGCCGGCGCTGCGCGGCTACCACCTGCTGCCGAGCGTGCGGGGCGACCTGCTGGCCCGGCTGGGGCGGCCGGCGGAGGCCAGGGCGGAGTTCGAGCGGGCGGCGGGGCTGACCCGCAACGAGCGGGAGCGGGAGCTGCTGTCGGAGCGGGCGGCCTCGCTCGACGGGAGCCGGCGGACAGGCCTCAGGCGTCCTCCAGGCGCAGCCGGGCACTGACCGTGCCGAGGCCCTCGGCGAGCACCGCGAGCTGCTCGCGGGTGAGCACGTCGATCAGCAGCTCGCGCACCAGGGCGACGTGTCCGGGTGCGGCCTGGCGCAGTGCCTCCCGGCCCCGGTCGGTGAGTTCGGCGATGACGCCGCGCACGTCGCTGGGGCAGGAGCGGCGGGCGACCAGGCCCGCCCGCTCCAGCTGGGTGACCTGGTAGGTCAGGCCGCTCTTGGAGGTGACCAGCTTCTCGGCGAGTTCGGTCATCCGCAGGGAGTCGCCGGGGGCGGCGGACAGGTGCACCAGGATCTCGTACTGCTGGTGGGAGAGTCCGGAGTCCTCCTTGAGCTGGCGTTCCAGCCGCCGGTTCAGCAGGTTGCTCGCGGTGACGAAGCCCCGCCAGGCGGCCGCCTCGTCCGGGTCCAGCCAGCGGGGTTCGTTCAGTGGGAACATGCGACGAAGCCTACTCCTGTTGTTCAAATTCGAACGAGGGTGTACCGTCGGCGAAGACGTTCAAATTTGAACTACCTATTCGGTCAACGGTCCTGAGGAGGACGCCATGAGCACCGCGGCCCCCGAGCGCATGCCCGCCCTGTACCTGTCGCACGGCGCGCCGCCGCTGGCCGACGACCCGGTCTGGCCGGGCGAGCTGGCCGCCTGGTCCGCCGACCTGCCCCGGCCCAGAGCCGTCCTCATGGTCTCCGCCCACTGGGAGGAGGCCCCGCTCGCCCTCGGCGCCGTGACCACCATCCCGCTGGTGTACGACTTCTGGGGCTTCCCCGAGCACTACTACCGGGTCCAGTACGCCGCCCCCGGCGCGCCGGATCTCGCCGAGCGCGTGCGCAAGCTGCTGCGTGCCCCCGGCACGCCCGTCCAGGACATCCCCGACCGCGGGCTCGACCACGGCGCGTACGTCCCGCTGGTCGAGATGTACCCGGACGCCGACATCCCGGTGCTCCAGGTCTCGCTGCCCACCCTCGACCCGCAGCGGCTGATGGAGATCGGCCGCAAGCTCGCCCCGCTGCGCGACGAGGGCGTGCTGATCGTCGGCAGCGGCTTCTTCACCCACAACCTGCGGGCGCTCAGCAGCGACGGTCGGGTCACCTCGGTGATGGCCGAGTTCGACGACTGGGGCCGGCGCGCCCTGGAGGCCCACGACCTGGACGCGCTGCTCGACTTCGAGCACAAGGCCCCGGCCGGGCGCCTGGCCCACCCGCGCACCGAGCACTTCGCGCCGCTGTTCGTCACCCTCGGCGCCGGCGAGGCCGACCTGGACAGCCAGCGCAGTGTCATCGACGGGTTCTGGATGGGCCTGGCCAAGCGCTCGATCCAGCTGGGCTGAACCCCTCGCGAGGAACATCGCGTGAAGCGCTCACCGATCGTCGGGCGGCCCCCCTGCGCGATTCCGGGTGCTGGGTCTATCGTGTGACGCTCCGTCGAAGGAGTGATCATGCGCAACGGCGATGCCGTACGAACCGCCCTGGACGTCTCGCTGGCGGTGCTCACCCCGCACACCGGGGACCGCGACTGGGACGTGCCCGCCGGGCTCCTGGAGTGGAGCTGCCGCGACACCGCCGCCCACATCGCCCACGACCTGCTCGCCTACGCCGGCCAGCTCGCCGCCCGCCCCCGGGACCGCTACCTGCCGCTGGACCTCACCGTGCGGCCCGAGGCGGACCCGGCCCAGGTGCTCACCGTGGTCACCGCCGCCGGGCGGCTCCTCGCCACCGCCCTGGACGCCGCCCCGCCCGACTTGCGCGCCTACCACCACGGGCCGTGCGATCCGCTCGGCTTCGCCGCGATGGGCGTCGCCGAAACCCTTCTCCACACCCACGACATCACCAGCGGCCTCGGCCTGCCCTGGCAGCCGCCCGCCGAGCTGTGCCGCTTCGTGCTCGACCGGCTCTTTCCGCAGGAGCCGGCCGCCCACCCCGCTGAAGTCCTGCTCTGGTGCACCGGGCGCGGGGAACTGAACGGCCGCCCGCGCAAGTCCTCGTGGAACTGGCGGGCGGCCATGGGCGAGTGGCCGGACTGATCCGGTCGGTCAGACGCCCTCGGTCAGGCGCTCTCGGTGGCGATGCGCTCGGCCTGGCTGCGCTCGACGCAGAACTCGTTGCCCTCCGGGTCGGCCAGGGTGACCCAGCCCTTGCCGTCCGGGGTGCGGCGGTCCGCCAGTACGGTGGCGCCCAAGGCGACCAGGCGGGCCACCTCCTCGTCCCGGCTGCGGTCCTGCGGCTGGAGGTCGAGGTGGACCCGGTTCTTGGCCGACTTGCCCTCGGGCACCCGGATGAAGAGCAGCGAGGCGCCGGCGGAGTTCACCACCGCCTCCTCGTCGCCCGGGTTGTCGTCCTCGCCCAGGGTGCCGTCCAGCGCCTGGGCCCAGAAGGTGGCCAGGGCGTGCGCGTCGGCGCAGTCGATCGTCACGTGTCGTACCAGAGAAGCCATGCGGCTACTCTGACCTGCCCCGTTCGGGTTCGTCCAACCTTTTCCGGGAGTGCCGGTGGCCGTCCAGCGGGAACGGCGGGAAGGCCGGGAGCACTTCCTCGAACGGGTAACCGGCCTTCTCCGCGACCCGGCAGGAGGCGAGGTTGTCCACCTGGTGCAACAGGTCTATCCGGCGTAGGCCGTCCTCGGCGAAGGTGGCGAAGGCCCAGCGGGTGAGGGCCTCCACCGCGCGCGGGGCCACCCCCCGGCCGCGGGCCGGGGCCGCCGTCCAGTAGCCCACCTCGGCGCTCTCCCCGCCGGGAGTGGGGTACTTGAGCGCGACGTTGGCGACGAGCTCGCCGCCGTCCAGGACGGCGAAGCTGTACCGGGTGCCGGCCGCCCGGCCCTCGTACTGGAGACGCAGCCAGTGCGCGGCCTGCTCGGCGTCGTCCACCGGGGTACGGGTGAAGCGGCGCAGGGTCTCGTCCCGGTAGGCCTCGATCAGGGCGGGCGCGTCGGCGTCCTCGAAGGGGCGCAGCAGCAGGCCGTCGGCCGTCAGGGGCGGCGCGGTGACGGTCACTTGAGGCCTTCCCACCAGGACGTCGCTGCCGCCGGCGGCCTCGTAGAGTGTGCCGGGCCGTTGGTCGTTCATGGATGTACTCCCCGTGGGTGAACCGTGCGTTGCGGCCTTCCTAGCAGGCGGAGGGCTCGGGCGTGCTCGGACGGCAGGGCCCGGCCCGCTGTTCGCGCCGGGCTCAGCAAGCGGAGGGTGGGGTTCCCGCTTGACCCTGACGTTGGCGGCAGGGTCGGAGGGTGGGGCCCATGAGCGAAGAGAGCGGGACGCAGGGCAGGGTCGTGGTGGTCACCGGGGCCGGGACGGGGATCGGGCGGGAGACGGCGCGGGCCTTCGCGGCCGAGGGGGCGCGGGTGCTGGCGGTCGGACGGCGGTTCGAACCGCTGGCCGGGACGGCGGCCGCGCACCCGGCACTGATCGAGCCGCTGGCCGCGGACGTGACCGGGCCGGATGCGCCGGGGGAGATCGTCCGGGCGGCGCTGGAGCGGTTCGGGCGGCTGGACGTGCTGGTCAACAACGCCGGGATCGTGGACGGCCGGCAGGGCCTCGGCGGCTTCGACCGGGCGGGCGTCGAGACGCTGCTGGCCACCAACCTGGTCGCCCCGGTGCTGCTCGGGCAGGCCGCGCTGCCCGCGCTGGAGCGAAGCCGGGGCGTGGTGGTCAACGTCAGCACCGCCGTCGGGCAGCGCGGCTGGCCGGGCAACTCGGTGTACGCGGCGAGCAAGGCGGCGCTGGAGACGGTCACCCGCAGCTGGGCGGTGGAACTGGCGCCGCGCGGGATCCGGGTGGTGGCGGTGGCGCCCGGGGCGATCGACACCCCGATCGGCGACCACTCCGGGTACGGCCCCGAGCAGCGGGCGGCGATCCGGAAGTGGCAGATCGAGCACACCCCGCTGGGCCGGATCGGCCGCCCGGCGGAGGTGGCCTGGGCGATCACCCGACTCGCCTCGCCACAGGCCTCGTTCGTGACCGGCGTAGTGTTGTCGGTGGACGGCGGCGCGCTGGCGGGCTGACCGGGAGGGGACGGGTGGCGGTGCGGATCGGCGAGCTGGCGGCCCGGACGGGCAGTACCGCGCGCGCTCTGCGGCACTACGAGCAGGCCGGGCTGATCGACTCCGGGCGCGCGCCGAACGGCTACCGCGAGTACGGCGAGTCGGCGGTCGTCCGGGTGCGCAACATCCGTGCGCTGGTGGCCGCCGGGCTCACCCTGGAGGACCTCCGGCCGCTGCTGGGCTGCCTGGACGGGGACGTGCTGTCGGGCCGGCCGTCCGAACGGGTGCTGGGGATCGCCAGGGAGCGGCTGGCGGTGCTGGAACGCCGGATCGCCGCCCAGACCGAGGCCCGGGACCGGCTGGTGGCGGCACTGGCGGCGGCCGGGGTGGGCGGGGACGGGGTACGCACGGACGGGTGACACCCCCGATCGGGGGTGTGCAGGGGTCGGACGGGAGAGGACAGTGGGCCCCATGCAGATTCCACTCTCCGTGATGGACTTCCTCGACCGGGCCGAGCTGGTCTACGGCGACCGGGTCGGCATCGTCGACGAGCCGGTGCAGCCGGCCGAATCCTGGGGCGAGCTGAGTTACCGCAGGGTCGCCGAGCTGGCCCGGGCCCAGGCCGCCGGGCTGGACCGGCTCGGTGTCGGGCCGGGCGAGCGGGTCGCGATCGTCTCCCACAACTCGGCCCGGCTGCTGACCTCGTTCTTCGGGGTGAGCGGGTACGGCCGGGTGCTGGTGCCGGTGAACTTCCGGCTGAAGGCCGAGGAGGTGTCGTACATCGTCGAGCAGAGCGGCGCCTCCGTGCTGCTGGTCGATCCCGAGGTCGCGGACGCCCTGAGCGGGGTGGTGGCCAAGCACAAGTTCGTGCTCGGCGCGGACAGCGACGCCGTGCTGTACGACTTCGACGGCACCCCGCGGCGGTACGCGGTGGACGAGAACGACACCGCCACCATCAACTACACCAGCGGAACCACCGCCCGCCCCAAGGGCGTTCAGCTCACCCACCGCAACGTCTGGCTGAACGCGACCCTGATGGGCCTGCACTACGGCGCGAGCGACCGGGACGTCTACCTGCACACCCTGCCGATGTTCCACGCCAACGGCTGGGGCCTGCCGTTCTCGCTCACCGGTCTGGGCGCCCGGCACATCGTGCTGCGCAAGGTGGACGGCGCGGAGATCCTGCGCCGGGTCGAGCGGCACGGGGTGACCTTCCTGTCCGGCGCTCCCGCCGTGGTCCAGATGGTGCTGGACGCGGCCGCCGACTGGGACGGCCCGGTGCCCGGCCGGGACCGGGTGCGGATGATCGTGGCCGGCGCCCCGCCGCCGACCTCGGTGGTGCAGCAGGTCGAGGAGCAGTTGGGCTGGGAGTTCATGCAGCTCTACGGCCTGACCGAGACCTCCCCGGTGGTCACGGTCAACCGCTCGCGGGCCGAGTGGGACGTGCTGCCGGCCGCCGAGCGGGCCGAGAGGCTGGTGCAGGCGGGCGCCCCGGCGCTCGGCACCCAGCTGCGGGTCGACGCCCAGGGCGAGGTGCTGGTGCGCTCCAACACCGTGCTGGACGGCTACTGGCAGCAGCCCGAGGCGAGCGCCGAGGCGCTGCGGGACGGCTGGTTCCACACCGGCGACGGCGGCACCCTCACGGACGGCCAGCTGACCATCTCCGACCGCAAGAAGGACGTCATCATCAGCGGCGGGGAGAACGTCTCCTCGATCGAGGTGGAGGACTGCCTGTACGACCACCCGGCGGTGGCCGAGACGGCGGTGATCGGGGTGCCGCACGAGAAGTGGGGCGAGACGGTGAAGGCGCTGGTGGTCCTCCGGGAGGGCCACGGGGCGGTCACCGAGGCCGAGTTGATCGCGCACTGCAAGCAGCGGCTGGCCGGCTACAAGTCGCCCACCACGGTGGAGTTCCGGGACGCCCTGCCGCGCACCGCCACCGGGAAGCTGCAGAAGTTCCGGCTGCGCGAGCCGTACTGGACCGGGCGGGATCGCCAGGTCAACTGACCAGCCCCGACTCCCGGGCCGCGAGGGCGAGTTCGGTCCGGTTGCGGACACCGAGCTTGTGCATCGCGGACTTGAGGTAGCCCGTCACCGTGTTGCAGGTCAGGCCCAGTCGGGCGGCGATCTCCGGGTTGGTCCGGCCGGTCGCCGCCCACCGCAGCACCTCGTGCTCCCGCGGGGTCAACGGCGGTGCGGGGGCGGCCTGGCGGGGCTGTTCGCGGCTCCAGGCGGCGGCCCCGGCGAGCGCCCGGGCCGCCGCCTTCGCCAGCGTGCCGACCGCGGAGATCCGCACGTCCCCGAACGGGACGACGGCGCGCAGCGAGGCGTACACCACGCCGTGCACGGTGCCGCCGTCCATCAGCGGGACGGTGAGCATCGCGTACAGGTCCTCGGCGGCCACGGCCGCGTCGTAGTGGTGCGAAATGGTCTTCGCCGCACGGTAGTCGGGCACCCAGGTGGGCGCGCGCTCGGCGAGTGCCCGGCCGCCGAGGCCGAGGCCGGCCGGGACGGGTACGTCGTGCAGCAGGTCGGCCCGGGTGCCGGCCCAGTGGCGCAGCACCATGCCCTCGCTGCCGGGTCGGCTCCCGGGCAGCGGCTCGGGCACGCCGACCAGGCCGACGTCGGCGCCGCACTCGGCCACCACCC
>NZ_JAHSQD010000255.1 GCF_020103755.1 Streptomyces sp. LS1784
GCCGCGCAGGCCGGTGCGGTCGCCGGCGCGGTGGCGTTCCTGCTCGCCGGGCGCGGCCTCAACCGCCGCGTCGAGCGGCTGCGCAGGGCGGCCGGCTGATGCCCCCCGCCCTGGACCCGCTGCTCCAGCACCCCACCCGGCTGACCGTCCTCGCCTTCCTCGCCGCCTGCTACGAGGCCGAGTTCGGCGCCGTCCGCGACCACTGCGAGGTCTCCGACTCCGTCCTCAGCAAGGCCGCGGCCGCCCTGGAGGAGGGTGGCTACCTGACCGTCAAGAAGGGCTACGTCGGCAAGCGCCCCCGCACCTGGCTCGCCGCCACCCGCGCCGGCCGGACCGCCCTCGCCGCCCAACTCGCCGAGTTCCAGCGGATGGTGGCGGCGGCCGAGGCTGCAGGTTCCCAACACTCCACCACCACGGGCTGATCGGGCCCGGCGTCGTGGGTCGAGGTGGCGCCCGCGCGAAGGTGTGGTCGACGCACGAAGGTACTCCCCCAGGCCGGTTGAATCACCGCGCCCGCCGCCAGGTGATCCGGGGGTGCGGCGGGTGCGGGCCGGTGGTGACCAGGGCGGTCAGCTCGTGGAGCACCGGGGCCGGGTCGCGGCGGAGCTGGGCCGGGGTGGTGCGGACCACCGGGAGGCCGGCGGCGGTGAGGCGGTTGGCGCGGGCCAGGCCCCGTTCGTGCTCGGCCGGGCGCAGGTGCCAGGCGCGGGAGTCGATCTCCAGGGCCACGCAGGCGTGCGGCCAGTAGGCGTCCGGGACGGCGAGGAAGCGGCCGTCCAGGAAGAGCACCGGGTTCCACAGCGGCTCCGGCAGCCCTGCATGCGCCAGCAGTTCGCGGGCCTCGCCCTCCACCACCGACCGCACCCCGACCGTCAGGTCCTCCACCACCCTGGCCACCTGGGGCAGCCCGAGCGCACCCGGGCGGGACAGCAACTGGTCGAGAAGTTCGCCGAGTTCGCAGTGCCGCCGCTGAACGGCCTCCGCGCACAGCGCCCGGAACCGGCGCTGCCCCGTCTCCTTCGGCGCGAGGTCCGCCAGCGCCCGGGCGACCGTGGTGCTCCACAGCCCGTCGTTCCGCTCGAAGCCGCCCGGCATCGCCCCTGATGACCGGTGGATCCGGACGAACTCCCGGTCGCAGACCCGCCGTTGACTCGGAATCAGAATGTCGACCGAGTTCTGGTCGGACGGGTGCCCGGCGCTCGGCAGTCCGGCCTCGGCCAGCACCGAGAGGCCGGTCAGCAGCACCTCGCCGGCCCGCGGCTCGCGCCCCTTCGGCGTGGCGTACGCCAGGGCGGCCCGCAGTTTCTGATGGATCGTCAGCCGCCCGCTCTGGAGGCAGATCACCCGGGGCAGCACCTGCTGCCAGGGCCCGCCCGGCCGCAGCCGGTGGGCGATGGTGCCGGAGGGCACCCCGAGCCGGCGCAGCTGCGCCCGGGTGGCGATGTGCTGCTGGTCGGCGCCGAGCAGGGCGACCGGGTCGAGGGGATTCGCGCGGGTCATGCCCCGGTGCTGCCCGCCGGGATCGGAGGTATGCGAAACATCCCCCGTCGGTGGGGTTGGCGCTCGCAGGTGTTGACGGACCGGCGGTCCAGCCGCTGAGCTGGGGCCATATGACCACACCACCTCCGCACGCCGGCCCCGCGCTGGACGCGCTCAACGGACTCTCCGTGGGCGACGCCCTCGGTGCACAGTTCTTCGTCCCGAAGACCGCCAGGGCCCACCTCGCCGCCCGCACCGAACCGCCCGGCCCCTGGCCCTGGACCGACGACACCGAGATGGCCTGCTCGGTCTACACCGCCCACACCGAGCGCGGCGCGATCGACACCTTCGACCTCACCCACGCCTTCGCCCGCCGCCACGACTTCGACCGCGGCTACGGTCCGGCCGCCAACCGGCTGCTCCGGCTCGTCCGGGAGGGCGGCGACGCCAAGCGGCTGGCCGCCGAGGTCTTCGACGGCCAGGGCTCGTACGGCAACGGCGCCGCGATGCGGGTCGCCCCGCTGGGGGCGGCGTACGCCGAGGACCCGGCCGCCGTGGTCCGCCCGGCCGCCGACACCGCGGTGATCACCCACACCCATCCGCAGGCGGTGGACGGCGCGATCGCGGTCGCGGTGGCGGCCGCGTACGCGGTCCGGGCGCGGACCGAGGCCACGACGCCGCACACCTTCCTGGCGGCGGTGGCCGCCCTCACCCCGCGCGGGGCCGTCCACGACGGCCTGACCGAGGCGATCGGCCTGCTCGCCGAACCCGATCCGCTGGTCGCCGCCAAGGTGCTCGGCAACGGGAGCCGGACCTCGGCCGCCGACACCGTCCCGTACGCCCTGTGGTGCGCCGCCCGCCGGTTGCCCGACTACCGGGCCGCGGCCTGGGAGGCGATCGCGCCCGGCGGCGACATGGACACCGTCGCCGCGATCACCGGGGGAGTGGTCGCCGCCCACACCGGCACCCAGGGCATCCCGGCCGACTGGCTCGCCGCCCGGGAACCGCTGCCCGACTGGTTGCCGCACGCGCCCGGTGGCGCCAGGCCCGCCCCGGACGGGAAGCGCGGCTGTCTGAAGCCCATGGTGCTGCCCCGCCCCTGCCCGGTGCCGGACCTCGTGTGGACGGAGGAGCAGTGGCGGCGCATCCGGGCGGGGCTGCGCTCTCGGGAGACGGAGCAGCGGTGGGAGTCGTACACGTCCGAGGGCGTGCTGCACCTGCACCGCAGCCGGACCGGCTTCGAGGTCTGGAGCGTCCGGGTCGCCCCGGTGAAGGGCGGGGGCTGGCGGCCGGTGTCCGCGCTGGTCGAGCAGCACCCCGACCGGTACAAGGGCGCCCCTGACCCGGAGTCCCTCACACTCGTCCTCGGCCTCGCGGCCCGGGGCTACGGCCGGCCGTAGCCCCGGCTCCCGGTCACGCCGTGATCATCAGCTGCCCGGCGCCGCTGCCGCCCTGTCTAAGGCACTCCTGGTTGATCGCCGGATCCGGGGCGCTCGGCGAGGTGGCGGCGGCGATCCGCAGCTCGATGATGTCCCGGACGGCCGGCCACTCGTCGTCGAGGATCGAGTAGAACGCGGTGGAGCGCACCACCCCGTCCAGCCCGCGCGAGTGCGCCCGGCGGACGCCCTCGGAGGTCGCGCCGAGCCGCTCGATGGCGGTGCGCGAGCGCAGGTTGCGGGCGTCCGCGCGCAGCGAGATCCGCTGGACGCCCCAGGTCTCGAAGGCGTGGCGCAGCATCAGCAGCTTGGCCTCGGTGTTGATGCCGGTGCCCTGGGCGCGCGGCGAGAGCCAGGTGTTGCCGATCTCGGCCGCGTCCGGGACGGCCGTGGCCGGATCGCCGAACGGCACCCCGGGCACGGGCGGCCACACCAGCGGGCCCTGCCAGTAGTCGAGTTCCAGGAACCGGGTGGAGCCGACCACCCGGCCGTCGGCGAGGTTCACCGTCGCGAACGGCAGCGACCGGCCCGCGGCCTGGTCGGCGAGCGCCCGCGCGACGTAGTCGCGGGCGGCTTCCAGGCCGTGCGGGACGGGGGTGAAGGCGTAGGTCGTACGGTCCTCGGCACCGGCCTCGGCGATGGCCTCGGCATGGTGCGCGGCGAGGGGCTCCAGCCGCACGGTGCGGCCGGTGAGGATGACAGGTACGGGCACGGAACCTTCGGTCCTTCATCGGTCGGAGGGTGCCTCCCGGGCCGGGGTGCGGCACGGGGTGCGCGGGACTGGGTACGCCTGGGCCCCGGGTCCGTCCGCCGGGTACCCGCGCACGCCGGAGGTCCGGTCGAACGGGGTGGGGGCGGCGGCCCGGAACGGGCGGCGCGGGGTGCCGGAACGGGCACGGGTCCTCGGACCGGTCCGGCGGGAAGAGCGAGGGGACAGTGTGCGTCCGCGAAATGGCCGAAGAGGGAACGAGAGCGCGAAGGGAAGCAGGCGGCCAGGTGAAGGCAAGATGCGTCGTGGGTGGCTGGCCGAGCACCGGACCGGGACGTGGCCGACGGCGTTACGGACGACGTGACGACGACGCGACGATGCGAGGCAGCGAGAGGACGATACCCGCCAGAAGGCGGTGCGTCACTTCGCGGCACGCGAATGGCCGCGCGGGCCGTTCCCGGACCCTCCGGACGGGCCCCTCCCAGGGCTGTGACCAGGGGCTCTTCCTTCGGGTGCGATCATGGTCCGGAGCGGTGAGCCGAGGCCGTCGGGCGCGCCCCCCGGAGAGCCGCGGGACGGGCCCCGGGGCGGGCCGCGGACGGGTCGTCCGCAGGACGGGGGCCGGGACGGGAATTCCGGCGGCGCCCGGCACGCTGGATACGACGAGGAGCCGGTCGACCGGGACGAGCAGAGAACGGGGTTGGGTGCGCGGTGCGTGATTTCCAGGCGCTGTACGAGCTGGATCAGCAGGGCGTGGCCGCCGTGGCCGCGGCCAACGAGCAGTTGCGCGACACCGGTGCCGGCCTCGTGCTGCTCCAGCACTTCGAGGGCTTCATGGACGCCGGCGAGGCCGGCGGTCAGGTGGTGGCCCACCTGCTGGAGACGGGATCGCCGCAGGTGGTGGCCCGCTTCGACCACGACCGTCTGGTGGACTACCGGGCCCGCCGCCCGGCGATGGTCTTCGACCACGACCACTGGACGTCCTACGACCCGCCGGAGATCCTGCTCCAGCTCGTCCACGACGCCGCCGGCGCGCCGTTCCTGCTGCTCACCGGCCCCGAGCCGGACGTCGAGTGGGAGCGCTTCGCGCGCGCCGTCCGCGAGCTGGTGGAGCGCTTCGAGGTCCGGCTCTCGATCGACTTCCACGGCATCCCGATGGGCGTGCCGCACACCCGCCCGGTCGGCCTGACGCCGCACGGCAACCGGCTGGACCTCGCCCCGGGCTACCCGCAGTGGTTCGAGCAGGCGCAGGTCCCAGGCAGCGCCCAGGCGCTGGTGGAGTACCGCCTGGCCGAGGCCGGGCACGACGTCCTGGGCTTCGCCGTGCACGTCCCGCACTACGTGGCCCGCTCCGCCTACCCGGCGGCGGCCGTGCAGATCCTGGAGGCGGTGCAGTCCGCCACCGGGCTGGTGCTGCCCGGCACCCGGCTGCGCGAGCAGGTCTCCGAGGTCTACGCCGACATCGAGGAGCAGCTGACCCAGGGGGACGGCGAGTTGCGCTCGGCGATCCGCGGCATGGAGGGCCAGTACGACGCCGTGGCGGGCGCGGAGGGCCGGGAGAGCCTGCTGGCCGAGCCGGTGGACCTGCCCTCGGCGGACGAACTGGGGCGGCGCTTCGAGCAGTTCCTGGCCGAGCACGAGCGCGGCGCGGAGTAGCCGGAACAGGGCGGGCGGAAGCGGCCGACCGGACGGGCCGGGGGTCGGATTCCGGCCGGTTCGGGCCCGTCGGCGGCCATTCGGGCAGGGCCGGGAGTCATCGGCCACGGCCGTTCGTTGGCCCTGCGGCGCCCGGGGGACGGGCCGCCGTGAGGAGCCGACCATGACCCGCATCCCCGGGGGGAGCCCATGCCGAGGACCGCACGCCCGACCATCGCCCTGACCGTCGCACTGGCCGCAGTGCTGCTGGCCGGCTGCACCGACGACGCCGGTTCGGACGGCCAGGGGAACGGCGTCGTGGGCGCGACGCCCGCCCGCGCGCAGGCCGGTGCGACCTCGTCACCGACGCCCGCCCCACCACCCACCGGCCCGTACGTCGCGCTCGGCGACTCGTACACCGCCGGGATGAAGATCCCCCCGCAGGTCGGCGAGCCGGGCGGCTGCTACCGCTCCGGGGCCAACTACCCGGCCCTGGTGGCGAAGGGGCTCTCGCTCGCCGCCGGGCAGTTCAGGGACGTCAGTTGCAGCGGCGCCCGCACCCCGGACCTGACCGGCCCGCAGAAGGTCTCCGACGGCACCAACCCGGCCCAGCTGGACGCGCTGACCGCGGACACCCGGCTGGTCACCCTGGGCATCGGAGGCAACGACGCGGGCTTCATGGAGGTCGTGACCGAGTGCGCCAAGGCCAACCTGGTGGACATCCTCAAGGGCGTGATCGCCGACAGCGCGGACCGGATCAGCAACTCGCCCTGCCGTGACCACTACGCCGGCGGCAACGGCACCGACGAGGTCCAGCGCAAGGTGGACGCGGCCGGGGACCGGCTCGGCCAGGTGCTCCAGGACGTCAGGAAGCGCTCCCCGAAGGCCAAGGTGTACGTGATCGGGTACCCGGGGCTGCTCCCGGCCGACCCGGCGGTCTGCCTGCCGGTGCTCGGCGACGCCGTGGCCGCCTCCGACCTGAGCTTCCTGGTGGAGAAGGAGCAGCAGCTCAACGGCATGCTCAAGAAGCGCGCGGAGGCGGCGGGCGCGGTCTTCGTGGACCTCGCCGGGCCCTCGGCCGGGCACGACATGTGCGCGGGGGAGGACAAGCGCTGGGTGGAGCCGCCGTTCCCGGCCCAGGGGCTGGCGCCGATCCACCCCAACGCCAAGGGGCAGGAGGCGGCGTCCGGCGTGGTGCTGAAGGCGATCAAGGGCTGAGGTCGGCGCTGACCGTGTCGCCGACCCGGTCCGGTCGGCGGCACACGGTTATGGATCTACGGGTCCGCACTCTGTCCGTCGTGCGCGGCACGCCCTCCGAGTCAGAGGGGCGGCGTACCGTGAGGGGCATGTGACTGCGCCTCTCCGCGAATGCGGAGCGGCTTCCCACTCGGCTTCGAGAGCCTCATGGCGGTCAAGCCCCGACCGCTGTCCGAGGACGGGCCACCGAGTATGTGTCACTCCACGCGCCTGGCCGACTACACAAGGAAGTGGATGGACGACACCACGCACAGCTTCGCCGCCCCGATCCCGTACGACCGCGCCGCCGAGGCCCGCTGGGTGCCCGAACCCGACAAGCGCCCGGGCCGCACGGCCTTCCAGCGCGACCGTGCCCGGGTGCTGCACTCGGCCGCGCTGCGCCGGCTGGCCGGCACCACCCAGGTCGTCGCCCCGATGCGCAGCGACTTCCCGCGCACCCGGCTCACCCACTCCCTCGAATGCGCCCAGGTCGGGCGGGAGTTGGGTGCCGCCCTGGGCTGCGACCCGGACCTCGTGGAGGCCGGCTGCCTGGCCCACGACATCGGCCACCCGCCGTTCGGCCACACCGGTGAGGAGGCCCTCGACCAGGCAGCCGAGGCCTGCGGCGGCTTCGAGGGCAACGCCCAGTCGCTGCGCATCCTGACCCGGCTCGAACCCAAGCGCTTCGCGCCCCAGGAGGAGCAGCCCGCCGCGCGGCTCGCCCCCTGGCCGGGCCGCAGCGTCGGTCTCAACCTGAGCCGGGCCGCCCTCGACGCCGCCACCAAGTACCCGTGGACCAAGGGCGCCCACCCCACCGACCCGGCCTCGCCCAAGTACGGCGTCTACGCCGACGACCTGCCGGTCTTCCGCTGGCTGCGAGCCGGCTCCCCGGCCGGGCGCAAGTGCTTCGAGGCCACCGTGATGGACTGGTCCGACGACGTGGCCTACTCCACCCACGACGTCGAGGACGGCCTCCAGGCCGGCCACATCGACCCGGCCGCCCTGCGCGCCCCCGGAGAGCGCACCGAGCTCTTCAAGGCCGCCGAGCGCTACGCCCCGGACGCCGGGCCGCAGGAGCTGTCCGCCGCCCTGGACCGGCTGCTCGCCCAGGAGTGGTGGCCCCGCTCCTACGACGGCACCGCCCGCGCCCGGGCCGGGCTCAAGGACCTCACCAGCCAGCTGATCGGCCGCTTCTGCCTGGCCGCCGAGCAGGCCACCCGCACCCGCTACGGCCCCGGCCGGCTCACCCGCTACGCCGCCGAGCTGGTGGTGCCCAGGGACGTCCGGCTGGAGTGCGCGGTGCTCAAGGCGGTCGCCGTCCGCTACGTGATGCAGCGCGAGGAGCAGGCCCAGCTGCGGGCCCGCCAGCGGATCGTGATCGCCGAGCTGGCGTACGTCCTCACCCAGCGTGCCCCCGAAGGGCTGGACCCGGTGTTCGCCGCCATGTACCGCGAGGCCGAGGACGACCGTGCCGCCCTGCGCACGGTCATCGACCAGATCGCCACCCTGACGGACGCCTCGGCCCTGGCCCTGCACGCCAGACTCGTCGGCGCCGCCTGGGCGTGAGCGGGGGAGGGGGAGGCGGCGGTGAACGCGGCGCCCCCCGGCCCGCCGGGGCCGTCCCCCTGCGCCGCCGGAAAGCCCGGCCGCCCCAGTAGACTTCCGGGGTGGCCGGGCGGATCAGGGACGAAGACGTACAGGCGGTGCGCAGTGCACTGCCGATCGACGCGGTGGTCGGCGACTACGTACAGCTGACCAACGGTGGCGGCGGCGAGTACAAGGGCGTCTGTCCCTTCCACGACGAGAAGTCCGCCTCCTTCTACGTGAACCCCGCCAAGGGCGTCTTCCACTGCTTCGGCTGCCAGGAGAACGGCGACACCATCGCCTTCCTGATGAAGATCGAGCACTTCACCTTCGCCGAGGCCGTCGAGCGGATGGCCGCCCAGGCCGGCATCACCCTGCGCTACGAGGAGGGCGGCTACAGCCCCCGCCACCAGCAGGGCGAGCGCACCCGGCTGGTCGAGGCGCACAAGGTGGCCGCCGCCTACTACCAGGAGCAGCTGGCCTCGCCGGAGGCGGAGATCGGCCGCCGCTTCCTGGCCGAGCGAGGCTTCGACGAGGAGGCCGCCAAGGCCTTCGGCGTCGGCTACGCCCCGGCCGGGTGGGAGCACCTGGTCCGCTACCTGCGCGGCAAGGGCTTCACCGACAAGGAGATCCTCCAGGGCGGTCTCGCCTCGCAGGGCCAGCGCGGCGGCCTGATCGACCGCTTCCGGGGCCGGCTGGTCTGGCCGATCCGGGACATCGCCGGCGAGGTGGTCGGCTTCGGCGCCCGCCGTCTGCGCGAGGACGACAACGGCCCGAAGTACCTCAACACCCCCGAGACGCCGATCTACAAGAAGTCCCACGTGCTGTACGGCATCGACCTGGCGAAGAAGGAGATCGCCAAGTCGGGCCGCGCGGTGGTGGTCGAGGGCTACACCGACGTGATGGCCTGCCACCTGGCCGGGGTCACCTCGGCGGTGGCCACCTGCGGCACCGCCTTCGCCGAGGACCACATCAAGATCATCCGCCGGCTGCTGATGGACACCTCGCAGTACCGGGGCGAGACCGTCTTCACCTTCGACGGCGACGCGGCCGGCCAGAAGGCCGCCCTGCGCGCCTTCGAGGACGACCAGAAGTTCGCCGCCAAGACCTCCATCGCGGTCAGCCCGGGCGGCATGGACCCGTGCGAGCTGCGCCTGGCCCAGGGCGACGAGGCCGTCAAGCACCTGATCGACAACCCGGTCCCGCTGTTCGAGTTCGCGCTGAACTCGGTGGTGGCCCGGCACCGGGTGGACACCCCGGAGGGGCGTTCGGCGGCGCTGGAGGAGGCGGCCCCGATCGTTGCCAGGATCAAGGACCGCTCGATCCAGCACGAGTACGCCGTCCGCCTGGCCGGCATGCTCGGCATCCTGGACGAGCAGTTCGTCGTCCGCCGGATCTCGCAGCTGGCCCGCTGGGACCGCGAGCGCCAGCAGAACCCGCGCGGCGCGGCCGCCCAGCGCCGCCCCGAGCCGGTCCAGCCGCAGCGCCCCGCGCAGCCCGCCTTCCGGCTCAACCCGCGCGACCCGGCCCAGTTCGTCGAACGGGAGCTGCTCAAGCTGGCGCTCCAGCACCCGGACCTGGTCAGCCCGGCCTTCGACCACTACGGCGAGGACGAGTTCCCGACCCCGCCGTACACCGCCGTCCGGCAGGCCATCGCCAAGGCCGGCGGCGCCGCGTACGGGGCGGGCCTGCCCGACTTCACCAGTGCGGTGCGCGAGGCGGCCCCGGACGACCAGGTGCGCTCGCTGGTCACCGAGCTGACCGTCGAGCCGGTGCGCTCGCGCCGCAAGGCGGACGCGATCTACGCGGGGGAGTTCCTGGTCAAGCTGCGCCTGCTCGCGGTGGACCGGCGGATCACCGAGGTCCGCGGCTACCTCCAGCGGCTCGGCCCCCGGGCCGAGGCCGAGCAGCTGCACGCGGTGCAGACCGAGCTGTGGCAGCTCCAGCAGTACGGGCAGCAGCTGCGCAGCCGGGGCGCGGCGGCGCTGTAACGCCCCGCCGGGTACCCGTCGGCAGGAGCTGGGCACAGAAAGTCGGCGCACGAGTCTCGGCCACGGAGCGTGGCGTACCGCACACTGGAGGGCGTCCCACCTCCGTACAGCGCGGGTCCGCCAGAGTCGCGCCCGCCCCGAGGGGATGCCCGTGGAGCAAGGCCTCGTCGCAGCGACCACCACCAGTACGAGAGCGAACCCCGCCGGACCGGCCGGGGAACAGGAGACCCACCACGGCCGGGCCGGGGCGGCGCCCCCGGGCGGTGCCCGGGTCCCCGCCCAGGGCCTGCCGGAGGGCCACCCGGACAGCCCGGACCCCGAGCCCGGGTCGGAAGCACAGGCCGGGGCCGAGGACCCGGACGAGCGCCGCGGGCCCGCCGACGACACCGGGCCGGCCGCCGACCTGCTGCGCCAGTACCTGCGCGAGATCGGCCGGATCCGCCTGCTCACCGCCGAGGAGGAGGTCGAGCTGGCCCGCCGGGTGGAGGCCGGCATCTTCGCCGAGGAGCGGCTCGACGGCGACCCGCCGCCGCCCGACCCGCTGGCCGGCGAGCTGGACACCCTGGTGGTGCGGGGCCGGATCGCCAAGCGCCGGCTGATCGAGGCGAACCTGCGGCTGGTGGTCTCCGTCGCCAAGCGCTACGTCGGCCGCGGGCTGACCCTGCTGGACCTGGTCCAGGAGGGCAATCTGGGCCTGA
This sequence comes from Streptomyces sp. LS1784, assembly GCF_020103755.1. Lineage (GTDB taxonomy): Bacteria > Actinomycetota > Actinomycetes > Streptomycetales > Streptomycetaceae > Kitasatospora. The sequence continues at coordinate 10,769 of NZ_JAHSQD010000255.1, forward strand.
TCCGGGCGGTGGAGAAGTTCGACTACACCCGGGGTTTCAAGTTCTCCACGTACGCGACCTGGTGGATCCGGCAGTCGATGAGCCGGGCGCTGGCCGACCAGGCCCGGACGATCCGGGTGCCGGTGCACGTGGTCGAGCTGATCAACCGGGTGGTCCGGGCGAAGCGCGCCCTGCTCCAGGAGCGCGGCCTGGAACCGACGGCGGCCGAGATCGCGGCCGCCCTGGAGCTGACCGAGGAGCGGGTGCGCGAGCTGCTCCGGCTGGCCCAGGAGCCGATCTCGCTGCACACCCCGGTCGGCGAGGAGGACGACGTCGCGCTCGGGGACCTGATCGAGGACGCCGACGCCGCCTCGCCCGCCGAGTCCGCGACCTTCCTGCTGCTGCGCCAGCACCTGGAGGCCGTCCTGGCCACCCTGGGGGAGCGGGAGCGCCAGGTCGTCCAGCTCCGCTACGGACTGGACGACGGCCGCCCGCGCACGCTGGAGGAGATCGGCGCGGTGTTCGGCGTGACGCGGGAGCGGATCCGCCAGATCGAGTCGAAGACCCTGGTCAAGCTCCGCGACCACGCGTACGCCGAGCAGCTGCGCGGCTACCTCGACTAGCGGTCGGTGGCTAGGACGGACCGGCCGACCCGGCCGGCGTGGGCTGGTCGGCGGGGGCCGCCGGGTCGGTCGGTGCCGGGGTGGCCGGCGTGGCCGGGGTGG
>NZ_JAHSQD010000256.1 GCF_020103755.1 Streptomyces sp. LS1784
GGGCGCCCGGTCGGCGGCGCTCGGCCGGATCGCGGACGCCGTCGAGGCGCACGCCCACGAGCTGGCCGCGCTGATCGTGCGCGAGGTCGGCAAGCCGCTGGCCGAGGCGCTCGGCGAGGTCGCCCGCACGGCGGCGATCTGGCGCTACTACGCGCAGGCGCCGTACGCGCCCTCCGGGGCGGTGCACGAGACCGCCGCCGGGCCCGGGCTGCTGCTCACCCGGCGCCGCCCGTACGGGGTGGCCGGGCTGATCGCGCCGTGGAACTTCCCGCTGGCGATCCCGACATGGAAGGCCGCGCCGGCCCTCGCCGTCGGCAACGCGGTGGTGCTCAAGCCGGCGCCCGAGGCGACGGCCTGCGCGCTGCGGCTGGCGGAGCTGGCCGGGCTGCCCGAGGACGTGTTCACGGTGCTGCCGGGTGGGGCGGAGGAGGGCGAGGCGCTGGTCGGCGCGGTGGACGTGGTCTCCTTCACCGGCTCGACCGGTGTCGGCCGGGCCGTGGTACGGGCCGCGACCGAGCGCGGGGTGCCGGTGCAGGCCGAACTCGGCGGGCTGAACGCCGCGCTGGTGCTGCCGGACGCCGACATCACGCAGGCCGCCGGGCACATCGCCGCGGCCATCGCCGGGTACGCCGGGCAGAAGTGCACCGCCACCAGCCGGGTGATCGCGGTCGGCGCCGCGTACGAGCCGCTGCGCGAGGCGCTGGTCAAGGCGCTGGCGGCGGTCGACGACGCGGTCTGCGGGCCGGTGATCAACGCCGCCGCCCGGGAGCGGCTGACCGGCGCCGTCTCCTCGGCCGTCGAGTCCGGGGCCGTCGTCCTGGCGGGCGGCGGGGTGCCCGAGCGGGCCGGCTGGTACGTCGAGCCGACCCTGCTCGCCGAGGTGCCGGCCGAACACCCGCTGGCGAGCGAGGAGTTCTTCGGCCCGATCGCGGTGCTGCACGCCGCGGCCGACCTGGACGAGGCCATCGCGCTCGCCAACGACACCCCGCACAGCCTCTCCACCTCGGTGCACACCCGCAGCCTGGACGTGGCGCTGGCCGCCGCCGACCGGCTGGACGCGGGCATGATCCGGGTCAACGCCCCGTCCAGCGGCGTCGACTTCCACCTGCCCTTCGGCGGGGCCAAGGGCGCCGGCCACGGCGACCGCGAACAGGGCCAGGCGGCCCTGGACTTCTACACCGTCAGCCGGACGGTCAGCGTGCTGCCGGCCGGAGGTGCCTGATGCACGTCCGTACCGTCGACTACCACACGGCCGGTGAGCCGTTCCGGATCGTGCTGGACGGCGTGCCCGCGATCCCCGGCGACAGCGTCGCCGAGCGCCGGGCGATCGTGATCGGCGCGGGCGGCACGGCCACCGCGCCCCGCCCGTCCGAGCTGGACACCGTCCGGCAGCTGCTCACCCGCGAGCCGCGCGGCCACGCCGGCATGTACGGCGGCTTCCTGGTGCCGCCGGACGACGACGAGGCGCACCTCGGCGTGCTGTTCTGGCACAAGGACGGCTACTCGACGGCCTGCGGGCACGGCACCATCGCGCTCGGCGCCTGGGCGGTCGACTCCGGACTGGTGGCGGCCCCCGAGGACGGCGTGGCCCGGGTGCGGATCGACGTGCCCTCCGGCCGGGTCACCGCGCTGGTGCACCGCTCCGGCGGCCGGACCACCGGGGTCACCTTCCGCAACGTGCCCAGCCGGGTGACCGCCCTGAAGCTGCCGGTGGAGACCTCGCGCGGCACCGTGGAGGTCGCGGTGGCGCACTCCGGCGCCTGCTACGCCTCGGTCCCGGCGGCGGCCCTCGGGCTCGCCGTGGAACCGGGGCAGCTGGCCGAACTCACCGCCGTGGGGCGTGAGATCAGGGCGGCGCTGGCCGGTGAGCCGGCCGTCGCGCACCCGACGGACGCCCGGCTGTCCGGGGTGTACGGGGTCATCCTGTACGACGAGCTGCCCTCGGCCGACGGGGTGCTGAACCAGCGGAACGTCACCGTCTTCGCGGACGGCCAGATCGACCGCTCGCCCTGCGGCTCCGGCACCTCCGCCCGGCTCGCCGTGCTCGCCGCCGAGGGCCGGCTGGCCGCGGGCGAGCCGCTGCGCCACGAGTCGATCATCGGCACGGTCTTCACCGGCCGGCTCCTCGCGGGCGGCGACGCGCTGGGCGAGGGCGTGGTCACCGAGGTGACCGGCACCGCACACCGCACCGGCGAGCACGGCTTCGTGCTGGAGCCGGGCGACGAGCTGGGGACGGGGTTCCTGCTGTGAGTCCAACCGCAACGCCCGGCGCGGCTGTTGTGCCGCTCCAGTACGCCGTGGCGGGCACCGGCGGGGTCGGGCCCGCCGGTGCGGTGGGGGCGATCGAGCGGGTGCTGCTGGACGGGTTCGACCCGGAAGCGGCACCCGCCCGGTCGGCCGTGCCGGTACCCGCCGGTGAGCTGCTGATGATGCCGGCCGCCGCCGGGCCGTACGCCGGCGTGAAGATCGCCGGGGTCGCGCCCGCCAACCCGGAGCAGGGCCTGCCCCGGATCACCGGCAGCTACCTGCTGCTGGACGGGCCCACCCTGCAACCGCTCGCCGTACTGGACGGCGCCGCGCTCACCGCGCTGCGCACGCCCGCCGTCACCGCGGCCGCGCTGCGGCGGCTGGCGGTGCCGGAGGCCGAGCACCTGGTGCTGTTCGGCTCCGGGCCGCAGGCGTACGGGCACCTGGACGCCCTGCTCGCCGTCCGGCCGCTGCGCCGGCTCACCGTGGTGGCGCGCAACGCCGAACGGGCGGAGACGCTGGCGGCGTACGGGCGGGAGCTCGGGCTGACGGCCGAGGTCGGTGAGCCGAAGGCGGTCCGCGAGGCGGACCTGGTGGTCTGCTGCACCACCGCGCGCACACCGCTGTTCGACGGCGCGCTGGTGCCCGCGCACGCGGCGGTGGCGGCGGTCGGCTCGCACGAGCCGGACGCGCGGGAGGTGGACGAGCTGCTGGTCCGGCGGGCCGAGCTGTACGTGGAGGCGCGCACGGTCGCGACCCGGGAGGCCGGGGACCTGCTGATGGCGGGCGTGGCCGGGCGGCAGCTGTGGAACCTCGCCGAGCTGGTGCGCGGCGACGCGCTGGTGCCGGACGGGCGGCCGCGGTTCTTCAAGAGCGTCGGGATGGCCTGGCAGGACCTGGCCGTCGCGGCGGAGGTGTACCGGCAGCAGTAGCCGCCCGGCCGCCGTCCCCGGCGCCGTCCACCCGCCGTCCCGGTGCTGCCCGGTCGTCGCTCAGTCGCCGTGGAAGGCGAGCCAACTGCCCGGGGTGGCAGCGCAGTTGGCGAGCAGGTTGCGCAGGTCGCGGACGGCCGCCCGCTGCTCCTCGGTGGCGCAGCGGGCGAGCAGGGCGGTGGCCTCCTCGAACGCGGCGCCCGCGTCCTGCTCGTTGAACAGGGTGTCGCCGTACGGGTCGATCCGGCCGAGCCGATGGCGGGCCGGATCGGTGTGCAGGGCCAGGGCGGTGGTGAGGGCCTCGCCGTGGCTCGAAAGGTGCAGCATCCCGGGGCTGGTGCGGCGGCCGTTGTTCGGGCGGCCGTCGTACAGCGCCATCTCGATGGACAAGTCCGTTACTCCTGGCCGTGGTCGGGGGTTGTGAAACCGGAGCCGGCGCAGCGGGAAGGGATCCCCCGCTGCGCCGGCTCCTCACGTTGTCCGGCGGCGGTCGGGCTCCGCGGGTCAGGCCCGGTGGTCGGCGTAGGCGGTGAGCAGGCGGGCCAGGTGCTTGCCGGCGACCAGCAGTGGCTGCTCGCTGCGGGCGAGCTGGGCGGCGAGCTCGGCGCCCTCCAGGGCGCTGATCACGGTGCCTGCCAGCTCAAGGGCGTCCTCCTCGTCGATGCCGGCGGCGAGCAGCCGTTCCGTCACGATGGCCCGCCAGTGGGCGAAGGCCTCGGCCACCGCCTCCTCGATCACCGGCACCCGGCCGACCGTCTCCAGGGCGGTGCTGGTGATCGGGCAGCCGTCCTGCCAGTCGGACTCGCGCAGTTCCTCGGCGAGCAGCCGGGTGCAGGCGGTCGTCGCGTCGCCCAGGTCCGGTGAGGAGCCGAACGCGGTGCGCAGCATGACGGCGAACTCCTCGTCCCCGTGCCGGATCGCTTCGGCGGCCAGCTCCTGCTTGCCGCCCGGGAAGAAGTGGTAGACGGAGCCGAGGGTGGCCTCGGCCTCGCGGGAGATCTGTTTGATCCCGGTGCCCTCGTACCCCTGGCGTTGCAGCAGCCGGGAGGTGGCCCGGACGATCCGCTCGCGGGTACCGGGCTTCGCCTCGGCTTTTGCGGAGGTCTTCTCGGGCGTCTTCACGGCGCGATCCTAGCCGAGATTCTGGGTAGAGCGTTCGTTCCAATCCTGTGTTAGCGTCAGCTCCGGCGCTCTGAATAGAGCGTTCGTTCCAGAGGAGGGGAAGACGCATGTCCGTTGAGCAGCAGTCGAAGCGATCCGTGACGGTGATCGGGCTCGGCCCGATGGGGCAGGCCATGGCCGGGGCGTACCTGGACGCCGGGTACGCGGTCACGGTGTGGAACCGCACGGCCGCGCGGGCCGACGAACTCGTCGCCCGGGGAGCGCAGGCGGCGCCCAGCGCGGAGGCGGCGGTGGCGGCGAACGAGCTGGTGGTGCTCAGCCTCACCGACTACGACGCGGTGTTCGAGGTGCTGGAATCGGTCGAGCCGGCACTGAAGGGGAAGGTGATCGTGAACCTCAGCTCGGACACCCCCGAGCGGGCCCGCGAAGCCGCCCGCCGGCTGGCCGACCGTGGTGCCGGGCACCTCACCGGTGGGGTGCAGGTGCCGCCGTCGGGCATCGGCAGCCCCGAGTCGTCCACCTTCTACAGCGGCCCGGTCGAGCTGTTCCGGCGACACCGGGCGGCCCTGGAGGTGCTCACCGGGGTCGACTACCGGGGCGACGACCCCGGGCTGGCGCAGCTGTACTACCAGATCCAGATGGACCTCTTCTGGTCCTCGATGGTCGGCTACCTGCACGCCACGGCGATCGCCGAGGCCAACGGCATCTCGGCGGAGGAGTTCCTGCCGTACCTGAGCTCGACCGCCGCCTCGATGCCCGGATTCCAGGCGTTCTACGCGCCGCGGATCGCGGCCGGGAACCACCGCGGGGATGTCGACCGGATGACGATGGCGCTGGCGAGCATCGAGCACGTCCGGCACACCGCGGAGGAATCCGGGGTGGACGGCGCCCTGCCGGCCGTCCTGGCGGAGGCGGTCCGGCGGGGCGTGGCGGCCGGTCGCGGCGCGGACAGTCTGAGCGTGTTGGTGGGCCGGTTCCGCCAGGCGTAGCCCTCCGTGGGGACCGGAAGATCGTGTGCCGTCGGCCGTTGTCACGGCCGACGGCCGCTGTCACCATGGCTTTCGGCGCCCCGGGGGCGGCGTGGCGCGTGCGGGAATCGGCGACTGTTGCGTACGCAACGTAACGTGACATTGTACGCTGGTGTTCTGCATCCACCCGGAGGAACACCATGGCCGACCTCAAATCCCGCACCCTGATCTCCGTACAGGAGCGGCTTCGCGACCAGGTCGCCCACGCGCTCCGGGCGGCCCTGATCTCCGGCGAACTTCGCCCCGGCGTGGTCTACTCCGCACCCGCGCTCGCCGCCGACTTCGGCGTCTCCGCGACCCCGGTCCGCGAGGCCATGCTCGACCTCGCCCGCGAGGGCCTGGTCGAGGCCGTCCGCAACAAGGGGTTCCGGGTCACCGAGCTCACCGACCGCGACCTCGACGACTACACCGAGATCCGCGCCCTGATCGAGGTCCCGACCGTCGGCCGGGTGGCCCGCACCGCCACCAAGGAACAGCTGGAGCGGCTGCGCCCGCAGGCCGAGGCGATCGTCGCGGCGGCCCGCAAGCACGACCTGATCGGCTACCTGGAGGCCGACCGCCAGTTCCACCTGGACCTGCTGGGGCTGGCCGGCAACGCGCGGCTGGTCGAGGTGGTCGGCGACCTGCGCAAGCGCTCGCGGCTGTACGGCCTCAACCGGCTCGACGAGCGCGGCGAGCTGGTCTCCTCCGCGCAGGAGCACCTGGAGCTGCTGGACCTGCTGCTCGCCGGCGACGCGGCGGCGGCCGAGGCCTGCATGACCCGCCACCTCAGCCACGTCCGCTCCCTCTGGGCCGACGACGAAAAGCCTGCCGAGCCGGAGCCCTCGGCCCTGCGCCTGCGGTCCCGGTAGGGGCCTGGCGGGAGCCAAACCACTCGTTCGGGTGAAGACTGATGCTCGGGCGCCGGGAGACGTCCGAGCTCTACGATGATGCTCTCGACATCGGCAGCCAGGAGGAAATCCATGTCCGCCGCAGCAGTGGAAGAGCCCATGGAGCAGCCGACGCTGCTCGAAGCCGCCGAGCTGATCTCCGAGCAGCTCCCCGGCTACCGGGTCGAGATCATCGGGAGCGAAATCACCGTGACGCCGCCGCCGAACATGAAGCACAGCCGATCGCTGACCAGGCTCATGCGCCTGCTGTTCGCCGCCGGTCTCGATGATGATGAAGCCGAGGTCTTCCAGAATGTGGGCATTTGGCTGCCGGGCGGCCCGTCCGACTTCGCGGTCCCCGATCTGGCGATCCTCGACGCATACAGCGACGATCGGTTGATTGAGCACAACTGCTATGACCCGGCGGCCTTCCGCCTTGTGTTGGAGGTAACCTCCTCCAATTTCGGCGATGACCTGAAGAAGAAGCCGGCCGCCTACGCCTCGGCAGGGGTGCCCGTCTACGTGATCGTGGACCGGACGAACCGGCGGGTCATGGTGCTGACCGACCCCAAGGACGGCGAATACCGGGTGCACGCCGTCCACCACCCGGGGCAGTCCTTCACCCTGCCGGAGTCGATCGGTGCGTCGGTGACGCTTTCGGTGGACGACGTGCTGACTGCCAAGAAGTAGGTCAGACCGCCGCCGCGGGCAGCGTCAGCTTCCCGTCGTGGACCTCGGCGATCTGGTCGACCGCCGTCAGGTGGGTGCGGTCGTGGGTGACCAGGACGGTGGCGGTGGCCCGGCGGTGGGTCAGGTCGGTGATCAGGTCGAGGACGGCGGCGCCGCGCTCGTGGTCGAGGGCGCTGGTGGGCTCGTCCACCAGCAGGACGGTGGGGTCGTTCATCAGGGCACGGGCGATGTTGACCCGCTGGCGCTGGCCGCCGGAGAGCTGGTGCGGGCGGCGGGCGGCCTGGTCGCGCAGTCCGACGGCGTCCAGGAGTTCCAGGGCGCGGGGGAGGGCGGTGCGCGGGGAGCGGCCGTCGAGGTGGGCCATCACCTGCAGCTGCTCCACGGCGGTGAGCGAGGGCAGCAGGTTGGCCTGCTGGAAGACGATGCCGATCCTGGTGCGGCGCAGTTCCGTGAGTTCCGACCGGCCGAGGCCCGTGGTGTCGGTGCCGTCGATGATCACCTGTCCGGAGTCCGGGGTGATCAGGGTGGCGGCCACCGCCAGCAGGCTGGACTTGCCGGAGCCGGAGGGGCCGACGACGGCGGTGAGCGAGCCCTTGGGGACGGTCAGCGAGACCTCGTCCAGGGCGGTGAGCCGGCCGTCGCCGTCCGGGTAGGTGAGGGTGATGCGGTCGAGGGTCAAGCTCATCGGGCGCTCCCCAGGGCGGTCAGCGGGTCGACGGAGGTGATCCGGCGGATGGACAGGGCCGCGCCGATCGCGCCGAGGGCGATCATGACGGCGGCGGGCAGGAGGACGGTCGGGGCGTCCAGGACGAAGGGCACGGCGGAGCCGATCAGCGAGCCGAAGCCGGCCGCGATCGCGGTCCCGACGAGGGTGCCGAGCACCAGCAGCAGGACGGCCTGGCCGAGGGCGTCGCGCAGCAGGTAGCGGGTGGAGGCGCCGAGGGCCTTGAGGACGGCGATGTCGCCGCTGCGCTGGATCGTCCAGACCGTGAAGAACGCGCCGATCACCAGGGCCGAGATGGCGAACAGGAAGCCGCGCATCAGCTGGAGGGAGCCGTTCTCCGAGGTGTAGGAGCCGATCGCGGCGAGCGCGTCGTCGCGCGTCCGGGTCTCGGTGCCGTGGCGGGCGTCGGCGGCGGCCAGGTCGGCGCCCTTCGCGGTGTCGAGGGCGATGACGGTGGCGTGGCCGGCGCCGCCGGGGGCGAACTGCTGCCAGTCGCCGAGGCTGGTCCAGATCACCGGGGTGTGGCTGTACGCGGCGTCGCCCTCGACGGCCGCGACCCGCAGCGGGTGCCCGGCCAGGGTGAACTCGGCGCCGGGGGCGAGGCCGCCCAGGTTCTCGGCGGCGGTCTTGGACAGCACCGCCTTGCCGGGGGCGATCCGGCTGCCCTGCGGGGCGAGCCCGGAGCCCTCGGGGACGCCGAAGGCGGAGAGTGCGGCGGTGCGCCGGCCGGCGGCGGCCTTGGTGGTGGTGATGCCCAGCGGCTGGGCGGAGGTGACGCCGGGCTCGCGGGCCCAGGCCTGCCACTGCTCCGGCGTGACCTGGGAGTCGGTGAAGGAGAGCTTCTGCCCGTCCGCCGGCTTGCCGAAGACCAGGTGGTCGGCGGGCAGGCCGGTGATCGCGGAGATGTTCTGCCGGCCGAGCCCGGCGGTCAGCCCGGACAGCAGGCCGACCAGTACGGTGATCAGCACGATGACGGTTCCCATCAGGGCGAACCGCCCCTTGGCGAACCTCAGGTCCCTCCAGGCGACGAACACGGTGGGCCTCTCTCTGCACGGGTGTTTTCCGACGCTTCCACCGTCGTCGATCCGGGGGCCCGGAGGCATCGAGCCGGGGATTGCATCCTGGGCATCAAAGGGAAGACGCCGAGTTCAACCTTTTGATTGATGCCGGACCAGCGGTGCGGTCTTAGGCTGGACGGATGGCGACCGAACGATCCAGAACCACCCCCGTCGCCCGCGTCCTCCAGGTCTGCCTGCACCTGCTCGTGGCGGGCCTGCTCGCGCTCGCCGTCGCCCGGGCCGTCTTCGTCGGCCACGGGGGCGATCCCGCCGCCGTGGCCGCCGCGGCCACCGCGATGGCCGCCGTCTACACCGTCGGGCCGCAGCTGGCCGCCGTGCGCCGATCACGCCGGGCGGCCGCGCTCTGGATGGCGCTGCTCGGCATCACCTGGGCGGGCGTGCTGATCGCCACCCAGGACGGGGTCTGGCTGGCGTTCCCGCTGTACTTCCTGGAACTGCACCTGCTGGGACGGCGCGCCGGGCTGGTCGCCGTCGGGCTGACCGCCGCCGCGTCGATCGCCGCGTGGTCCTGGCACCAGCACAGCTTCAGCTTCGCCGCCTCGATCGGGCCCGCGCTCGGCGCGGCCGTCGCCACCGCCACCGTGCTCGGCTACCAGGCGCTGTACCGGGAGAGCGAGGAGCGCCGCCGGTTGATCGACGAGCTGACCGCCGCCCGCGCCGACCTCGCCGCCGCGCACCACACGGCCGGGGTGCTGGCCGAGCGCGAGCGGCTGGCCCGGGAGATCCACGACACCCTCGCGCAGAGCCTCAGCTCCATCCAGCTGCTGCTGCGGGCGGCCCAGCGGGCCCTGCCGGAGCGCACCGAGGCCGCCGCGGGGTACGTCGAGCAGGCGCGGCAGGCCGCCCAGGACAACCTGGACGAGGCCCGGAGGTTCGTCCGGGCGCTCACGCCGCCCGCGCTGGACGGCGATCCGCTGCCGGTCGCGCTGGAGCGGCTGTGTGCCACGACGACGGCGCACGGCACGCTGCCCGTCCACCTGCACGTCTCCGGCGACCCGGTCCGGCTGTCGGCCGCGCAGGAGGTCGCGCTGCTGCGGATCGCGCAGTCGGCGCTCGGCAACACCATTCGGCACGCGGGGGCCTCGCGGGCCGAGGTGACACTCAGCTATATGGAGGGTGAGGTGGCACTGGACGTGTACGACGACGGGGCCGGGTTCGACCCGGCGGCGGTCGCCGGCCGCACCGGCGGGGACGGCGGGTTCGGGCTGCCCTCGATGCGGGCCCGGGCCCGGGCGCTCGGCGGCAGCTTCACGGTGGAGTCGGCGCCGGGGGAGGGGACGACGGTGGCGGTGCAGCTGCCGGTCACCCCGGAGGCCGGCTCGTGATCCGGCTGCTCATCGCGGACGACCACCCGGTGGTGCGGGCCGGGCTGCGGGCGGTGCTGGAGTGCGAGCCGGACTTCGCCATCGTGGCGGAGGCGGCCACCGCCGAGCGGGCCGTCGAGCTGGCCGCGGAGCCGGGCGTGGACGTGGTGCTGATGGACCTCCAGTTCGGGCCGGGGTCGGCGATGAACGGGGCGCAGGCCACCGCGGCGATCACCGCCCGGTCGGGCGCGCCGCGGGTGCTGGTGGTCACCACGTACGACACCGACGCGGACACCCTGCCGGCCCTGGAGGCGGGCGCCACCGGCTACCTGCTGAAGGACGCGCCACCGGAGGAGCTGGCCCAGGCCGTACGGGCGGCCGCGGCGGGGCGCAGCGCGCTGGCGCCGAGCGTGGCGGACCGGCTGCTGGAGCGGATGCGGACGCCGGCGGCGGCGCTCAGCGCCCGGGAGACCGAGGTGCTGGGGCTGGTCGCGGACGGGCTGACCAACCAGCAGGTCAGCCAGCGGCTGCACCTGAGCCAGGCCACGGTGAAGTCCCATCTGGTGCACATCTACACCAAGTTGGGGGTGGACTCGCGGACGGCGGCGGTGCGCGAGGCGCGGCGGCAGGGGCTGATCCGCTGAGCGTAGGGTGGGGAGCGGTCCGTACCCGCAGCAGTGTCCCCGTGCCCGCAGTGTGAGGAGACCCGATGGCCGTCCGACTCGACGAACTCGTCGTACCGGTGATCGGCGCCCCGATGGCGGGCGGGCCCTCGACGCCCGAGCTGGTGGCGGCGGTGAACCGGGCGGGCGGGCTGGGCTTCCTGGCCGCCGGGATGAAGACCGCCGCCGGGATGTCCGAACAGATCGCCGCGGTGCGGAAGGCGACCGACCGGCCGTACGGGGTGAACCTCTTCGTGCCGGGCCCGCCCGGGGACCGGGCGGCCGTCGCGGCGTACCGGGAGCGGCTGCGGCCGGAGGCCGAACGGTGGGGCGTGACGCTGCCGGAGGAGATCGGGCCGGACCGGGACGACTGGGAGGCCAAGCTCGCGGCCCTGCTCGCGGACCCGGTGCCGGTGGTGTCGTACACCTTCGGGCTGCCGACGGCCGAGGAGGCGGCGGCGCTGCGGGCGGTCGGCACGACGCAGGTCGGCACCGTGACCACGCCGGAGGAGGCGCGGGCGGCGGAGGCGGTCGGGATGGACGCGCTGTGCGTGCAGGGCCCGGAGGCGGGCGGCCACCGCGGCACCCACCGGGTGGCGGACGAACCGGGGGAGCTGCCGCTGCTCGAACTGCTGCCCGCCGTACGGGAGGTGACGGCGCTGCCGCTGGTCGCCGCGGGCGGGCTCGGTGACGGTGCGGCCGTCGCGGCGGCGCTGCGGGCGGGGGCGGCGGCGGTGCAGCTGGGTACGGCGCTGCTGCGGTCGGACGAGTCCGGCGCCTCGCCCGCCCACCGGGCGGCGCT
>NZ_JAHSQD010000257.1 GCF_020103755.1 Streptomyces sp. LS1784
GCTGGAACGCGAACTGCCGCGGCTGGCCGGGTACGTGGCGCACGCCGGGACGGTCGCCGGGGCGCTGGCCCGGGCGTTCGCCGCCGTCCCCGGCGCCCGGGTGCACCCGGCCCCGCCGCACACCCACCAGTTCCAGCTCTGGCTGCCCTACCCGGCCGGGGAGTTGGAGGAGGCCGGGCTGGGGCTGGCCGAGGAGACCGGGATCGGGCTGTTCGGCGCCTGGCGCGAGTACGGGCCGCCGGGGCTCTCGATGACCGAGGTCACGGTCGCCGCGGCCGCCCTCGACTGGACCGGCGCCGATGTCGCGGTGGCTGCCGCCGCCTTCCTGGACCGGTTACACGCCGACCGGTCCTGACAAAGCGTCCGGCCCGCCCCCGCGCGCTGCGGGGACGGGCCGGACGTGGAGTTGTCAGAGCTGCCTGGTCACAGGCCGATCGCTACCGGGGTGACGATCAGTTGTCGACCGGGCGGACCCGGATCCAGGTCTCCAGGTAGTTCGAGGACTCGTTCTCGACCTCGATGCTGGTCCCGGTCTTCGGGACGTTGACACCGCTGTACTGGTTGTCCTTGCTCCACCACGACTTCAGGTCGTTGAACTCGTCGACGCCCTTGGCCTTCGGGATGACGGTCTCGGCGCCGGCCTTGTGCAGGGTCAGCGCCGGGACGCGGCGGGAGCCGAAGGTGGAGTCGAAGCCCTGCATGCGCGGACGCATCAGGGTGCCGTCGTTCCACTTCAGCGGGGTCGGGTGCGAGTCGACCGGCAGGATCAGGCCCTGGCCCGGGTGGGCGCTGACGTTGTTGTCGGTCTGCGACTCGTCCCAGTACCAGATCAGCAGGCCGGGCTGGTACGAGTAGTGCTCGACCCAGTTCGGCTTGTCGGCGAAGCCGAAGTTGTACGGGCCGGTCTTCAGGGTCTGGTCGAAGGACACGTACTGCCGGTTCTCCGCGATGTAGTACTGCGCGTAGTCCTTGGTGTACGAGCCGCCGAAGCGGGAGAACCCGTCGGCCACCCAGCCGTTGTCACCGTTCTCGACGTCGTCGCTGAACACGGTGGCGCCGTCGGCGACGACCGTGATGTTGTCCAGCGTCAGGCCGCGGAAGTGCAGGCCGCCGTCGGTGGTGTTGTGGTAGCGGAACTTGATCTGCTTGCCCGCGTAGGCGTCCAGGTTGAAGGACAGGTCGCCCCAGGCGGCCACCTGGCCGCTGAGGGCCGGGCGGTCGTTCTCGCGGGGCAGCGCGGTGCCGTTCCAGGTGCCGTCGATGACGGTCCAGGTCTTGCCGCCGTCGGTGGAGACCTCGCCGAACGCGTAGTCGAAGTCCTGCTCCAGCTCGTACCAGGCCTTGGCGTTGATGCTGGCCTTGGTCTTGCCGGTCAGGTCGATGTCGCGGGTGAGCGTGACGTTCAGGTTGTCGGCGCTGCCGCTCCACCACTCACCGGAGCCGCCGAACGGCTTGTTGATCTCGGTGGTGATGCTCTTCTTCGGCAGGTCGACGATCAGCCCCTGCGGCAGGTTGCTGTTGTACTCCGCCGGGCCGATGTGGTGGGTCGACTCGGTGCCCGCCTTGGCGCGGTCGGCCTTCAGCCAGCCCAGCTTGTACTTGCTCCAGGCGTCGAGGTCGTTCGGCATGTCGCCGATGCTGTTCTTGCCCTCGCCGAGCCAGGAACCGGAGGACATCAGCGACCAGAAGCCGACCGAGTTGTCGATGCCCTTGCCGGCGGTGTCGTAGAGGTCCGGCAGACCGAGGTCGTGGCCGTACTCGTGGGCGAAGACGCCGAGGCCGCCGTTCTCCGGCTGCATCGTGTAGTCGCCGATCCACAGACCGCTGTTGCCGACCTGGACGCCGCCGAGCTTGTTGCCCTCGGGGCCGGCCTTGCCCTGCAGGTTGCCGTAGACGTACGAGCGGTGCGCCCACAGGGCCTTGCTGCCCTGCTTGCCGCCACCGGCCGACTTGTCCTCACCGGCGTGCACGATCTGGAAGTGGTCGATGTACCCGTCGGGCTGGTTGAAGTTCCCGTCGTGGTGCGAGCCGTAGCGGTCCCACTGGTCGTACTGGGCCAGGGTCGCCTTGATCTGCGCCTCGGTCTGACCCTTGGCCAGCTGGTCCTTGTACCAGATGTCCACGGCGTCGCGGATCAGGTCCTGGGCGCTGGCGCAGACGTTGGAGCCGCAGTAGTCGGAGCCGTAACGGGCCTCGTTCCACGGCACCCGGACCCAGTCCGAGACCACGCCGTCGACCGAGTAGCGGCCCGAGGACTGCTTCTCGTAGTAGGTCTTCAGCGAGGGCTTGTCCTTGGAGAAGTACAGGTCCTGGTAGTGCTGCTGGTTGTAGTCGGCCTGCCAGGCGGTCGAGTTGTTGGTGGCCGCGTCCGGCTTCTCGATCTCGTTGTGCTTCGGGCCGGCCTCGCCGCCGTACTTGACCTTGCCGTCCGGCGTCTTGGTGGTGTTGTCCACCTGGTCACCGAAGTCGACCAGGATGGTGAAGATCTTGTCCGTGCGCTCGCGGGCGAGCTCGACGTACTTGTCCTTGCCGAGCTTCACGCTGGTGCTGCCGTTGTGCTGCTCGACCTGGGCGGTGCCGTCGAGCAGCTTCTCGGTGGCGGCCTTCTGCTCCGCCTCCACCTTCGCGGTCAGCGGGCCCGGAAGGTTGTGCTCGGTGTTCTGGACGGCGTCGGCCGGGTCCTTCGGGACCGGGGCCGAGCCGGCGGCGACGGCGGTGCCCGGGAACAGGCCCGCGCCGAGCGTGACTATGACCGCTGCGGCCGTGGCAGCCGCAGCGGTTCTCCTGGTGTTCTTCAACGTTGTGACGTCCTCCCCGACCGGGGCCAGCTTCTGGCCAAAGCCCGGCAAACCAAAATGAAAGACAGGTGGACGTCATTTGATACAAGCGTGCACAGAAAAGATAGACCTTGACCGTGACATGGTCACGGCGCTATGCTCCGCGACTTCCCATCATCTGACTGCATGTCAACCGTATGTTCGTTAAAGCTTGCTGAGAAACCGAGCGCACCCGCACCAGCCAGCACGGGAGCCAGCCATCCCGTCCGCCCCGCTGCCGACCCCGCTCGGAGCGGAACGCACCGAGCCCCCGGCGTGAACGCCGGGGGCTCGGTGGCTGTGAAGTTGTCTGTTAAAAGTTGGGTTACTTCGTCAGGTCCGGACCGGACGAGGCGACCGCGGCCGGGGTGTCCGCGACGGCCGACTTCTCCTCGCCGCGGAAGGTGAACTTGGCGTCCTTGCCCTCGCCCTCGACGTCGACGACGACGATGTGGCCGGCCCGCAGCTCGCCGAAGAGGATCTTCTCCGAGAGGTGGTCCTCGATGTCGCGCTGGATGGTGCGGCGCAGCGGACGGGCACCCAGGATCGGGTCGTAGCCGCGCTTGGCCAGCAGCTTCTTGGCCTCGACGCTGAGCTCCAGGCCCATGTCCTTGTCCTTGAGCCGCTCGTCCACCTTGGCGATCATGAGGTCGACGATCTGGATGATGTCGTCCTCGGACAGCTGGTGGAACACCACGATGTCGTCGACACGGTTCAGGAACTCGGGGCGGAAGTGCTGCTTGAGCTCCTCGCCGACCTTCGCCTTCATCCGCTCGTACCCGGTCTGGGTGTCGCCCGCGGCCGCGAAGCCGAGGTTGAAGCCCTTCGAGATGTCCCGGGTGCCGAGGTTGGTCGTCATGATGATGACGGTGTTCTTGAAGTCCACCACGCGGCCCTGGGAGTCGGTCAGGCGACCGTCCTCCAGGATCTGCAGCAGTGAGTTGAAGATGTCCGGGTGGGCCTTCTCGACCTCGTCGAAGAGGACGACCGAGAACGGCTTGCGGCGGACCTTCTCGGTCAGCTGGCCGCCCTCCTCGTAGCCGACGTAGCCGGGCGGGGAGCCGAACAGCCGGGAGACGGTGTGCTTCTCGGAGAACTCGGACATGTCGAGCGCGATCAGCGCGTCCTCGTCGCCGAACAGGAACTCCGCCAGCGTCTTGGACAGCTCGGTCTTACCGACACCGGACGGGCCGGCGAAGATGAACGAACCGCCGGGGCGCTTCGGGTCCTTGAGGCCCGCACGGGTGCGCCGGATGGCCTGGGAGAGCGCCTTGATGGCGTCCTTCTGGCCGATGACGCGCTTGTGCAGCTCGTCCTCCATGCGCAGCAGGCGGGACGTCTCCTCCTCGGTCAGCTTGAAGACCGGGATGCCGGTGGCGGTGGCCAGGACCTCGGCGATGAGCTCCTCGTTGACCTCCGCGACGACGTCCATGTCGCCGGCCTTCCACTCCTTCTCGCGCTTGGCCTTGGCCTGCAGGAGCTGCTTCTCGTCGTCGCGCAGGGACGCGGCCTTCTCGAAGTCCTGCGCGTCGATCGCGCTCTCCTTCTCGCGGCGCACGTCGGCGATCTTCTCGTCGAACTCGCGTAGGTCCGGCGGCGCGGTCATCCGGCGGATGCGCATCCGGGAGCCGGCCTCGTCGATCAGGTCGATCGCCTTGTCCGGCAGGAAGCGGTCCGAGATGTACCGGTCGGCCAGGGTGGCGGCGGCGACCAGGGCGGAGTCCGTGATGGAGACCCGGTGGTGGGCCTCGTAGCGGTCGCGCAGACCCTTGAGGATCTCGATGGTGTGGGGCAGCGAGGGCTCGGCGACCTGGATCGGCTGGAAGCGGCGCTCCAGCGCGGCGTCCTTCTCCAGGTGCTTGCGGTACTCGTCCAGGGTGGTGGCACCGATGGTCTGCAGCTCGCCGCGGGCCAGCATCGGCTTGAGGATGCTGGCGGCGTCGATGGCGCCCTCGGCGGCGCCCGCGCCGACCAGGGTGTGCAGCTCGTCGATGAACAGGATGATGTCGCCGCGGGTGCGGATCTCCTTGAGCACCTTCTTCAGGCGCTCCTCGAAGTCACCGCGGTAGCGCGAGCCGGCCACCAGGGCGCCCAGGTCCAGCGTGTAGAGCTGCTTGTCCTTGAGCGTCTCCGGGACCTCGCCCTTGACGATCGCCTGGGCCAGGCCCTCGACCACGGCGGTCTTGCCGACACCGGGCTCACCGATCAGCACCGGGTTGTTCTTGGTGCGGCGGGACAGCACCTGCATGACCCGCTCGATCTCCTTCTCGCGCCCGATGACCGGGTCGAGCTTGGCCTCGCGGGCGGCCTGGGTGAGGTTGCGGCCGAACTGGTCCAGGACCAGCGAGGTCGACGGGGTGCCCTCGGCGGGCCCGCCGGCCGTGGCCGACTCCTTGCCGCCGCCGGTCTGGTAGCCGGAGAGCAGCTGGATGACCTGCTGGCGCACCCGGTTGAGGTCGGCGCCCAGCTTCACCAGGACCTGGGCGGCGACGCCCTCGCCCTCGCGGATCAGACCGAGCAGGATGTGCTCGGTGCCGATGTAGTTGTGGCCGAGCTGGAGGGCCTCGCGGAGCGACAGCTCCAGGACCTTCTTCGCCCGGGGGGTGAAGGGAATGTGGCCGGACGGGGCCTGCTGGCCCTGGCCGATGATCTCCTCGACCTGCTGGCGAACGGCCTCAAGAGAAATCCCGAGGCTCTCCAGGGCCTTGGCGGCGACGCCCTCGCCCTCGTGGATCAGACCCAGGAGGATGTGCTCGGTGCCGATGTAGTTGTGGTTGAGCATCCGGGCTTCTTCCTGAGCCAGGACGACAACCCGCCGCGCGCGGTCGGTGAACCTCTCGAACATCGTTTATCGCTCCTCAGAGCGGTCGGGCAGTTCGGGGTCCGTCCCCGCCCTGTCCTTCCGCATGCTAGTCCCGCTCAGCGGCGCGGCCCACGGATTCACTCCCCGGTAGAGGAGCGAGATGCTGCGCGACCAGCCGACACCAATCCCAACCTGATGCTGGGAAACGGTGTTCCCACAGGTGGGCCGGATGCACCGGATTCCGCTACGCCATCGGCGAACACGTGCCGCCGGGGCGCGGCCGGAACCGTCCGTCCGGTCGCCCATACTGCCCCTGGACGGACCGAAGAACCCGTCCACCTGCATTCATACCCGGTATCGGGACGGTTCTCGCGCAGTTTCCGCGGTGGCGGTGTTCGCCTGGCGAGAAGTCCGGCCGCGGCGACGGTGGTTCGACGGCGGCCGGGGGCCGGGTACGCCGTCCCGGTGGTGTCCGCGCTACCGCTTCGCTCCTACAGCGTTGCACGGCCCGTGATTGTTCCGCCGCCCGAGCCCGCGCCCGGCAGGGCCCCCGGTACCGGTGGTGGCGCGGCCGTCCGGGCACGCGCCGCGGGGCGCGGAGGAGACCCCTCCGCGCCCCGTGCGTGTGATGGCGGCGCCGCCTTCGGCCGCCGGGGCCCCGCACCCGCTCCGGCGGGCCTGCGGCGCCGGGATCAGGACGCGTTGGCCTTCTCGTAGGCCTCGCGCACGTTGCTCGGAACCCGGCCGCGGTCGTTGACCTCCAGGCCCTGCTCCTTGGCCCACGCGCGGATCTTGGCGGTGTCGGGCGCACCGCCGCCGGACGGACGCGCAGCACCGCCGCGACCCGGACGACGGGCGCCGCCGGCGAGCCGGCCGCTCTGCTTGCGGCCCTTCTCCACGTACGGCGCCAGCAGACCGCGGAGCTTGTCCGCGTTGGCGCTCTTCAGGTCGATCTCGTAGGCAACGCCGTCGAGGGCGAACGTCACCGTCTCGTCCGCCGAACCGCCGTCGAGATCGTCTTCAAGAATGACCTGCACCCTCTGTGCCACGGGCTTCCCTTTCCGCTAAACGACCCATTGCCTAAGGAAAGGAAAGCGCCTTTCTCCGGAAAACACAAACCCTTGACCCGGGTGGAGCGGCTCAGAGGTGCAGCAGCATGCGTGAGTTGCCCAGTGTGTTGGGCTTCACCCGCTCCAGGTCGAGGAACTCGGCGACGCCTTCATCGTACGAGCGGAGGAGTTCTTCATAGACATCCGTAGCGATCGCCGCCGGGTCTGTCGTACCATCATCGGTTTCCTGGAGCTCGCCGATCTCGACGAAACCGTGTTTCGCGAAGAACGCGACCTCGAACGTCAAGCAGAAAATCCGACGGACGCCCAGCCAGCGTGCCGTCTGCACCAGCTTCTCCAGCAGGAGGTGCCCGATCCCGGTGCCCCGGACGACCGGATCCACCGCGAGCGTGCGGACCTCGGCGAGGTCCTCCCACATCACGTGCAGTGCGCCGCAGGCCACCACCACGCCGTTGTCGTCGCGTTCCGCGACCCAGAACTCCTGGACGGATTCGAACAGTGTGACTGTGGGCTTGTCCAGCAGAATGCCGTCGCGCGCGTAGGTGTCGATGAGCCTGCGTACTGCCCGCACGTCCGTGGTCCGCGCCCGGCGGATGGTGACCTCCATGGTCGGGACGTTATCGCGCCGCTCCCGGTTCCGTCCCACCGGTATCCGGTCCGTCGTCCGCGGAATCCGCGCTGCTCGGATCGGACGGGAACAGTGCGGCCACCCGCAAGGCGTCCCGGAGCGCTTCGCGTTGCTCGGGCGACATCAGGCCGAAGAAGTGCACCAGGGCCGCCGCCGGATTGTCACTGGTGGCCCAGGCGTCGTTCATCAGGGCCGCCGTGTACGCCTCACGCGAGGAGACCGGTTCATATCGATAGGCCCGGCCGACCCGCTCGCGGCGCAGCCAGCCCTTTCTGTGGAGCTTGTCCAGGACGGTCATCACCGTGGTGTACGCGATTTCGCGTTCGGACCGCAGATCCAGGAGAACCTCGCGAACCGTGACCGGTCGGTTCCACTGCCACACCCGGGTCATGATGGCGTTCTCAAGTTCGCCGAGTTGCCGGACCATAGTGCGGCCAGGATAGGGAGTGAATGGGGCAAATCTTGTGAAGTGCGCCAAACCGGCGCGCCGCCACCCCCGGGAATCGGGAATGGCGGCGCGCCGGTCGTCCGGGGCGGCTGACGGCGTCGGTCGCGGGTGCCGCCCGTCGGTCCTCGCGGTCCTCGCGGGGCCGCTCGACCGTGCGGGATCAGTCGATGTCTTCCTTGGTTCGCTGGGCCCCGCCCTGGCTGCGGACGATGGCCCGCACCAGGAACCCGAAGCCGATCGCCATGACCAGCGGCGGCACGATCGCGCTGACGTAGTCCATCAGGTCACTCCTCCTCGGTCGTCTCCGCCGTGGCGGCGGAAGCCTTCGGCTCCGGCTTCACCAGCGGGAAGAGCACCGTCTCCCGGATGTTCTTGCCGGTCAGCAGCATGATCAGGCGGTCCACGCCGAGGCCGAGGCCACCGGTCGGGGGCATCGCGTACTCCAGGGCACGCAGGAAGTCCTCGTCCACCTGCATCGCCTCGACGTCGCCGCCGGCCGCCAGCAGCGACTGGGCGGTGAGACGGGCGCGCTGCTCGACCGGGTCGACCAGCTCGGAGTAGGCGGTGCCGATCTCCGTACCGAAGATCACCAGGTCCCACTTCTCGGCCACGCCGGGCTGCGAGCGGTGCTGGCGGGTCAGCGGGGAGACCTCGGTCGGGTAGTCCTTGATGAAGGTCGGCCGGACGGCGTTCTCCTCCAGCAGGCGCTCGACCATCTCCAGCACGATCTGACCGTGGCCCCAGTCCTTCTCGAACGGGATGCCGTGCTCGGTGGCCAGCTTGCGCAGCTCCTCGACGCCGGTCTCCGGGGTGACCTCGACGCCCAGGTGGGCGGAGATGCCCGGGTAGACGCAGACCTCCTCCCACGGCTCGGCCAGGTCGATCTCGTGCTCGACGCCGTGCGCGTCCACGCCCTTGATCACCGTGGTGCCCAGCGCGTCCCGGGCCGCGTTGACGATCGTCTCGCGGATCAGCTCGGCCTGGGTGTCGTAGTCGCCGTACGCCTCGTACGACTCCAGCGAGGTGAACTCCGGGTTGTGGGTGGAGTCCGCGCCCTCGTTGCGGAAGTTGCGGTTGATCTCGAAGACCTTCTCGGCGCCGCCGACCACCAGCCGCTTGAGGTACAGCTCGGGGGCGATGCGCATGTAGAGGTCGATGTCGTACGCGTTGATGTGCGTCTTGAACGGACGCGCGTTGGCGCCGCCGTGCACCGGCTGGAGCATCGGGGTCTCGACCTCGATGTAGCCGCGGTCCTCGTACGTGCGGCGGATCGAGCGGACGACCTTGCTGCGCAGGTGCAGGATCTCGCGGGCCTCGGGGTTGACGATGAGGTCCACGTAGCGCTGGCGGACCCGGGCCTCCGGGTCGGTCAGGCCCTTGTGCTTGTCCGGCAGCGGGCGCAGGCACTTGGCGGTGAGCTCCCAGCGGTCGACCATCACGGACAGCTCGCCGCGCTTGGAGGTGATCACCTCGCCCTCGACGCCGACCTGGTCACCGAGGTCGATGTCGGCCTTCCAGGCCGCCAGCCGCTCAGCGCCCAGCTTGTCCAGGGAGAACATCACCTGGAGGTCGCCGGTGCCGTCGCGCAGGGTGGCGAAGCAGAGCTTGCCGCCGGTGCGGGAGAGGATCACGCGGCCGGTCACGCCGGCCCGCTCGCCGGTCGCGGTGTCCGGCTCCAGGTCCGGGTGCTTGGCACGCAGGTCCGCGATGGTGGTGGTGCGGGGGAATCCGACCGGGTACGGGTCGACACCGGCCGCCCGGAGCCGGTCCAGCTTCTCGCGCCGGACGCGCATCTGCTCGGGAAGGTCGTCGGTCGCGGGAACAAGGCTCTGATCGGTCACCCCACAAGGGTAGCCAGCCACACACGGTGCTCCGCCACGGGATTACCGCAAGGGGGAGACCGCGGCGGCGGTCTCCCCTCGGGGGCGGCGGGTGATCCGGCTCAGCCGGTGCCGGTGGCGAGTTCGATGTCCTCGATCTCGTCGGGGCCCTGGTCGGTGGGCGGAGCGGGGTGGGCCGGGGGCTTGGGGCGGCGGCCGAACAGCTCGGCGGGGGTGGGCATCCGGTGCGGACGGGGCGGGGTCTTCGCGGCGGCGGGCTGCTCCGGGCGGGAGTCGGTGCTGCTCATGGTGGTCCGTCCTCCTACAGGGGTGGGGTGACTGTTCGGCGGTGCGGCGGGGCTCGGTACGGCCACCAGGTGGCGGGGCTGCCCGGCGTGGAGGGCGAGCCGCTCGCGGACGGCGGCCTCGGCCAGCGCGTGGCAGCGCCCGGCCAGCCGGGAGCGGCGGGACCGCTCGCCCTGGCCGCAGGGCTGGCGGGTCAGCCCGCGCAGTGCGGTGAGGTCCTCCGGCCCGGGCAGGTACCCGTCGGACACCGCCTCCTCCAGCCGCTCCAGGTAGCCGGGGGCGCTGCCGGGCAGGGCGGAGCGGTAGCGTCCGAGGTCGGCGAGCAGGAAGGCGCGCAGCCGGCCGCCCTCCTGGACGGCCTCGTCGATCGCCTCGGTCAGGCGCAGGGCGTCCTGGACGTCCTCCGCCCAGAGCTCGACGCCCGGCCCGGCGAGCGCCGGCCGTTCGGGCCGCTGGAGGTGGACGGGGACAGCGGGGTGCAGGGCTTGGGCGAGGGCTCGGCGCAGCACGCGGACTTCGTCGGCGCTGAAGGCCATGCCGCCGCGCGATCCGTGTGGCGTAGGCATGGGCTGACACTACGTGAGGAATATCCGATTTGTCGGTAACGTCGCGCCGAACCACCCACGTTTGGCCTGGTGAAAAAACCTTTTGCCTCCACCTGTAACGACCCCCGGGGCCTGACTGGTCATCCAGGTGTCAGGGGAGAACGAGCGAGGGGGCCGGGCAGGATGCAACCGGACGGTCAGGGGAAGGCGGCCCGGGGCGGGCGGCGGGACGAGGACTTCCAGGCCTTCGCGGCCGCCCGTGCCAGAGCGCTCTACCGGTCGGCCTGCCTGCTCGCCGGCGGGGACACCCACCTCGCCGAGGACCTGGTGCAGGAGGCGCTCGGGCGGATCTACGCCCAGTGGCACCGCACCTCCTGGTTCGGCGGCAAGCGCCGGATCGACAACCCGGCCGGGTGCGCCCACACCGTGCTGGTGCGGGTCTTCCTCTCGCACCGCGGCCGCCGCTCCAGCGGCGAGCGGCCGGTCGGCGCGGTGCCGGACGGCGAGGCCCCGCAGGGCGACCCGGAACTGCGGCTGGCCCTGATGGACGCGCTCGGCCGGCTCGCGCCGCGCGACCGGGCGGTGCTGGTCCTGCGCTACTGGGAGGGCCGCAGCGTCGAGGAGACCGCCGCGATCCTGCACCTCACCCCGGGCGCCGTCCGGACCCAGGCCTTCCGTGCGCTCGGCCGGATCCGCGACGTCCTCGGCCACAGCCTCGGCGAGCCGGCCGGGCGCTGAGCCGGCCGGCACGTCGACGTCACTGCACTATTCGCGTCAACTCGATTGATAGAGAGGCTGGTTCAGCATGTCCGCAGAGCACGACGGGCCCGACGAGCGGTTCGAGCGGGCCTTCACCGAGGCCCTCGGCCGGGGCCGGCGGGTCCTACGACACCGAGGCCACCAGGCTGGTCGACACCGGCTGGTCGTACGGCCGCCGGCTGCGCCGCAGGCGGCGGATCGGCACCGCGGCGGGCGCCGCCGCGCTGGCCCTGGCCGGGGTGGGCACG
>NZ_JAHSQD010000258.1 GCF_020103755.1 Streptomyces sp. LS1784
GCAGCTCTCCCGCTGGGCCCAGGACGGCCACCTCCGGAAATGTGGCCCCGGCGTATACACATCCAGCCGCGAGAACCCTTCAACTCCCTTGCGTGACCTGCGGAAACGTTAACTACCTGGCCTTGGGGGAGCCCCCGGACTTCGAGCTGCAGAAGCGGACGAGACGGACAGCGGCCCTCGCTGGCAGCTTGGGGACAATACCGACCTACCCAGCAAATGGTCGCCAAACAGGACAGGAACAAAAGCCGCATATAGCAACAGAGCTTCCTAAACGCCCTCTGAGAGGGTGTTCTGCGGGCCTTTGCCGGATTTCAGATGGAGTTGGTCTCCAGGGTGCCCGGTGTCGGATTGGTAAGGGCGAACAGGCCTGGCTCGGGCTCGGTGAGGATGCCGCGGGTCACCAGGCGTTTCAGCTTCGCTCGGATGCCTTCGGTGTGCCGCGGCTCGGTGCCGAGGCCGAGCGCCTGGCAGACGCCACGACGCCGAGCTCTACAAAGAGCGGAACACTGTCAAGCGCCTGATCAACAAGCTGAAGGCCTGGCGAGGCATCGCCACCCGGTTCGACAAGACCCCCGAGAGCCACCTCGCGGGCCTCCACCTTCGCGCCTCGATGATCTGGATCGATGATCTCCTGCCGACCATCAGCTGATCACAACATCACACAGACCCTAGATGAATATGGCTGCCGGATGGAACCGCATCCTGCGCAAGGGTAAGGCAATGCCTCGCAAGCGAAATTAGGCCAGCGGAATTTGCCCTGATGGTGACTTCAGGTCCCGCTCGGTCCGCCTGGGCAAGAACCCCACCCGGCCCAAGACCAGGATCCTCGCCGCCGGCGACGACGCCTCGCGCCTGCTGGAGCACCTCCACCGGCATGGACCGGGCTACCGCACCGGCCCGCAGGCCGAGGCCCTGCGACAGATCCTCGTGCAGAACTACTACCGCGACACGGCAGGCCGCCTGCGCTGGCGCACTGCCGACGGCGGCGGCCTGCCGACCTCTGCCTCGGCGACCGTCTCGCCCTACGACACGACGGTGCGCTACGTCCGCCACGGGCACATCATCAGCTGGAGGGGTTCGCCGCACATGTCACCGAGACGTGTGCCTCGGGCAGCGTCAACGTGATCACGGACGTGGCCACCACCTCGGCCGCCACCAACGACGGCCAGGCCCTGCCCGGCATCCACACCCGCCTGGCGCGTCGCGAACTGCTGCCCGCCGAGCACCTGGTCGACGGCGGCTACACCTCGCTGGTCCACCTGGAACGAGCCGCCCGCAAACACCAGGTCACCGTCAGCGGGCCCCTACCGGGTAACCCCACCCGCCAGCACCGCCGAGGCGAGGGCTTCGACCGCGACGACTTCCACATCGACTTCGACCGCCGGCAGGTCACCTGCCCGAACGGCCAGGTCAGCGCAGGCTGGCACGGCCCCTACCCGACCTCCTCGCCCACGGCAGTCCCGCTGATCGTGGCACGGTTCACCAAGGGCCAGTGCCAGCCGTGTCCCGACCGCCCCCGGTGCACGAGCTCCAGCGACGCCCGCAACGTGGGCTTCCCACCGCGAGAACTCCGCGACCTGCAAGTCCGTGTCCGTGCTGAGCAGCAGACACCGGACTGGAAGGCCCGCTACGCGGTCCGCTCCGGCGTGGAGGGCACGATCAACGAGTTCGCCCACGGACACGGCATGCGTCGCTGCCGCTACCGAGGACAACCGAAAGCCCACCTGCAGCACGTTCTCACAGCCATCGCCGTGAATATCGAACGACTCAGCGGCGGGTCGGTCACCGAGGAAGCCCCGCCACCGAGACCGCCGACCGCCTTCCAGACCTACCTGGACGAGAACGGCATCCCCCGGTCGAAGTCATGGCGAACCCTTGGCACTTGAGTCCGATCGTCCAAGATCCCCGACAGAGTCAAGTTAGTGCTCCAGCCGAGGTGCCTCCGAGATCCTTCCGGCACCTCAATCCGCCTACTTCGCCCCACCCCATCTGTCGCCGTAGTGCTGCTTGATGCCGTTGGTCACCAAGCGGTCGATGAAGGGCTGCCAGGTGATCTGGGCAACCCCGCCGTACACACCCCTGGCAGGCGCGCCGCCGCGGGCGCCCATGCCGCCGATGATCTCGGCGGTCGTCTGCAAGGCGAGTTCGCCGTTCTGGTCCTCGAAGATCCGGAAGTGGATCGTGCTGCCCACGCCGTCGATGTGGCCGTCGAGAGTCGAGTACTCGATGTTGATCTCCTTGCCGTCGAAGTCCATCTGCGTCACCTCGACCGGGAACCCCTTCGGGCCCACCTTCAGCGGAAGCTTGTCACCGACCTTCGGCATCTCCTTGGGAGCACCGTTGATGGGGAACGTGCAGTTGTAACAGGACTTCAGCGCGTTCCAGGCGTCCTCGACCGTGACGATCTCTGATGCCTTCCCCACCATGTTCGACGCGCCACCCGCACCGACCTGGGAGAAGTACTTGCCGGTGGTCGGATCGACCAACACGTAGGTGTTGGCCGCGTCGCCCTCGGCGTAGATGGTGTAGTCGTAGCTCCACGGCTGCTTCTCCCACGGCGATTCGCCCGTGGGGTCGGTCAGCTTGACGGGGTTGTTGTGGACGTAGGTGTACGCGGCGAGGTTGCGCGGCTGGGTGATGCCGCCCGCGAGGTCCTGGTCCAGGTACTTCGGCAGCGCCGGGTCGGTGCTCGCCCACAGTTGGGTTCGCGGGTTGTAGTAGCGGGCGCCGTGGTAGTTGAGGCCCGTCTCGCTGTCGAGTTCCTTGCCGGTGAACTGGTACGGCGTGTCCGCCTGCCCGGTCCGTTCCTCCACCCAGGTCTCCCCGGACGCGAAGTACTCCAGGTGTTCGGTCACCGCCCCTGTGTTGTCCGTGACGTACCCGGACGAGCCGAGGTGGTCGGTGTGGAAGAACGACCGGGTGTTCTCGACTCCGTCCGCGACGGTCTTGGTTGTCAGGCGGCTATCGCCGATGAAGACGTGCTTGTAGCCGGTGCCGTCACGCTCGCTGTAGTTTCGGTTGGGGTACAGCGAGAGGCTTTCGCCCTTCTTGACCACTCGCTCGCCCGTCGCGTCGTACACATAGGACACGGTGGCGTCCGCGCAGCCGGCGGGGCTCTGCTCGACCGTCGAGGTGGTGGTGTCCTGGTTGCAGGCGAGGCGGTTCTCCTCGTCCCACACGAACTGCCGGCGCTTGCCGGTCGCGGCGGTGTTCACCGTGGCGGTGAGGTTGCCGTTGGCGTCGTAGGCGTGGGTGATCGGGCCGACCCGGCTCGGCGCGTGCGGCTTGCCACCGCCGTAGGTGTAGTCGTAGGTGTAGCTGGTCCTGTCCTGCACGTCGGCCGGGTTGGACGGGTCGTCGACCGGTTCGATCGGTCCAGGGGTCCCGGTGCCGGCCGGGAAGGCGGGGACGCCGCCGGTGATCTCGTGGTGCTGGGACTTGCTCGTCGTGTTGTTGATGGAGTCGTAGGCCAGCGTCAGGGTGTACTTGTTGGCCTGGTTGTTCTTGTCCGTGTACTGCCCGGATGCCGACGTCAGCCGGTTCAGGTCGTCGTAGCCGTAGGTCTGGGAGCTCGGTCCGCCGATCACCGCGTTCCGCGGCGCGGAGTTCGCCAGCGCCGTGATGTTGCCCGCCTTGTCGTAGGTGTAGCCCAGGTCCTGGAACGTCGACCCGGTGGGTGCGTCGGACTTGAGCGCCGCGAGCCTGCGGTCTTCGGCGTCGTAGGTGTAGGACGTGCGCACCCCGTTGCCGGTCTCCTGGAGGGTTTTCTGGCCGAACTTGTCGAAGTCCATGCGTTGCAGGTACGTGTAGTCGGTCCCGTTCTTGACCCCGGTCGCCCGCGTGACCTGGCCACCGGAGTCGTAGTCGTAGGTGAGCACCTCGCCGTCGGGGTAGGTCAGCTGGAGCACGCGGTTGAAGGTGTCGTAGCGCCACGCGGTTGTATAGGTGCGGGGTGACCCGCTGACGGCGCTGATCGTGCGGGTCTCCCGAGTCAGCTCGCCCAGCGGCCCGTAGCCGCGGGTGATCGTCCCGGCAGCGTCCCGGACCTCGGTGATCCGCGACGCGACGTTGTCCGCCGCGCCCGGGGCGCCGTAGGAGTAGGTGACGTCGTTGCCCGGGAATTTCGGGTACCGCACGGCCTTCACCCGCGTGTAGTCGTAGTCGTACTCGACGGCCTGGCCCGCGGCCCGCAGGTTCGCGGTGATCTTCGCTGTGACGTTGCCGGCCAGGTCGTAGTGCGTCTCGGTCCGGCCCGCGTCCGGGTTGTCGAGCACCGTGCGCCGCCCGAGGCCGTCGTACTCGGCACGGGTGACGTTGTCCTTGTCGTCGGTGATCACCGTTATCCGGTTGAGCGGGTCGTACACGTAGCTGGTCCAGACGGCCGTCGAACCGCTGAACTCCTTCACCGCCGCGGTCGTGTCGCGGACGCCGGTGTAGATGCGGCGCTGCTTGCCGTTGGCATCGGTCACCGTGTTCTCGAACCGCGTCACACCCGCCCGGTCCGGCCCGAATCCGTACGCGTTGGTCGTGCTGGTCCCGTCCGGCCGCACCGTCCTGACCGACCGGTCCAGCACGTCGAACGAGTCCTTCGTCGGGGCTACCGTGTCGAACGCGGCGTTGAACGTCGTGTTCGCCTCTCCCTTGGGCTCGGTCACCGGGTAGTACTTCTCCGTCGTGCGGCCGAGGAAGTCGAACTTCAGCCGCCCGGACACCGTCATCACCGGCTGCGGCACCGTCCCAGGCGACGCGGCAACCGACGCGTCTTTCTTGGTCTGCAGCACCCGCTTCAAACCATCGCTGAAGGTGACGGTGTCGATGGTGTCCGCCCGCGCGCCGTTCGCGTCCCGGTCCAGGTTCTTCGTCGTGGCGTACGGGACCACCGCCTCGGGGTGGTACGCGAAGGCGATCGTGACCCGGCCGCTGCCCGCCTCGTACGGGCCGGTCACCGAGTCGAGCCGGCCGACGCTGTCGTACGACCTCGACAGTGGCTGGTTGTTCTGGTCGGTGCTTCGTTCCGGCAGGCCGTACTTCAGGTTGTGCGTCGTGGCCGACCGGTACCCGAAACTGTCCACGACGGACTCGACGTGCACGCCGACGACGGCGTCGTAGCCGTACTCCAGCTTGTACCGCTGACCGGACTTGTTCGCCGGACGCGTCACCGACCGCAGGTTCCCGTCCGGGTGGTACTCCAGGTCCGTGACCGCGATGTCGGTGGGGGTCACGTGCTCCCGGATCTGCCGCAGCGCCCCGGTCGCACAATCCACCGTGGCCTCGCGATGCCGGAGCGGGGTGTCCGTCGCGGTCGCGCGCTGGGACACGGACCTGGCCAGCCCGACCAGGTGGCGATCCCGGCACGCCGGGTCGGACGCGGTGTATGCGAAGTCGGTCTGGACGTCGTCCTCGATGCCGTCGTCCCCGGCGTCGAACGATCCTGTGAGGTTGCCGTACTCGTCGTAGGCCATCACGGTGTGCGTGGCCTTCGCGGGTTCCCGCGCCCCCTCGTGGAATTTTTTGTCCACCCGGGTCAGCTGCGGGAACACCGACGCGGTGGTGCTCGCCGGATCGGCCGCCGTGCCGGTGGCGATGTCGTGGAGCTGATAGGTGTTGACGGTCTCGGTGAACGGGCGGCCCGCGCCGTCGCTGGTGAGCGTGCGGGCGAGCAAGCCCCTGGTGTAAACGCTGTCGGTCCTGTACTCGTCGCTCACCGACCGGTAGAGGGCGTCGCCCGCACCGGGATCGCGGACCTCCGAGACGACCTTGCCGAACCCGCGGAACTCGCGCTCCAACCGGTCGTACGTGCCGTTCTCGTAGCGGTAGGTCGTGAGTTGGTTGTCGGCTCCGTCGCCGGTCCGACCGTCGAACACGGCGGTTCGGGACAGGACCCAGCGGCTTTCGGGTATGGCCTGGGTGTTGCCGGTACGGGTGTAGTCCAGATCGATACGGGCGCCCATCGGGCGCGACACCGTGCGCAGGAGGTTGGTGCGGCCGGTCTTGTTGACCGCGACCAGGAGTTCGTTGTCCCGGGTGGACCTGACGTGGTCGGCGAGGCCGTCGCCGTTGACGTCGCGCAGGCTGGTTTCGGCCCGGCTGATGCCGGTGGACGCGTTGGCGCCGGGGTTGAAGACGAAGATGCCGACGGGAGTGGGCAGGCCGACGGTGAAGTAGACGCCCGCGCCGAGGCTGGCGTTCTTGTCGACGGCGATCTCGGGGAAGCTGCCGCGCCAAGGGGCGGGTGCGGTGAAGCCGGTGCCCGTGTTGACCGCGACCTTGATCGGGTTGGCCCCGTCGGTGAACACCCGGTCGGTGAGGCCGTCGCCGTTGACGTCCGCCATGCTCGCGTTGGTGAACGAGGTTCCCAGCTCGGCGGACACGCCGCCGGCGAAGCCGTAGCGGTCGATGTTGAACCCGAGGTTGACGCCGACGTTGCGGGTGGACGCGTCGTTGATCGGTCCGGCCGACCAGGGTTCGCGGGCGGCGAAGGAGTAGCCGAGGTTCAACTGGGCGTCGCCGTTGGCGAACACCTTGTCGGGCAGCCCGTCCCCGTTGATGTCGATCAGGTCGACGCGGACGTCGGACTCGCCGCCGCCGAGGCTGCCGCCGATGCCGAGCGAGGGTTGGACCGCGCCGGTGGTGGCGGTGTTGGCGCTGGTGCCCGCGTCGGGGGCGGCCATGCCCAGTGCGCTGGCGATGGTGGCGGTCTCGCTGCCCGCGGAGAGCGACACGTTGCCGGAGACGTTGTCCGCCTCGCGGACGTTGCCGCCGAGGGTGCCGCGCGTGGCGCCGAGCGCGCCAGTCATGTCGGAGAACTGGATCTCCTTGGCGCCCACGACGTCGGGGTAGCGGTCGCCGTTGAGGTCGAGGTAGTCGACCGAACCCGCGGTGATCCCGCCGACCACGGTGCCGCCGAACGGGCCGGCCGCGAGGGTGGCCGACACCTGACCGGTGACACCGCGGCGCATCACCGCCCGGTCGCCCGCCACGTCGGCGTCGGTGACGATGTCGATGGTGTCCGCACCGAGGCGGGAACTCGTCGCCATCGCGGCGGTGACCCAGGAGGACTCGTCCTGTGCGGCCCAGCCGCCCTTGGCGGGAACGGGGGCGAACACCGCCAGCCGCGGCATGGTGAGCCGGGGGTTCGCGGCGAAGGGCGCGACGTCCGCTTCCTTGGGCTCCTTGGGAAGTGCGTCCTTGAAGCTCTGGTCCAGCGTGAGTTCGGCCTGCTTGATCGGTTGGGTGGCGCGGTCGCGGTTGCCCTGGTAGCCGATCACACCCCAGCCTCGGTAGGGCTGGGCGAAGGCGCCCTGCCCGACGGAGGCGTGCATGGCGCTGGGCGCCGGGGTGAAGGTCGGCCAGCCGGAGGTCACGTCGTAGGTGACCGACGCGGACTGCTCGACGAGACTGCCGAGCAGTCTGGTCTCCGTCGTGGAGTAGTCGATGTAGAGCTCGTCGCCGGCGGTGACCGGCACGGTCAGGTCCAGGTTCGGGCCACCGAAGGGGGAGGTGTCCTTGGCTTGGAAGATCCGTTTGCCGACCAGCTGCCCGCCGCGCTTCTTCACCGTGAACGCGATCTTGGCATCACCGAAGAGATTGAAGTTGAAGGACAGCTTCGGCCGCACCTTCAACTGACCGGTCTTGGTCGCCTTGTAGGACTGCTGCGGCGCGGTGAGGGTGTCCGCCGGGAACATGTCCATGTCGTACGGCGGGGTGATCACCAGCGTGGGATCGCCCTTGGCGTCGACGACCGACTCGACCCCCTGCGCGACCGTGTAGTGCGCCTTCGGCGCCCAGCTCACCGCCGAGGCATCAATCGGGGAGTCGGTCTTCAGCTTCCACGACATCTTCTCGAACACGCTGACCGGAATGCTCACGTCGATCGCGGAGGTACCGGTCGACGCGGCGGGCAGGACCTTGCGAAACACCTCCGCGCCGGCGTGGACGCCATTGCCCTTCTCGATCACGACGGTCACGTCGTCCGACGTCGCCTTGGACTTGACCACATCACCGGTCAGCCGCAACGTGCCGTTCACCGGCACGGTCACCAAGGACGGCCTGCCACCGAAGGTGAAATCGGCCGACGCACGGAACACGGTGCTCGCCAACCCGTTCGCGTCCGTGCCGGCCGGCAGGTCGGTGTAGGTGATCTCCGGGTCCCACGCCACGGTGTCGTACTTGCCGTCCAGAATGGACTGGGTGCGGAAGTAGAGCGCGTCTCCCTTCTTCACCGGAATCGAGGCCACATTGCCCGGGACGAACTCGGTGTGGTCGTCGGGGCCGATACGCTGCGCCCAGAGTTCGGCGTCCTTGTGCTGGATGGTGACCCGCACGCCGTCGGCCTTGGTGTAGGCCGCCCGCGCCGGGGAGGGGTCCTGGGTCAGCTGCACGCGGCCGTCCACGCGGACGTTGCCGTCGAACGGTGCGACCCAGCGGCGTACCGTGTCCAGCAGCGGCGAGTTGTCCACCTGCTGGTTGAACTGCGCGGTCTGGTCGCCGACGATCTCGCCGGTCACCGCGCCGCCCCCGATCGGCACCGGGGTGCGGGTGGAGTCCGCGCTGTAGGCGGGTTGCCCATTCGCGTCCAGGTAGCCGAACAGCACGCCGCCGTTGTTCACCAGGTCGGTGATGCCGTCGCCGTTGACGTCGCTGAAGAACCGGTCCGAGGTGGTCGTGGTGCCCACGAAGTCCAGCTGGGCCGAGGTGGTGAGGACGTACGCCTCGGCGCCGATGGTGCCGGACAGCGTGCGCTCGGTCGAGATGCCCGGGAGGTTGGTGAGCTTGATCGGCGTGTCGCCGAACTTCGGCTCACCACCTGGTGTGGCCAGATTGGGCCGGTAGAACACGTCGCCGTTCTTGCGGAACACCTTGTCCGGCAGGTTGTCGCCGTTCACATCGGCCAGCGTCGACAGGCCATCGGACTGGCCCGCGCTGAACCCGACCTTCAACCCGACGGAACCCTCCTTGGTCGGCAGCCCCTGCACGTTGTAGCCCGCGAACAGGTGCGCGCCGAAGCCGACCGACGTGTTCGCCGAGATCGCGCTGGCCTCGCCTTCGCGGATGTTCACCCCGAGGCCGTCGTCCGGCACCGACCAAGGCGCCGCGTCGGCGAAGGCGTTGTAGTTGCCCGACCGGTCGCGCACGTCGTCGAAGTAGTCGAACGTGTGGGTGTTGAACAGCTGGTTGCTCTCGCTGAACTGCGACACCGAGGTGAGCAGCGTCTTGGCGAACGCGCCGGTCCGGTAGTTCAGCTCGTAGGCGCGGATCAGTTGGTCGTCGAGCTTGACCTCGACGCGGCGCAGGAGGTCGGCGGTGACCTTCTTGAACCCGTACCGCGCGTCGATCTGGACGTCCCCGCGGCGCGCCTCGCCCCGGTCGCGGTCCCGGACGAAGGTGACCGAGTACCGGCCCTCGGTGTCACCGTGCCCGGTCCAGGTGATCCGCTGCGGGTACAGGGCGCGGCCCGCGACGGTGGCGTTCGCGACCCCGCCGTCGTCGACCCGGACGTGGTGGTAACGCATCAGATTGTCGTGCGCATCACGTACCTCGCGTACCGCCCACACCGCGATGTTGCCGGACGCGTCGGCGAGCGAGGTGTTCTCCGCCCCGCCGTAGACGGTACGGGTGCCCTGCTTGTCGGTGACCTCCCACCAGTAGTTCGACGGCTTGTCACCATGCCGCACGATCCGCTCGAACCTGCCCTCGACTCGGGAGTGGAACACCTTCTCCGCGGTACGCGCCTGGAGTTCACTGCGGTGCGCCACCGGGGTGAGCTGCTCCCCGTTCAGTACGTACGACTCGGTTTCCTTGCCGCTGTCGTAGCGCGGGACGCCCCACCGGGTGTCGACCGTGATCGACGGCGTGTTCAAGTCCCAGCCCACGCCGGCCCAGCCGTTACCGCCCGCCGAGTTGTAGGCGACCGACAGATTGGGTTGCAGGCCCCCACGCCCCTTGGGAACCTCGAGCGGGTACGCCAGCCGCGCGTCACCGCTGTTGTTCGCCGTCGGGGCCTCGATCAGGTTCACCCCGGTGCCGGGGTCCGCCGCCTTGATGTCCTTGATCTGGTTCGGGTTGAACGATGTGCCCTCAGGCCCCTCCGGTCCGGTGACCGCAGACCTGGCGTCCGGCACCGTCGCGGCGGCGCTGCGGAACCGCTCGGGCGAGGTCAGCCCGAGAGCGGCGAGGGCCATGATCAGAACGAGGATCACGCCAGTCCGGCCGCGGACCACGCGCTGGGCAGTCATCAAAGGCCCCCACACCATCGGACGTCCCCGGAGCCCGAGGCCCCCGACGCCCCCGGCTCCCTGTGGTATTGAACGGTAGATTGCGAGCTGGGTTGTTTGTGCAGGTTTTTCAGCCAAGGTCAGCCCACGCGGTCACGATCCGGCAATGGGTGCTCTTACCGGTGGTGAACTCCTCGGCCACGACGCGCCAGCGCGGATCCGGGATCTTGGAGAAGAGCTCAGAGGTGCTGGCTACACCGTCTGGCCGGACGGTGGCCGACGCATTCGTGCGCGCCATGCGATTCCACCGGGTCCCGGCCGAGGTACTCACCGACACCGGCAAGCAGTTCACCGGCCGCTTCACCCGGCCCCGCCCCGCCGAGGTCCTCTTCGAGCGGGTCTGCTGGGAGCGGGGCAAGGCTGCGGGCCAGCGCGCGTGGAGGCGTCACCGGGCAGCACCCGGCACTGCCGCTGTGCCCGTTTCGGCCGTCGCCAGGACGTCGTCGGTGTTCACCTGGAGATCCTTCCTGCGGTCGCAGGCCGCGCTCAGCAGTGATGCGTAGTGCCTGCTGGATCTCGCTGGCATCGCCGTGCAGGCACTGCGGGCAGTAGCGGGTTGAGAAGTCGAGTGCCCACTGGGTTGCGAGCATGACGGTGGTCCGTTGCGGGACCGCGCGTACAGCCCGCAGCGGCGGGTACGGGGTTGCGAACCGTTGCAGTGTCAGGTCGTTGGCCTCGGCGATGCTGAGGCCCGCCGCATGGGCGAAGGCCCGGGCCGTGGTGTCGGGCAGTTCCTGCAGCAGGCCGAGGGGGATCCGTCCGGGCCGTTCGGTGAGGCCGCACAGGGTGGCGAGGCGGCTCGGGGATCGATCAAGGCGCGTGGCCAGCCGCAGCAGGAAGCCGGGCAGCGATTCGTCGGGCAGCGGGGCCAGGCTGCGGGGCAGCGGCCGGAGGGTCATGGGGTCGCTCCTCGGTCATCGGCCCGTATGCCGCTGTCGCACCAGGCGGCTGTCTGCTGCGTGTAGGCGGCCAGGCGGGGAAGGAGCAGGGGGACTCTGTTGCTCAATTCGGGCCGCGGGGTCGGTTGACTGCGGCATGATCGCTCCTGCGGTCGTCTCGTGGGCAGGTGGTCGCGGGGGTGGTGCGGGTGTCGATGAGGGCGGCGGGACTGCCGGAGA
>NZ_JAHSQD010000259.1 GCF_020103755.1 Streptomyces sp. LS1784
CCAGTGCCGCTCGGCCCGCCGGCCCCCAGGTGCGCCGCCCGCCGGGCCGTCCGCGCTCCCGGGCCGGGCCGACGGAGATCAGCGAGGGGCGGGTCGGTGGAGCGGGAAGTCGGTCGGGTCGACTTCCTGCTCCGGGCCGGGGGGCGGGTGGGGCCCGGTGCCCGCCGTTCAGTGCGGGCCGGCGGCCGGTACGGCCCGGGGATCGGGGTGGCGCGGGGTCCAGTGCAGCTCGCGAGCGGCCTTGGCGTTGGAGACCCGCAGGGTGGTGTCGAGCATCAGCTCGCCGAGGTAGGGCACGGCGGCCCGCAGGGCCCAGCCGGGGAGGCGGAGGGCCGGGCGGCCGCGGCGGGTGGCGGTGGCCAACTCGCCGAAGCTCGCCGGGTGGTCGCCCGCGAGGTTGTACGCCTCGCCCGCGCGGCCGTGCTCCAGCGCGGCCAGCGTGGCGGTGGCGGCGTCCTCGACGTGGATCCACGGCACCACCCCGCCACCGCCCAGCGGAACCGGCATCGGGCGGGTGCCCGGGGTCGGGTCGAACCACGTGCCCGGGCCGTGGAACAGGCCGTAGCGCAAGGCGATCCCGGCGACGTGCGGAGCGTCGAAGGCCCGCTGCTCGGCCTCGACCAGGCCGGTGACGACATGGTCGGAGGCGGTGGCCCGGGGGCCCGTGCCGTACACGCCGAACGGGGCCTCCTCGCCGAGGAACCGGCTTCCGTGGTCGCGATAGCCGTACCCGAGGACCAGGGACTGGGTGAGGAAGCGTTCGGCGCCCACGACCCGTGCGGCGGCCAGCAGATTGGCGGAGCCGCGGACGCGCAGCACGTTGGTCGGATTGTCGGCGGCCACCCTGCGGGAGGGCGTGCGGAGGGCGGTCAGCTGGTGGACCACCGCGTCCGCGGCCAGGCCGTCCACCGCGCGCAGCAGCCCCTCACGGTCCAGCGCATCGGCCCGTACGGGCGTGCAGCCCGCGGCCAGGACGGCCTGCGCCGAGTGCTCGGAGCGGGCGAGGGCCAGGACCTGGTGGCCCGCGCCGATCAGCACCCGGGTCAGCGGGGCGCCGATGGCCCCGGTCGCACCTGCCAGCAGTACGCGCATCGTCCGCTCCTTCGAGTTCTTCGAGTCCTTCGGGCCGGGCCGTGAGGCCGCCGCCAGCAGGGACCGGGCAGGCCGCCGGAACGTGACACGGCGGTGGGCACAGGGGCTCGTGCAGGGGTTCGCGGGCGGGCTCGGGCCGTGTTCGCACCAAGGGCTGGTAACACTGTTTCCCATCGGTTACGTTGTTACCCATGAGCACGCCCTACCAGGACGCGCAGCGGGTCGGCCAGGACGCCGTACGCGCCGTGATCCTCGACTGCGCCATCACCCTCCTCGTCGCCGAAGGCCCCGCCGCGCTGACCGTGCGCCGGATCGCCGCCGAGATCGGTTCCTCGACCAAGGTGCTGTACACGATGTTCGGCGGGAAGGAGGGGCTGCTCGACGCGCTGTACCGCGAGGGCTTCGCGCGGCTGCGCCGGGCGCAGGAACAGATCCCGCGCGGGGAGGACCCGTTGGCGTACCTGACCGAGCTCGGCCGGGCCTACCGCGAGCGGGCGATCGCCGAACCCGCCTACTACCGGGTGATGTTCGAGCAGCCGGTGCCCGGATTCCGGCCCGGCGCGGAGGCGCTGGCCGTGGCGGACAGCGCGTTCGGCGCCTCGGTGGCCGCCGTGGACGCCTGCATGGCGGCCGGAGCCTTCCGGCCCGGCGACGCCCAGGAGGTCTCCAGACTGTTCTGGGCGGCCACCCACGGCGCGGTGAGCCTGGAGCTCGCCGGCCACTTCGCACCGGCCGAGGCCGGGGCGCGCTACGAGGCGCTGATGGCCGCGCTGGGGCGGGCGTTCGGCGCAGACACCCCATCATCACCTGACGTGAGGTCGACACCATGAGCCGGGACACCGTGAGCAGCAACGGCACGAGCCGCGACGGCGCGAGCAGCAACGGCACGAGTCGCAACCGCTACCTGTCCGGGAACTTCGCCCCGCTGACCGAGGAGGTCACCGCCTACGACCTGCCCGTCACCGGCCGGATACCGGCCCATCTCGACGGCCGCTACCTGCGCAACGGCCCCAATCCGCTGGGCATCGAGGACCCGGCCGCGCACCTGTGGACCCTCGGCGCGGGCATGGTGCACGGCGTCCGGATCCGCGACGGTCGCGCCGAGTGGTACCGCAACCGTTGGGTCCGCTCCGGCGCGGTCGCCGACCGGCTCGGCGAGCCCCGCCGCGGCACGCCCGTCGACGAGCGGCTGGACATCTCCCCCAACGTGCAGGTCGCGGGCCTCGGCGGGCGCACCTACGCGCTGATCGAGGGCGGTATCCGCCCCTACGAACTCACCTACGAGCTGGACACGGTGGGGCCGTGCGAGCTGGGCGCCACGCCGGAGGGGTACAGCGCCAACGCCCACTCGATCCTCGACCCGCACACCGGGGAACTGCACTCGCTGGCCTTCCGCTACGGCTCGGACCACGTGCAGCACATCGTGATGGACGGCGGCGGCACCGTCCGGCGCAGCACGCTGATCGAGGTGCCCGGTAACCCGTACATGCACGACTTCGCGCTCACCGAGCGGTTCGTGCTGCTGTACGACACGCCGGTGGTGTTCAGCGCGGCGCACCTGGCCACCGGCGTGCCCTTCACCTGGGACGAGCGGCGCGCCGCCCGGGTCGGGGTGATGCCGCGCGAGGGCGGCGCGGTGCGGTGGTTCGAGCTCGCGCCGCACCTGGTCGGGCACACCCTCAACGCGTACGAGCGGTCGGCGGACTCGCTGGTCGTCGACGTCGTGCGCCACCCTCCGGGCATGGACCTGCGCACCATCGGTGCGAGCCGTCCCACGCTCGACCGCTGGACGATCGACCTGGCGGCGGGGACGGTGCGGGAGGAGCGGCTGGACGACCGGGTCCAGGAGTTCCCGCGCCTCAACTCGCGTCACACCGGCCGCCCCTACCGCTACGGATACGCGGCCGCCGTGGAGCTCTACGCGTCGCCGGCCGGCCCAGGGGACGACCGCCCGGCGGAGGGCTTCAGCAACGCCCTGCTCAAGCACGACCTGAGCCGGGGGACCGTCGAGGCCCACGAGTTCGGGCGCGACGGGGCGGTGGGCGAGGCGGTGTTCGTCCCCGCCGAGTCGCCGGCGGCGGAGGACGACGGATACCTGATGGCGTACGTCCTCGACCCGGACCGGGGCGCGACGGACCTGGTGATCCTCGCCGCCCAGGACTTCACCGGCGAGCCCGTCGCCCGGGTCCACCTGCCGGTGCGGGTGCCGTTGGGCCTGCACGGGAACTGGGTTCCGGGCGGGGAACCGGGGCAGGGGTAGGGGGGCCGGCAACGGGGTGGGCTCGGCGGAGCCGGAGGCCCGCGGTGGCGGCGAGGATCCGTCATGGTCCCGGTGGCCGGGGCCTGGTATGTGCGGGTCATGGCCGGGGTTTTCCCTGCTCTTTGTTTCGGATCATGGCGCGCTCTGCGACGATCCGATGATCGTCGCCCCGATGCGGTGGGCGGCGCGTTGCAGGGGAGAGACCGGCATGGCT
Organism: Streptomyces sp. LS1784; assembly: GCF_020103755.1. Lineage (GTDB taxonomy): Bacteria > Actinomycetota > Actinomycetes > Streptomycetales > Streptomycetaceae > Kitasatospora. The sequence goes on from NZ_JAHSQD010000259.1 coordinate 3,567, forward strand.
GTTCGGCCCGAGGACAGTGTCGTCCGGGCGAGGCGGGGAGCCAGGTTCGCCTGGGACAGGGAGACCTGGATGGTGGTCTCCGGCGGGGTGCTGGGGGCGATGTTCGCGAGCATGGGGCTGGCGGTGCTGTCCGGCCCGGCGAACGGGTTCGGCGGCGACAGCCTCGCGTACATGGGGATCATCAGCATCCTCGGGCTGATGCCCTGCGGTGCGGGCTTCGTCTGGGCGCTGATCCACCCGAAGGCCGGGTTCCCCTCGGCCGCCGTCGGTGCGCTGCTGGGGCTCGGGATCTTCGTCGGCTTCGCCGGGGACGGCCTCAACGACTCCTGGAAGGCGCCGCTGGACCGGCCGTCCACGATCCGCGCGGTGGGCAGCTGGACCAGCGGGGACCTGGTGGTGCGGGCCAGGCCGGACCTGGTGGTGGCGTACCGCAGCGCCACCGGGGCCGTCGCCTGGCGCTGGACCCCGCCCGGGGAGGACTCGGTGTGCGCGATGAGCAGGGGCACCGGGCCCGACGGGACGGGACGCGGCGGCGCCGTCGGCCTGATCGGCCACTCGCCGCACGGCACACCGTGCTCGGCCGTCACCTCGCTCGACCTCGCCGACGGCACGGAGGGCTGGACCGCCACCGTGGACGCGCCCGCCCGGGACGGGGACGACGCGACACCGGACGTGGTCGCGGTGGCCGGGCAGCAGGCCCTCCTCCAGGAGAGGTCCGGCTGGCGCGCCGTCCGGCTGGCGGACGGCCGGGACGTCTGGCGCAGCGCGGCCGATCCCGGCTGCTCCCCGTTGCAGGTCGCGGGCGGGCCCGGGGACGCCGTCACCGTCGCGCAGTGCGGTGACGCGGCGCCCGTACTGCGCTCGCTGGCGCCGGCGGACGGCCGGGAGCAGCAGCGGATCGCGCTGCCCGCGGCGGGCGGGCTGAAGAACCTCGCGGTGGTGTCGGTCGACCCGCTCGCGGTGTGGGTGGACGCCCAGGCCGAGCGCGGCACCCACGCGGTGCTCAGCTACGACCGGACCGGCCGGCAGCGGGCGGCGATACCGGTCGCCGGGGACGAGTACGACCTGGACGTGATGCTGGGCGGGCTGCACGCCTTCGACGAGTTCAGCGCCCGGCCGCTGTTCGGCGGGGTGGTGGTGGGGGACCTGTTCGTCGTGCCGGGCGAGAAGCCCGGCGACGTCGGCATCAGCGGCGGCAGGCACCCGAGCCGGACCGCCACCGGCCGGCTGCTGGCGTACTCGCTCACGGACGGCGGCAAGCGGTGGACGGCGGGACTGGACGACCAGGTGACCGGCCTGGTGGTGGACGGCGGCTCGGTGTGGGCGATGACCCGGGGCCGGGTGACCAGGGTGGAGGCGGACACCGGGCGGCAGAGCGCCGTGCTGGACGTCAACGACACCGCGTCGCTCTACCCGGTGGACCTGTCGGTGTCGGGCTCGGAGCGGTTCACGGTGGTGGCGGAGGACGGGACGCGGGACGAGCCGCCGGTGCGGGTGATGAACTGACGGCGGCCGGCGGGCCGCCCCTGCCGTGTTCGCGGCTTGCCGTCGCCGCGCTGCGGTTTTCGTCCCCCGCCGCGTTCGCTGCTTGTCCCCGTCACGCTGCGGTTCGTCCCCGCCGCGTTCGCGGCTACCGGAAACCCGGGTAGCCGAGGACGAGGATCCGCTCCGCCGGGTTCCGGACGTAGGGGACCACCGTGCCGGTCGGCTCGAAGCCGAGCCGGCGGTAGAAGGCCTGGGCGCGCCCGTTGTCCTCGTGCACGCCCAGGGTCAGCGCCCCCACGGTGGTGTGCTCCCGGGCGTGGCGGACGACCGCGCGCACCAGGTCGGCGGCCGGGCCGGCGGCGCCGCGGTGCGCGGGGGTGACGTAGACCGAGTGGATGTGCACGTGGTCGGGGACGTCCGGCAGGGGCTCGACGCCGGCGATCCCGACCCAGGCGCCGGTCTCGTCACCGGCCGTGAAGGTGGCGGACTCCCGGGCCGTGGCCCCCTGGGCGGCCCGGTGCCGCCAGTAGTCCTCCGGGCGGGCGGCGGAGTCCGTGTACGAGGAGCTGAAGGCCTTCGGGGAGTCCCGCAGCGCCTCCAACGTGATCCCGCGCAGTTCCCGCCACTCCCCGGCGGCCATCCGGCGTACGTCGTAGTGCATGCGTCGAGCCTGGCACGGGCCGTGCGGCGGCCGGATCACGCACGGGGATGATCTTCGCCACCCTCCGTGCCCCGTGACGGGGCCCGCCACCGGCGGATCTGAGCCTTCCCGGTGGTTGTGTCAGGCTGGTGGGGGAGCACCGCCGAGATCGGGAGACTCGTGATGGCCGAGATCAGGGTGAACGGGGTGGCGCTGCACTACGAGGCCCGAGGTGAGGGCCCCGGTGTCGTCCTGGTGCACGGTTCCTGGAGCGACGCGGACTCCTGGGCGCGGGTGCTGCCGGGCCTGGCCGAGTCCACCACGGCGGTCGCCTACGACCGCCGGGGGCACAGCCGCAGCGAGGACCCGCTCACCCAGGGTTCGGTGCACGAGGACGCGGCCGACCTGGCCGGGCTGATCCAGGGGCTGGGCCTCGCGCCGGCCTTCGCCTACGGCGACTCCTACGGCGCGCTGGTCATCCTCCGGCTCGCCGCCGCCTGGCCCGACCTGCTGCGCGGGATCGCCGTGCACGAGCCGCCGGGCACCGGCATCCTGCTCGCCGACCCGGACCTGCGCCCGATCGGCACGGCCTTCGCCGACCGGATCGCCGCCGTCCGGGAGCTGCTGGAGCGGGCCGAGTCGGCCGCGGCGGCCGAGTTGTACGTGGACAGCCTCGCCCTCGGCCCGGGTGCCTGGGATCAGCTGCCCGCGCCGGTCCGGCACACCTACATCCGCAACGCGCCCACCTACCTGGACGAGCTGCGCGACCCGGACGCGCTCGACCTCGACCTCACCGGGCTGTCCCGGTTCGGCGAACCGGCGCTGCTCACCCAGAGCGACGACAGCGCGCCGATGTTCGGCGAGGTGCTGGACCTGATCGACCTCACCCTGCCCAAGGCGGAACGCCACCTGTACGAGGGCGCCGGGCACGCCCCGCACGTGTCGCAACCGGAGGAGTGGGTGCGGGTGGTGCTCCCGCGGGCGTTGTTCTGAGGCTTCACGGTGGGCCGTCCAGGAGTCGACGGCCCACGGCCCGCCGTCGCATCAGCGTTCGGTGGCGCCCCAGCCGTCGTCCGGCAGATCGCGGTCCGGCTCGGGGCACTCGACGTGCTCGAAGCCCCACAGCACGGCCTTGTGCAGCACCCACTCCGGGGACGGCGGCTGGTCGTAGCTGTCGCGGTCGGTGAGCACCAGCTCGACCCGGACCTCCTCGGCCGGCGAGAAGAGCAGGTTCTTCTGGTCCTGGAGGTTCTCGTACGTCACCGTCTCCCAGGTCCCGCCGGAGGCGGTCAGCGCGGCCATCAGCTCCGTCTCGCCGACGTGGGTGTCGAGCGTCACCGAACCGCCGCCCGGCTGCGGGAGGTCCAGCTCGCCGTGCCAGACCGGCAGGGACAGCGAATGGAGCCGGCGGCAGCGGCAGAACACCGTCGGCACGTCGCCCCAGCCGAAGGCGTGCGGCCAACGCTTGCCCCGGTGGATGCGGCCGCCGTCCCACGGATCGCCGTAGTGGGCGGCGAGTTCGGGCAACGAGGCGCCGTAGCGCAGCTCGCCGAGGCCGCCGGTGGTGGCCAGGCGGGTGACGAGCGGGAGGAAGCCCGTCAGCCCAGGCACCCGCGCACCGCCTCGATCAGGCGGTTCGCCCGGGCGTCGCCGTGGCCGATCATCCGGTTGGCGACGTAGCCGAAGCCGACGCCGAACTCGTCGTCGCCGAAGGCGAACTGGCCGCCGGCGCCGTCGTTGCCGAAGCTGCGCGCGCCGAGCAGCGGGCGGAAGGCGGGGGAGTCGAGCAGCAGGCCGGAGCCCCAGCGGGCGCCCAGGTCGAAGCCCAGGAAGCCCGCGCCGGAGGAGACTTCGCGCACCGCGTCGGTCACGGTGTCGGCGGAGAGCAGCCGCTCGCCGCCGTCCAGTCCGGTGGCCGCCGCCGCGTACACGCCCGCCAGGCCGGTGGCCGAGGCGACGGCGCCCGCGCCGGGCAGCTCGATCGCGTGCAGGGCCGGGTCGTTCCAGCCGTGCGGCACGTCCAGGCCGGGGAAGGCCAGGGCGCCGTTCATGGTGACGATCCGGGTGAGCAGGTGCTCCGGTCCGGGCATCGGGCGGCGGCCATCGGCTTCCACCAGCCGGGCCAGGCGCGGGAGTTCGCTCTCCGGAAGGCCGATCCAGACCGGCAGGCCGAGTGGCTCGGCGATCTCCTTGCGCAGGAACGCGCCCGGGGTCAGGCCGGTGATCCGGCGGATCACCTCGCCGACCGCGAAGCCGAGCACATGGCCGTGGTACTCGTAGGTCGTGCCCGGCTCCCAGAGCGGCTGCTGCGCCTCGACGGCCCGGATCACCGGCTCCCAGGCGGCGACCTCCTCGAAGGAGAGCGCCGCGTCCAGGGCCGGGATGCCGGCGCGGTGGCCGAGGATCATCCGGGTGGTGACGGCCTGCTTGCCGTTCCGCGCGAACTCCGGCCAGTAGCGGGCGACCGGCGCGTCCAGGTCGAGCCGGCCCTGCTGGGCGAGCAGGTGCGCGGAGATGCTCACCGGGCCCTTGGCACAGGAGAACACCGGGACCACGGTGTCCTGCGTCCAGGCCCGGCCGGTGCGCTCGTCGGCCGTGCCGCCCCACAGCTCGACCACCTTCCGGCCGCCGGCGAACACCGTGACGGCGGCGCCCAGTTCGGGGAACTCGGTGAAGTTGGCGGCGAAGACGTCCGCGACGGCGCCGAAGCGTTCGTCGGCCCAGCCCTGGTACTGCTGCATGATGTGGTGCCCCGTTCTGCCCTCAAGATCGACCGAACCACGCTACGGGAGCCTGGCGGCCGGGACGAGGGAATTTCGCCAGGCCGGGACTGGTGGGGCGGATGTGGCAGACTCGCCGGCCGTCGGGGAGGAGGAGCAGGCGGATTGCGAGGCACTGACGGCGCTCTGGGAGCGGCGGTGGCCCGGCACGGAACCCGTCGGGTACGAGATCAGCGACCGGTGGCGGGACGTCTGGGCGCGCTTCCACAGCCTGCCGGAGTCCAAGCGGTACCCCGACGACGAGCGGGAGTACGCGATCGTCCTGGAGCGCGGGGTGATCGTCACCGACACCGGCATGCGGCGGCTGTACCACCCGTACGACCGGGGCGCGGACGTCCACCTGACCACGACGGAGGAGCGCGACCGGCTGAAGGAGCGGCACGCCGACTGGCTGTCCCGCCACCCCGGCGGGTGGTGAGGGACCGGGCCGGGCAAGGGCTTGCCGCCGACCCCGCCTGGTCCGGGCAGGGGCTTGCCGCCGCCCCCGTCCGCCCCGCACAGTGTCCGGAGCGCGTTGACGATCACGTGCCTCGGCAGCCCCGGCTGCCGCAGTGAGCGAGGGAGCAACACATGGCCGTCAGTCTGAGCAAGGTCGAGCAGAGCGCGCCCGCGCTGGTGAGCCTCTACAAGACGGCCGGCGCCTCGGTCGAGCGGCGTGGGCTGAGCGGTCAGCGCGTCGCGGTGTACCTGGTGATCGACTACTCCGGCTCGATGAAGCCCTACTACAAGGACGGCAGCGTCCAGGCGCTCGCGGACCGGGTGCTGGGGCTGGCGGCCAATCTGGACGACGACGGGAGCGTGCCGGTCGTCTTCTTCTCCACCGAGGTCGACGCCCAGGTCGAGGTCGCCCTGGCGGACCATGCGGGCTGGATCGAGCGGATCGTCGCGGGCCTCGGCCACATGGGCAAGACCAGTTACCACCTGGCGGTGGACGCGGTGGTCCGGCACTACCGCGAGAGCGGCTCCACGGCGCCGGCCCTCGTCCTGTTCCAGACGGATGGCGGGCCGATCGACAAGGGTGCGGCGGAAGCGCGCCTGTGCGGGGCGGCGAAGCTGCCGATCTTCTGGCAGTTCATCGGCTTCGGCGACCCGGACAGCCGGCAGTTCGACTTCCTGCGGAAGCTCGACGAGCTTGAGGTCCCGGCGAAGCGGCCCATCGACAACGTCGGCTTCGTCCACCTGGGGCGCGATCCCCGGACGGTCTCCGACCGGAAGCTGTACGACCTGTTGCTGGCCGATCTCCCCGTCTGGCTCGCGGCCGCGCGGGCCCAGGGCATCGCACCGGAGGGCCCGGCGCTGCGGGTGCCGGCCGCTCCGGGGCCGGAGCAGCCGGAGCAGCAGGAGCGGTCGGAGCGCCGGGGCCTGTGGGCCGCTCTGACCGCGTGGCTGGGCGGGCGCGGCCGTACCGGCCGGGGAGCGTGAGCCCGGCGCGGTCAGGCGGTGAAGCGGGCGTCGCGGGCTTCGACGGCCCGGACGCCACGGCCGACCCGACGGGGCGGCCCTGGAGGGTTCTGGTGCGCGATGTGGAGTGCGGCAGAACCAGCGGGCGCGAATGCATCACCATGCCCCCTGCTTCACGCCCCTGACGCAGAGGCGGGCGCGGCCACCCGGGCCCGCGCCCCCTGCGTCTGTCCGCGCCCGCTCGCGGCCGTCGTCCACTGTGTCGACCGGATGAGGAACGGTGTCGCTGCCGTCTACCGAACTTCCGGGCTGGGCAGGCTCGGTCGGACAAGTGCCGACGAAAGGGGCCGACGATGGCCGCAGTTCACGAATCCGTCCTGGACGCGATCGGCGGGACACCGCTGTTCCGCCTCGCCCGGCTCGGCGCCGGCCTCGCCGCGCCGATCTACGCCAAGGCCGAGTTCCTCAACATCGGCGGCAGCGTCAAGGACCGCGCCGCGCTGTCCATGGTCCTGGCCGCCGAGCGCGACGGCCTGCTGAAGCCGGGCGGGACGATCATCGAGGCGACCTCCGGGAACACCGGCATCGGCCTGGCGATCGTCGGCCGGCAGCGCGGGTACCGGGTGATCGCCGGGGTGGCGGACAGGTCGGCGCCCGAGAAGGCGGACATCCTGCGGGCGTACGGCGCGGAGGTGGTGCTCGGGCCGACCGCGGTGCCGCAGGAGGACCCGCGGCACCTGTTCAAGGTGGTCGAGCGGCTCACCGAGGAGATCCCCGGCGCCTGGCTCGCCAACCAGTACGACAATCCGGCCAATCCCGAGGCCCATGTCCGGACCACCGGTCCCGAGATCTGGGAGCAGACCGGCGGGCGGGTGACCCACTTCGTCGCGGGCGTCGGCACCGGCGGCACCGTCACCGGCACCGGCGGCTATCTGAAGGAGGCCTCCGGCGGCACGGTGACGGTGGTCGGCGCGGACCCGGAGTCCTCCTCGTACGGGGGCGGGGACGGCAGCCCGTGGTTCGTCGAGAGCATCGGGCACTTCCTCCACCCCGGGACGGTGGAGGACCGCTGGCCGCAGGCCTACCGGTCGGAGGTGGTCGACTCCTTCGAGCGGATCCCGGACCGCGAGTCGCTGCTGACGGCGCGCCGGCTCGCGCGGGAGGAGGGCATCCTGGCCGGCCCGTCCTCCGGTACGGCGGTGGCGGCGGCGCTGCGGGTGGCGCGGCGGCTGGGCCCGGAGGACCTGGTGGTCGTGCTGCTGCCGGACTCGGGGCGCTCCTACCTGTCCAAGGTGCACAGCGACTCCTGGATGCGGGAGTGGGGCTTCCTGGAGGAACCCGGGGAGACGGCGGTGCGGGACGCGCTGGCGGCGGCGGGTCCGCTGGTGGCGGTCGACGCCGACGCGACCGTCGGTGACGCGGCGGAGGCGCTGCGGGACGCACCGGGCGGCGTCGCCCCCGCGGTGCTGGCGCGGGCGGTGCG
>NZ_JAHSQD010000026.1 GCF_020103755.1 Streptomyces sp. LS1784
GCTCGGTAGGCGGCCCTGACAGCGTGTTCGGCTGCCACCCGGTCGCCCGCCCTGGTGGCCGCCGCGGCCGCCCGCCAGCGGGCCGTCACCTCGGCCGGCCCGGGCAGCGCCCGCGCCTGCGTCCAGTCGCCGTGGACCCCGTCGTGGATCACCGTCTCCATCCCTGCTCCGTTCCCGGCCGGGCTCCCCACCCGGCCGTCCGTTCCCGTTCCCGTTCCGTGCCGCGGCCCCGGCCGCGCTCCGCCTTGCTGCCCCCACCGCCCGCCGACCCCGTCCGGCGGGCGGAGCGGTCGTCAGTCCGCGACCACGCGCACCGCGCCCGGCGCGTACTCGCGCTGGCGGATCACCCGGTACCAGCCCTTGGGCAGCGGTATCGCCGCGTGCTCCTCGTGCACCACCCGGCCGCCCTCGGGCAGGTGCAGCCAGCCCGCACCGAACGGTCCGGTCTCGCGGCGCAGCTCGCCGGGGCCGACCACGGCGTGCGCGTGCCCGGTGACCTCGCCGAGTGCCAGCACCATCCGGCCCCGTGCGTCCCGGGGCTGCACGGCCAGCTCGGCCACCCGCAGCGGCACCGTGCTCTCCTCGACCGGCACGATCAGCACATCGCCCTGGCGGTACATCAGTCCTCCCTCGCCGTACGGCCGGACTCCGGCGGACACCGGAACCCACGGCTCCGCCGCGCCTGCCGCGGTCACTCTCCGGAGCCAGGACCCGAACATAGAGCAAGGGTCTGACAACGCGCCCGGGCGGCGACCCGGCCACCGGATTGTCAGTCCCGGCTGGTAGACAGTTGTTCGGCCCAGACCCCCGAGGAGCAGCGCAATGACTGTCAACGAGCACATCGAGCGGTTCCACGGTCTCCCCGTCTTCGACTTCGTGGAGGCCTTGGAGGAGGCCGAGGAGAAGGGCGGATCCGGCGCCGTCCAGCTGCCGGACGCGGCCTCGGCCGCCTGGAGGATCAAGCTCGACTACGAGTCCGAGGCGACGTTCGTCAAGCGCTGGGAGCAGTTCCTCGGCGCCGTCGACACGGAGCGGGTCACCGCCCTGGTGATCGGGCAGTGGGCCCCGGAGGAGCCGGACAGCTTCCGGGAGCCGATGGAGGCGATCGCCGCCGCCGCCGGCCGGCTGCCCGCCCTGCGCGCGCTGTTCGTCGGCGACATCACCTTCGAGGAGTGCGAGATCTCCTGGATCCAGCAGTGCGACATCACGCCGCTGCTGACAGCCTTCCCGCGGCTGGCCGAGCTCGTGGTGCGCGGCGCCTCGGAGGACTGGGACGGCAAGGGCGGTCTGGCCCTGGAGCCGCTGCGGCACGAGGCGCTCAAGGCACTGCGCTTCGAGGCCGGCGGCCTGCCGGGATCGGTCGTGCGCTCGGTGGCCGCCTGCGACTTCCCGGCCCTGGAGCGGCTGGAGCTCTGGCTGGGGGTGGACAACTACGGCGGCGACGCGACGATGGCCGACGTCGCGCCGTTCCTGGACGGCACCCGCTTCCCCGCGCTGCGCCACCTCGGCCTCCAGAACAGCGAGTTCCAGGACGACATCGCGGCCGCCGTGGCGCACGCGCCCGTCGTCGCCCGGCTGGAATCGCTCAGCCTCTCCATGGGCGTGCTGACCGACCAGGGTGCCACCGCCCTGCTCGAGGGCCAGCCGCTCACCCACCTGCGCTCCCTCGACCTGCACCACCACTACCTCACCGAGGAAATGCAGCAGCGCCTGCACCAGGCCCTGACCGGGGTCGAGATCGACCTCTCCGAGCCCGGCAAGCCCGACGACCAGTGGCGCTACGTGGCCGTGGCCGAGTAGCCGTCACCTCCTGCGCACACCCACCCGACCACTCGACCCACCAGGATCCGCCATGGCCGTCTCCCGTCACATCGAACGCTTCCACGAGCTGCCGATCCATGAGTTCACGCCCGACGACGCCCGGCCGCGTCCCGCCACAGGCGCCGTCGCCTGGCGGCTGTCCCTGGAGTACGGCTCCAAGCAGGACTTCGTTCAGCTCTGGCAGTCCTTCCTGGAGAAGGTCGACCCGGCCGGCGTCCGCGCCGTGGTGATCGGCGCGTGGTGGCGGAACGACTACACGTCCGTGCGCACCGCGGTCGAGGCCATCACAGCCGAGGCACGGCGTCTGCCCGCCCTGGAGGCGCTGTTCCTCGGTGAGGTGACGTTCGACGAATGCGAGATCTCCTGGATGGAGATGGACGACGTCACCCCGCTGCTGAACGCCTTCCCCGAACTGCGGTCGCTGACCGTGCGCGGCGGCATGGACCTCGCCCTGGAGCCGGTGCGGCACAACCGGCTGACCAGCCTGCGCTTCGAGTCCGGCGGCCTGCCGGCCACCGTGGTGCGCGCGGTGGCCGGCTCCGAACTGCCCGCGCTGGAGCGCCTGGACCTCTGGCTCGGCGTGGACGAGTACGGCGGTGACGCGAACATCGACGACCTGGCGCCGTTCCTGGACGGCTCCCGGCTGCCGAAGTTGCGCCACCTCGGGCTGGCCAACAGCGAACTCCAGGACGAGATCGCCGCCGCCCTCGCCCATGCCCCGGTGGTCGCCCGGCTGGAGTCGCTCGACCTCTCCATGGGCGTGCTCTCCGACGAGGGCGCCGCCGCGCTGTTGGAGGGCCAGCCACTCACCCACCTGCGCGCCCTCGACCTGCACCACCACTACCTGAGCGACGCGATGCAGGAGCGTCTGTGCGAGTCCCTGCCCGGGGTCGAGATCGACCTCAGCGAAGCCGAGGGGGACGACATGGACGACGAGGACGACCGCTACGTCTCGGTCGCCGAGTAGCCGGGTGACGGAGACGATGACTGTGCAGCTGACTGTCCTCGGCAACCCGGGGCACCGACGGGTGACGCTCTTCGCGGCCGCGGCCCGGGCCGCCGGGCTGCCCGAGCCCGCCGTCCTGCCCTGGCTGGACGTGCTGCGCGGCCGGTTCCGGCTGCCCGAGGGCGGTCTGTTGCGCATCGAGTCGCCGGGCGAGGAGCCGGAGGTCGACCGGCTGCTGCGCGGCCCGGCGCTCGGTCCCGGCTACGCACCGACCAGGGTCGAGGGCACGGCCGTCTGGTACGCGGGGGTCATGGCCGCGCTGCGCGGGCTGGCCGCCCGGCCCGGCGTCCGGCTGCTCGGCGATCCGGAGGAGATCGCCGTGATGTTCGACAAGCGTCGGGCGCACGCGCTGCTGGCCAGGGCCGGGGTGCCGGTGCCCGGGGCGCTCGGCGGCGAGGTCACCGGCTGGGAGCACCTGCGCGAGCGCCTCGCCGAGGCCGGCCTGCGCCGGGTCTTCGTCAAGCCCGCGCACGGTTCCTCCGCCTCAGGGGTGATGGCCCTGGAGTTCGGGCCGCGTGGCCGGTTGCAGGCCACCACCTCGGTGGAGCTGGCCGACGGCCGGTTGCACAACTCGCTGCGGGTGCGCCGCTACCGCAGCGAGCAGGAGGTCGCCGCGATCGTCGACGGCCTGGCGCCGGACGGGCTGCACGTCGAGCAGTGGATCCCGAAGGCCTCGCAGTCCGGGCGCTCGGCGGACCTGCGGATCGTGGTGGTCGCCGGCCGGGCCACCCACGCCGTGGTGCGCACCAGCACCCAGCCGATGACCAACCTGCACCTCGGCGGCGCCCGGGGCAGCATCGAGCAGGTCCGGGAGGCCGCCGGTCCGGCCTGGTCGGCCCTGCTGGAGACGGCCGAGCGCGCGGCGGCCTGCTTCCCCGGATCGCCGATGGTCGGTGTCGACGTCCTGCCCACGGCCGGCTGGCGGCGCGCCCTGGTCGGCGAGGTGAACGCCTTCGGCGACCTGCTCCCCCACCTCACCGGCCTGCCCGGCGGCCCCGCCGAGGGCCTCGACACCTACGGCGCCCAGCTGGCCGCGCTCACCGCCCTCTTCCCGTCGTCGCCCGCGGCGACGGGCCACCAGATCACGGAACCCGCTCGATGAACCACCGGACTGCAGTCCCCGCCCCCGACATGAACACCGTCGTGGGCACCCATGACCTCCTGCTCGTCACCCTCGACACGCTCCGCTTCGACGTCGCCGAGGAGTTGGCCGCCGCCGGCCGCATCCCGAATCTCGCCGCCGTCCTCCCCGACGGCCGATGGGAGCGCCGGCACGCACCCGGCAGCTTCACGTACGCCTCCCACCAGGCGATCCTGGCCGGTTTCCTGCCGACCCCGGCCTCCCCGGACGGCCCGCACCCGCGCCTGTTCGCGGCCCGCTTCGCCGGCTCCGAGAGCACCGCCCCGCGCACCTGGGTCTTCGACGCCACCGACCTGCCGACGGCCCTGGCCGCGGCCGGGTACCGCACGGTGTGCATCGGCGGCGTCGGATTCTTCAACAAGCAGGGCCCGCTGGGCTCCGTGCTGCCCGGCCTCTTCCAGGAGAGCCACTGGGCGCCCGGGCTGGGCGTGGCTTCGCCGACGTCCTTCGAGGAGCAGGTCGCACGGGCCGAGCGGATCGCCGCCGAACAGCCCGCCGACCAGCCGCTGTTCCTGTTCCTGAACGTATCGGCACTGCACCAGCCGAACTGGTTCCACCTGCCCGGTGCCACCCGCGAGCACGGGGACTCGCGGGCCAGCCACGCAGCCGCCCTGGAGTACGTGGACGCGCACATCGGCCGGCTGTTCACGGCGATGAGCGCCCGCCGCCCCTGCTTCGCGATCGTCTGCTCCGACCACGGCACGGCCTACGGCGAGGACGGCTACACCGGGCACCGGATCGGCCACGAGGTGGTCTGGACCGTCCCGTACGCGCACTTCACGCTTCCCGTCCGATCAGCGGACGCCACCGCGACCTCCGAGGAGCGCGCATGACCACCGCACCCCCGCAGCCGGACTCGCCGTACCAGTCGTACGTCTACGCGTACCCGCACAAGACGGCCTACCGTCCACTGCCCGAGCGCCCGCCGCTGCGCGAGCTGTGGGCCGGCGAGGCGCAGCACGCGCTCTCGCTCTACCTGCACATCCCGTTCTGCGAGGTCCGCTGCGGCTTCTGCAACCTGTTCACCCGGATCGGCAGCCCCGAGGGCCTGACCACGGCCTATCTGGACGCCCTGGAGCGCCAGGCCACGGCGGTGCGCGCGGCGCTGGCCGAGGGGGCGCGGTTCGCGCTGGCCGCGTTCGGCGGCGGCACCCCGACCTATCTGACGGCCGCTGAGCTGGAGCGGCTGTGCGACATCGCCGAGCGGCGGATGGGCGCCGACCTGCGGGCGATACCGCTCTCGGTGGAGGCCTCCCCCGCCACCGCGACCGCCGACCGGCTGGAGGTGCTGGCCACCCGGGGCACCACCCGGCTGAGCCTGGGCGTGCAGTCCTTCGACGACGCCGAGGCGCGCTCCGCCGTCCGCCCGCAGAAGCGGGCCGAGGTGGAGGCGGCCCTCGGCCGGATCCGCGCGGCCGGGTTCCCGGTGCTCAACATCGACCTCATCTACGGCATCGACGGCCAGACCGAGGCGAGCTGGCTCCGCTCGTTGGACACCGCCCTCGCCTGGCAGCCCGAGGAGCTGTACCTCTACCCGTTGTACGTCCGCCCGCTGACCGGCCTGGCCCGGCGCGGCGAGCAGGAGAGCCGGTCCGCCTGGGACGCGCGCCGGCTCGCGCTCTACCGGGCCGGCCGCGACCACCTCCTCGCCCACGGCTACCGGCAGGTGTCGATGCGGATGTTCCGCCGCGCCGCGTCCCCGCAGGCCGGGGCGAGCGAGTACGCCTGCCAGACCGACGGCATGGTCGGCCTGGGCTGCGGCGCCCGCTCGTACACCTCACGGCTGCACTACTCCTTCGACTACGCGGTGAACGCCACCGAGGTGCGCGGCATCATCGACGACTACGTCGCCACGGAAGACTTCCACCGCGCCGAGGTGGGCCACTGGATGGGCGGCGCGGAGCCGCGCCGGCGCCACCTGGTGCAGTCGCTGCTCCAGGCCGAGGGCATGCCCCTGGCGGACTACCGTGCCCGGTTCTGCAGTTCACCGGCCGAGGACTTCCCGGTGGAGCTGGCCGAGTTCGCCGAGCGCGGCTGGCTCGCCGAGGGCGACGCGGAGTTCCTGCGGCTCAGCCCGGAGGGGCTGGCGCACTCGGACGCCGTCGGGCCGATGCTGTTCTCGCCCGAGGTCCGGGCCCTGATGACGGCGTACGAGGCGAAATGACCTTCCTCGGCATGCCTTCCGCCTCACCACTTCCGGAGGACGGCGCGCGGGACCTCACCCTGCTCTACCGCGGTCCGCTCGCCTCCTGCGACTACGACTGCCCGTACTGCCCGTTCGCCAAGCGGCGTGACAGCATCGAACAACTAAGGGCCGACCGGGCCGCGTTGGAGCGCTTCACCGGCTGGGCCGCCGGGCGCGCGGGCACCGGCGACACCCTGTCGCTGCTGTTCACCCCTTGGGGCGAGGGGCTGGTGCGGTCCTGGTACCGCCGCGCGCTGGTCGAGCTGAGCCGTCTGCCGCATGTCCGCCGCGTCGCGATCCAGACCAACCTCAGCTGCCGCACGGGCTGGCTCGCCGAGGCGGACCTCGACGCCCTCGCCCTCTGGGTCACCTTCCACCCCGGCCAGGTCACCCGCGACCGCTTCCTCGCCAAGTGCCGCGAGCTGGACGCACTCGGTGTGCGTTACAGCGTCGGCGTGGTCGGCCGGCCCGAGCACCTCGCCGAGGCCCACCAGTTGCGCGCCGAACTCGTCGAGGACGTCTACCTGTGGGTCAACGCCGCCGAGGGCCTCGGCTACACCGACGCCGAGGCCGCGCAGTGGACCGCCCTCGACCCGTACTTCGAGTACAGCCGGCACGCCCACCCCAGCGCCGGGCTCCCGTGCCGCACCGGGGAGTCCGTGCTGTCCGTGGACGGCGACGGCACCGTGCGCCGCTGCCACTTCGTGCGGGACGTCCTCGGGAACCTCTACGACGGCAGCTATCGCGCCCGACTGCGGCCGCGCGCCTGTCCGTTGCCGGTCTGCGACTGCCACATCGGTTACGTCCACCTGGAGACCCTGCCGCTGTACGAACTGTTCGGCGCGGGGGTACTGGAGCGCGTTCCGCACGGCTGGCCGGGGGGCCGGTGATAAATCGGTTGCCAGCCAGCCAATCTGTGTGAAAGCGTACGAACAACCATGCAGGACCAGCTGGTTCGGAAGGGAGGCCCGCAGATGATCAGTGGCATACGGCTCGCCGTCGTACCGGGCCTCGTACTCGGTGACACCCCGGCTCGCGCTTCGACGCGTGAGCCGCACCCGGTCTGACGCCCGCGCCCGCCGCACCGGCGGGCCACCGTCCGACGCGCCTGCTGCTCACCTCCTCGTCGAAGTGCTCTTCGTGCCCCCTTGCACGTTCGACCACGAGGAGGCCCGGTGTCCGACACCCACCGGCCCAGCATCGTCACCCTGCCCACCACCTCCGCCCTGCCCGCCCCCTGGCACAGCGAGAACGGCACACCCCCGCCATGCCGCCTGATCGCGGCCGACAACAGCTTGCGCGCCGAGGCCGCCTACCGGTTGGCCTGCGAGGGCACCGCCCTGCTCTGGCAGGGCGACTACCCCGGCGCACTCCGTCTCCTGCACGCCATGCGCCGCCGCGCCGAGCGGCGCCGGCCCCGATCCGCCCCCGGCTCCCCGGCCGAGGCCTTCCGGCAGCACCGACGGGAGCGCGCCCGCCTCGCGCGCGTCCTCGGCATGCTGCTGGTACCGCTCGGCGCGGATCATCGCGCCCGGCTCCACCGGGCGCCCGACGTCCGCGAGGCCTGCCTGGCGGCCTACGGACCGCCCCTTGACAACAGAATCGTGTCCCTTCGCGAGCTCCTCGGTGTGATCGGCGCCCACCAGTGGCGCACCAGGGGCGTCGAGGTTCCGGCCCTCGGCGCCCGCATCCACCCCCACTACGGGGTCTTCTCCCCCGTCCGCGGCGAGTACGTCGACCTCGTCGCCCGGGCGCCGCTGCCACCTGCCGCCCGAGCCCACTCCACTGCCTATGACCTCGGCACCGGCACAGGAGTGCTCGCCGCGCTCCTCGCCCGGCGCGGCCTGCGCAAGGTCCTGGTCACCGACACCAATCCGCGTGCCCTCGCCTGCGCCCGCGACAACGCCCACCGTCTCGGTCTCGCCGACCGCATCGAGACCGCCGGCGCAGGCCTCTACCCTCCCGGCCGCGGCCGAGCCGCCCTGGTCGTGTGCAATCCCCCGTGGCTGCCAGGCCGGCCGAGCTCCGCCCTCGACGAGGGCGTCTACGACCGGGACAGCCACATGCTCCACGGCTTCCTCGACGGCCTGGCCGACCGCCTGCTGCCCAGCGGCGAGGGCTGGCTCGTCCTCTCCGACCTCGTCGAACACCTCGGCCTGCGGTCCCGCGCCGACCTGCTCGACGCCGTTTCCGGAGCCGGGCTGCGGGTCACCGGGCGCCTCGACACCGTCCCCCGTCACCCTCGGGCCACCGCCCCCGACCGGGCCGACCCCCTGCTCCGTGCCGCCCGCGCCGCCGAGGTCACCTCACTCTGGAGGCTGGCTCCCGCATGAACCCCGGCGACCTCTAGGAGTACGCCCGTCTCATAGGAGTACGCCCGTCTCACTCACTGCGTCACACCATTCGGACGCGACGCCGCTGCTCGGCCCGCTCGTACGGAGCGGACCGGGCAGCGGCGGCAGGTGCCAGGCGGCGAACCCGCAACAGGCGGACCGGTCGGTCAGCCGTCCGTCTCGTCGTAGCGGCCGCGGCCGAGGCGGCGCAGGTCGAAGGACCAGATGCCGCGCCCGAAGGTGGCGGCGTAGAGCTTGCCGTCCGGGCCGGTCTTCAGCTGCTGCACCGCGGTGGTGGGCAGGTTGCGGCCGAGGACCCGCCAGTCGGTGGTGCCCGGCGCACGGTAGAAGGCGGCGAGGTCGGTGCCGAGGGCCAGGCCGCCGTTCGGCAGGATCTTCACCGAGGTGGCGGGGACGTCCGGCAGATTGGCCGAGACGTCGCTCCAGGTGGCACCCCCGTCATGGGTCTCGAAGAGGTGGCCGACGCCCGCGCCCGGGCCCTCGGTCCAGGTCCGCGAGAAGCCGTTGAAGGCGACGAAGACGTGCTGGGCGTTGTTCTCGTCGACCGCGAAGGAGGAGATGTAGCGGTTCGGCAGGGTACCGTCGACCGGCAGGTTGAGCTGGTGCCAGCCGGTGCCGTCGGTCTTGCCGACCGCGATCCCGCGGCTGAAGCCGACGTTGTTGCACGGACCGCACCAGCCCGCGTACACCGTGCCGTCGACGGTCGCCACCGCCGTGGCGACGTGGCCGGCGCCCAGGTCGTAGGCGCTGGTCCACTCGCTGCCGCTGCGGATCGCGTAGCCCTTGTGCTGCACCCAGACGTGCTGGCCGCCGGCGATCCAGGTGTTGCCGTCCTTCGGGTCGGCGGTGATCGGCGCGATGAAGCGGGCGGCACTGGTGTCCTTGTCCGGCGGGGCGACCTCGAAGGAGGTTGCCTTGCTCGGGTCCTTCGTCCAACTTCCGTCGTTGGTCGCACAGTTCTGGGTGACCCAGATGTCGAGGTAGACGTATTCCTCGGCGATGTTGCAACCGTTGGCCGGGTCCACGATCGTGTCGGCGCCGTCTCCGCCGAAGTTGGAGCCCATCACCTTGTCGTGGGCCCGCAGGATCGACTCGCCGTTGTCCTGGAGACCGCCGCTGACGATCACGCCCCGCCCGGAGCGGTCCGCCGGGTCCTTGCCGACGCCGACCGAGTAGTACTGGAGGGTGTCGATGGTGCCGTCGTTGAGCGGCGTCCAGTCCTTGGCGTGCCCGTACGCGTCCAGCTGGCCGTTGCCGGGACGACGGTAGATGCCGCCGTCGTTGCCGACGTAGACGTTGACCTTGCCCTGGTAGCTGCCGAAGGCGACGGCATGCTGGTCGGAGTGGGTGGTGGGCGAGCAGTCTCCGGTCTGCTTGGCCGGGTCGATGCTCCAGCACGGGAAGCCGTTGTTCCAGTACGGCCCGACGGTGGCCCACTTGGAGCCGCCGTCGGTGGTCTCGAAGACCTCTTCGAGACCCGCGTAGACGTGGTCCGGGTTGGCCGGGTCGACCTGGAGGAACTGGTTGTACCAGGCCTGGATGCCGGGCTGGTATCCCTCGTCCTGGAGGGCGGAGCCGGAGTTCTTCAGCTTGTCCTTGTCCGCGATCTGGGTCCACGGGCCGAACGGGGAGCCGGACTTGGAGACGTAGATGCCCTTGAGGCCGGTGTCCGGGTCGTTGGCCATGACCTCCGGGGACTGGTCGATCGCGTAGTAGCGCGAGCCGTCCGCCGAGCGTGCGAAGGTCACGTTGCCGACGTTCGCCGCGTCCGTCGGCAGGTCGCCGAGTGCGCCGACGCGCTGCCAGGTGCCGTCCGCCGCCTTGCTGTAGAAGCCGTTGTAGCTGTCGCCACTGCGCCAGCCGACCGCCAGGACGACCTTGCCCGGGTCCTTGGGGTCGATCGCTATGTCGTTGGCGATGTTCTTGTACGGCGCGGCCGGGTCACCGGCCTTCGCACCGCCTGGCAGGTACTCCGGGTTGGGCGCGAACTCCAGTGTCCACGGGCCGGACAGGTCCGTCGTGGAGTGGCTCCACACGCCGCGGCTGGTGGCCGCCCACACCTTGCCACCGCCGAAGCGCAGCGAGTGGATGATGGTCGACTCCAGCTCGGCCCCGCCGACCCGGTTGCCGGGCTGGAACTCGCCGCGCTTCGGGTCCGCGAGCACGTACACGCCGGTGCCGACGTACGAGGTCGCGCCGGTGTTGGACTCACCGGTGGCGTACCAGAGCCGGCCGCCCTCGTCGAGGTTCAGGGTCCCGGTGGACAGCGTGGGCAGTTTGTCGGCGATCGGCTCCCAGTGCCCACCGCCGGTGCGGGAGCGGAACACCCCGCCGTTGGCACCGCCCGCGTACACGTAGCCGTCGGCGTCGGCCGCCAGGCCGGTGATCCGGCCCGTCACCAGGCCGGATCCGCCGCTGGAGTTGGAGTTGACGTCCCGGTAGCGCGGGTCGTCCGAGTTGTAGGGCTTGTCGGTGACGTGGTCCCAGGTGCCGCCGGTGCGCGGCATGGACTGCAACTGCGCCCAGGCCGCGCTGTAGGCGCCCGGCGCGACCACGCCGGGGGCGGTACGGGCCTCGGTGTACTGCGCAGTGCCCTCGGCGGAGTTCTCCGCCTCGTCCCCGCCCTCCCCGGCCTCCGTCTCGACCTTCGGGCTGAGGCTCGGGGCTGCGATCGCGCCGGCGGCGCTGCGGACCTTCTTGGCGTGCCCCTTCCCGATGTCCGCCTGATGCCGGACCTGCCATGGCTGCGGTTGCGGCGGCACCGACGGCGCGGCAAGCGCCTGAGTGCTGGTCAGTCCGATCACGGTGAGCGTGACGGCGCTCATGAGCAGCCGTCGTCGTTGCCTGGTGGGCACGGTGGCGATCCTCCCCTGGAGCCGGTCGCGCGGTCGCGCGCACTCGGCGGAAACAGGGGGTCAGCCTGCTGGGCCCGCCCGGGCAGGGGGAAGGGCCCTACGGTAAGAAGACGGTAATAGTCCTACGGTTTCGAACAGTTGGCATTCACCGAATGCCGGATCACCACCACGTGGACGACCGACTCCGGCCGCTCGGGAGTTCGGCGCCGCACACCGCCACGCGCCGCCAGTCACCGTCACGATTCGCCGGTCACCGCCCACGCACCCTGCGCCAGAGCATGCGCGCCGAGGCGACCGGGTCGAAGGATCCCGGGCGGTCCCGGGTCAGCGGATAGCAGGCGAACCCGATCAGTGCCGCTGTGAAGTGGCCGATGCTGGTGTAGTCCCGGCTCTGCTGCACGCCCAGCCCGTAGACCACCAGCACTCCTGCCGCGTACAGGTACCGCCAGGGCCGCACGATCAGGTAGGTGAGCACCGCGACCACTCCGGCCAGCGCGTAGCTGACGCCGTAGTCCAGGGTGTAGACGGCCCTCGGC
This sequence comes from Streptomyces sp. LS1784, assembly GCF_020103755.1. Classification (GTDB taxonomy): domain Bacteria; phylum Actinomycetota; class Actinomycetes; order Streptomycetales; family Streptomycetaceae; genus Kitasatospora. The sequence goes on from NZ_JAHSQD010000026.1 coordinate 11,899, forward strand.
GGGGCCAGCCCGTGGTGGATCGCCCAGCCGAGCACGCCCTCGCTGAGGTAGGTGGCGCCGACGTGCGCGAGCGCCGCCACCGAGATCCAGCGCAGCGTGCCGAGCCATCGTTCGGCGGGCACGTGGAAGAGGTTGTACAGCAGGAAGTAGGACAGCCAGCCGCCGCCCGAGATCCACAGGGCGCTGGTCACCAGGACGCTGACCGGCGAGACCTGGAGGTGGTGGAGGTTGGTCGAACGCCGTTGCAGGATGTGATCGGCGGTCGCCGGATCGACGTGCCGGATCACCTGTGTGGTGACGAGCAGGATCGCCAGCCAGATGTAGGTGCCCGGCGCGCGCCGGACGTAGGCCCACACCGCGTGGGCGGCACGCGCCCACCAGGGCGGCCGGTGCGCCTCGGGCCGCCGGTTCGCCTCGGGCCCCCGGGCGGTGCTGCCGGCCATCGACGCCTCCTCGACATTCCTCCCCCCCTCACCCTCACCCTCGCCCGGCCCCGCCGCCACCCGCCACCCGCCACCCGCCACCCGCCACCCGCCACGGCGGAGCCCCACGAGAGATCGTCTCCTTCCCACACACCCAGCTCCGGGCCCGACGGCTTTCCGGCCGTTCGCGTACGCTGGCGCTCTGACCGTCCGGCCGCAGCCTCCCGGCCACGTACCGGGCGAGCCGGTCCCGGGAACCGCCGAGCAAGGGCACCAGGCACGATGAGCGATCGCCTCGCAACGAGGACACCGACCGACCCCGCTGCTTCCCGGCACCCTGTGTTGAGAGCCGCCGCCCGACTGCGGCTCACCACGGCGTACGTCCTGCTGCTGACCGTGACGGCCTCCTGGCTGGCGAGCCAGGGCCATGCCGAGCGAGCCCGGTTCGTCCGGCACAACAGCAGCAACGTCCACCACATGGAGGTGGAGACATGTACGAGCACACCTTGCGCCGCTAGCCTCAGACCATGCAGATCCCCCGCCACACACCGAGCCCTCAGCACGAACAGCTGAGGGCTTTCCTGTACGCCCGCGCCAGCCGGGACCTCAAGGGCCGGGGCAGCAGCACCACTGCCCAGATGACCGAGAACCGCCGCGAAGCCGACGACCGCGGGTGGCTCATCGTCGACGAGTTCACCGACGACAACCGCTCGGCCTCCCGCTACGCCAAACGGGAACGGAAGCGCTTCGCCAACATGGTCGAGCGCGTCCGCGCGGGCGAAGCCGACGTCATCGTCACGTGGGAGAACAGCCGCCTCCAACGCGACCTGGAGGTATACGTCCAGATCCGCCAGCTCTGCATGGAGACTGGCACTCTGTGGTGCTACGGCGGCGACGTCTACGACATGCGCCGACGGCAGGACCGGAAGCGGACCGCACTCGACGCCGTTGCGAGCGAGGACGAGGTCGAGGTCATCCGTGACAGGAACCTCCGCACGGTCCGACTCAACGCCGAGGCCATGCGCCCCCACGGCCGGGTCCCGACCGGCTACCAGCGCCGATACGACCCCGACAGCGGCGACCTGATCGACCAGATCCCGGACCCGGTCTGGGCGCCGGTCATCCGCAGGATCTTCGACGAGTTCGTCGCTGGCACCTCCCCCTACAGCATCGCCCGCAGGCTCAACGCCGACGGCATCACTACGTCCACCGGAGTGCAGTGGCGCGAGGGCGGCATCCTGGCCATCCTCACCCGGCCCACGTACGCCGGCTATCGGGTGTTCCAGGGCGAAATCATCGGCACGGCCACCTGGGACCCGCTCATCGATGAGCTGACATGGCAGCAGGCCCGGGCCATCCTCGCCGACCCGGAGCAACGGCGGACACGCAGCAACGCCGTCGTTCACCTTCTGGTCGGGATCGCTAGATGTGGTGTCTGCACTGGCCCCCTCCGGGCCGTAGATAGCCCGGAGGGGTTGAAGTACGGGTGCCGCGAACGCTTCTGCACCGCCATTCCGGCGGAGGTGTTGCAGGCCTACGTCGAGGAGCGGCTGTTCCGGTGGCTGGCTGCGCCGGAAGCGCTCGCGGCATTCCAGGACCCTGACCGCGCCGCGGAGGCCGAGACGGCAGTCGCACTGGTCACGAAGCTGACGGCCGAACTGGATGCCGCCCGTGCCGCGGCCAAGGCCGGCACTCTCAGCGTGGCCAGTCTGATCGCAGTCGAGGCGGGGACGCTGCCCCGGCTGGCGAAGGCTCAGGCCGCAGCCGAGGCGTTCACTGTCGCGTCGCCGTTGCTCGTCAGCCTGATGGGATGTAAGGACGTCGAGGACCGATGGGGGGCGCTGGTGCTGGAGCAGCAGCGTTCGGTGCTACGCGAGGTGGCGACGATCACGTTGAACAGGGCGGCTCGCAAGGGAGACTCCACCCTGCGGGACGGCCGCGTCGTAATGACGCTCGGCCCGAAGCGCCCACCGGCTCAGTCGTCGGATGCCACGAGCACCGCGCCGTCGAACGGCTGACGAACGGGGAGCTGGAGGAGGACACCGGTAGAGGCCGGCATCTCGTCAAGGCTGCCGCTCAGGGCCAGGAGAATGCCGGTCTCGACTCCTTCGCTCTGGATGGCGAAACGTTTCTCCTCCAGGGCCTGAAACATTGCGGCACGCTCCCGGGCGAGCAGATCCTGCGCAGCCTTGCGCCCGCGGGCGAGGTCGTCACGGAGGCGCTCGCGTTCGCTCGCGATGCCCACCTGGGCGGCGATAGCGAGGTCGCGTTCCTCGATGAGCGCGGCCCGCTCGGCCGCGGTGTCGCGGAGGGCCTGGAGGACGACGAGGACGCAGATGGTCATGGCGGAGACGATGAGGAGTGCACTGCCGGCGACTGCCAGCCCGAGCCGGTCAGTGGTGACGCCTACCCCCATGGCTGTGACCCCGGTCGCCGCACCGACCGCCGCCATCATCCGACTGACCTGCACCTGCACCACCCCTATGCTTCGGCTGCCGCACCCCCGTCGGCGTCGTCGCGCTCGGCTGCTCTTTGTCGGCGAAGGCGGTTCACCATGGCGAGGAACATCTCGCGGTTGACCGGATCCGTGATGCCGAGTTCGGTAGCTGCCTCGCTGGGGGTGATGGGTCGTGATCGTACATCGGGATTCGGCCACTCGGGGAGAGATTCGGAGGAGACGACTCCGCCTCGGACGAGCAGCTCTCGGACGGGCACTCTGAGTGCCCGGGCCAGGCCTTCGAAGCTGCCGGGCTCGATGGATCGCGTGCCAGCCAGGAATCGGCTGAGGGTGGACGGGTCGATCCCGGCGTCCTTGGCCAGTTGCGTCTTCCCGCCACCGCGGGGGCTGTCAATGTCGTATCCGGCACGGCGCGCGGCGTCTGCGACGTAGGCGACAAAGATCGCCAGCCGCCCTGGTGGGAGCCCGCCGGCCTTGCTGCGGGTTTGCTTGGCATCCATGCACCGAAGGCTAGCGTGTCAGCTGACACTCTGAACCATGCTTGTCAGCTGACAAGCTGGCAGGTCAGGGTTGCGACGACAGGTTCACGCCACCCACCAGCAGCACAAAACACATGTGCGAACGCCGGCGAACCAAAGCTTTGCCTTGCTACTTGCTTGACGTCTGCCAAGTAGCGGCGTAGCTTTCTTGTCAGCAGTCAAGCAGTACTCCTGACAAACAAGGAGGTGACACCACGTGCTCCGCCCCAACTACCGCTTTGACGCGGACGCGCTCATCCAGGCCGCGGCCCGTATGGGCGACACCACCGGGTACGCCATCGCGCGCCGGACCGGGCTGACCGAGGGCACCGTCTCCCGCATCCTCGCGGGACGCCGGCAGCCCAAGTTCGAGTCGGCCGCACTGATGGCCAGGACCTACGAAACGTCCCTCGACGACCTCGTGAGCGTCGCCGCGTGACCCGCGAGCAGCGCATTCGCATTCTCGGCCCGGCCGGCATGGCACTCGTCGAGCGGGACTCCGCCACCGACCTGCCGCCGTCCCCCGAGCAGATCGCCCGGCTCCGCGCGATCTTCGCCGGAACTGGCCGAAAGGCGTCGCACGCCAGCGCGACCATCCGCGCCGCCGCCTGACCCCACAGACATGGGTCGGGCTCCCGCCCCGGCAGCCCGGTCGCACCCGGATGCCGCCGCCCGCGAGAGCCCAGTGGCCCACCGATCAACCCGAACAAGGAAGGAGGTAGGCCCACCGTGGAGCCTACCCTCACCCCCGCCGGCCTCGCCTCGGCACCCCTCCCTGCCGTCCCCATCCGAACGGTGCTGGCCGGCATCGCCGTCCTCGCCCGCCGGGCCGGTCAGCCCGCACCGGCCGCCGAGGACGTCGAGGTCGCCGCCGACCAGCGCCGCATCACCCTGACCGTCACCTCGGTAAGCGAGTTGTCCGCCTGGTACGCCGCGGTGCGGCCGCGTGGTGTCGCTGTCGGTGGTCAGTACGAGGCCCGCACCAACAACCGCCTGTACGTCCGGGGCCGCCTGGACTGGGTGCTGTCGTACGGCCAGATCCCCGGGGCGCCCGGCATCGACCTGTACGTTGTCGCGGCCTCGGAGTCCCGGCTGCCGGACACGGCGCTGGTGCGCGACATGTGCCCGTGGGCCCTGGTCGGCCGGACCGCCGGAACGGCGGTGGCGGCGTGATCTGGCTGCTGATCGTGTGCGTCGGCTGGACCGGCGCGGCCCTGTTCGTGACCCGCGAGGAACTCGCGGACGTAATCCGCACCACCGTCCTGCACAGGAGGGCCTCCTGATGAACCTGTCCCAAACGCTCGTGTTCCTGGACGACCGGGGCACCGCCGAGGCCTCCACGTCGTTCCCCCGGGTCCTACGGCTCTACCCGAACGGCGAGTTCGACGGTGCGGAGATCCGCATCATGGCGCGGCCCAACGTCCCCCTGGCCGAGCAGCTGACGGCCGCCGACCGAATCCTCGCGGCGGTGCAGGAGTGGCGGGACTCGATCGCCGACGAAATCAAGCGGTCCCACACGACGGCGGACGAGTTGGCTGCCACCCGGGCCCGGATCGCCGAACTGGAGCGCGCCGCCGAGGACGGTCCCCGATGAGCGCCGTTGACACGGCCGTCTCCGCCGTTCTCCTCGGCGCCCCGGTCGCCGCCGCCATCACCGTCGCCTGCTGGCCGTCCCGCGAGGAGCTCGCCCGCCGTCGCCGCCGCCGCGCGTACCAGCGCGCCCGCACCGTCACCATCCCCCGCCCGCGCACCCCCGAGAAGGACGACACCCGATGAACGCCTTCAGCTTCCAGCCGGCCACCCGCGAGCAGGCCAAGGCCCGCATCGCGCTCCAGGGCCCCGGCGGCTCCGGCAAGACCAAGTCGGCCCTGCGCATCGCCGAGGGCCTCGCCCAGGGCGGCACCATCGGCATGGTCGACACCGAGCGCGGCTCCGCCCTCAAGTACGCCCCGGTGCCCGGTCGGCCGGACCTCGGCGGCCACGAGTTCGGCCACCTGCCGCTCGCCGTGTGCAGCCCGGAGAACCTGATGGCGGTCGTTGCCGCTGCCGAGCAGGCCCGGGTCGCCGTACTGATCATCGACTCCTGGTCCCACTTCTGGGCCGGGAAGGGGGGCCTGCTCGCCCGCGTCGAGCAGGAGTCGAAGAAGCCCGGTCACTTCGGCGGCTCGTACACCGCCTGGGCGCCGGTCAACGAGCTGGAGCAGAACATGCTCGATGCGCTCCTCGGGTTCCCCGGCCACGTCATCGTCACGATGCGGACGAAGAACGACTACGAGATGGACGGGAAGAAGGTCACGAAGATCGGCGTCAAGACGGTCCAGCGCGAGGGCGCCGAGTACGAGGTCGACGTCGTGATCGACATGGTCGAGGGCACCGGCACGGTGACGAAGACCCGGTACGAGCCGCTGAACGGGCTGACGGTCCACCACCCGGGTGAGGAGCTGGCGGAGACGATCCTCGAGCAGCTCGGGGCCGGTGTCGACCCGGTGCAGCAGATCCTGGATGAACTGCTCGCGGACGGGATGACGTACCAGGGCGCCCTCGACCTGCACGCCCGGGCGAAGCAGCGCGCGCTGCTGGACCGTCCGGCAGCCCGGCCTGGCACGGGCGAGGTGTCCACACTGGGCGAGCTGATCGTCGAGATCGGGACGTCCCTGCGGCCGGCCGCCGTCCCGCAGGCCGTCCCGGTCCCGCCCGAAGCGGACCCGAAGGTATCGCCAGCCCCCGCCCGGTCGGTGTCCACCCAGGCAGAGACTGGGCCGGAACCGGCAACGGCCCCGCAGATGCGTCGCATCCACGCCGTGCTGAACCAGGCCGGCATCACCGACCGGGCCGAGCGGCACACCGTGCTCAGCGCCCTCGTGGGTCGGCACATCAGCAGCGCGAACGAGCTGACGAAGGCGGACGCGGGCGACGTCATTGACTCCCTCGACTCCGCGCTCCAGCAGTCCGACCCGGGCGCCTACCTCCGATCCGTCGCGCAGAACATCAGCGCCGCTGCCTGACCCATCCCTGAACTGGCGGGGCCGCGCGCCTCACTGCCGCTCAGCGCGGCCCCGCCCCGCACCTCAGAGAGGAGGTACACCCGTGGTCACCCCTACCCCCGAGCAGGCCGACGCGATCGCCGCGTACGGCGACGGCACGGACTTGGTCATCCAGGCCGGCGCCGGGTGCGGCAAGTCCAGCACGTTGAAGATGATCGCCCGCGCGGACTCGCGCCGCCGCATGGCGTACGTCGCCTACAACCGCTCCATCGCCGCCGACGCGAAGAAGTCGTTCCCCGCCAACGTGAGCGCGAGCACCGGGCACGGCCTCGCGTTCGACCCCCGCTGGCTGCCGCGCCTCCAGCGGCCGCGCCAGACCGCCCTCCAGGCCGCCCAGGCTCTCGGCGTCGACCGGATCACCGGCGGAATCCAGGGCATCGCTACCGACCTCGGCCACGTCAAAGCCATGACGTCGAAGGTCGTGATGCGCGCCGCTCTCGAGACCGTCGAGCGCTTCTGCCACAGCGCGGACGACGACCTCGACTTCCGACACGTCCCCCGCTACGACGGGCTGACCAGTCGGGACGCCCGGGCCAAGCTGGGCGCCCTGGTGCTGCCGGTTGCCCGGGCCGCATGGGCCGACCTGCGGCGCGAGGACGGCGTGTTGAAGCTCAGCCACGATCACTACCTGAAGCTGTGGGCTCTCGGCCGACCCCGGCTGGCCGCCGACGTGGTGCTGCTCGACGAGGCCCAGGACACCAACGACGTCCTGGCCGCCGTACTCCTGGACCAGGACCACGCACAGCGCATCGCCGTCGGCGACTCTGCGCAGCAGATCTACGCTTGGCGCGGCGCCCGCGACGCGCTCGGCACGTTCGAGCGTGAGCTCGGCGCCCAACTCGCCACCCTGTCCCAGTCGTTCCGGTTCGGCCCGGCCGTGGCCGAGGCGGCGAACGAGTGGCTGTACCTGGTCGGCACCGAGCTGCGACTCACTGGCTGGCAGGCCTGCGAGAGCACCGTCGGCCCTGTCGACCGGCCGGACGCAATCCTCTGCCGCACCAACGCGGGTGCCGTCGGCGTGGTCCTCGAGGCCCTCGGTGCCGGCCGGAAGCCCGCGCTGGTCGGCGGCGGCAGCGAGATGAAGCGGCTGGCCTGGGCGGCACGGGACCTCCAGCAGGGCAAGAGCACGGACCACCCGGAACTGCTCGCGTTCCCCAGTTGGTCGGCGGTGCGCGAGTACGCCGAGGAGGAGGACGGAAGCCTCCGGACCCTGGTCCGGCTGATCGACGAGTTCGGGGCCGAGGAGATCGCCGACGCGGCGGACGCCCTGGCGTCCGAGGACGCCGCCGAACTGGTCGTCTCCACCGCGCACAAGGCCAAGGGCCGCGAGTGGGAGCAGGTGAGGATCCACGGCGACTTCCGCGCCCCGAAGCCGGACCCGGTCACCGGGCACCGGATCCTGCCGCGTGAGGAGGCCCGCCTGGCCTACGTCGCCGTGACCCGGGCCCGGCAGCGCCTCGACAACGCCGCGCTGTCCTGGGTGAACACCGTCACGGCGGTGAGTGACTGATGCCCGGCGCCAGCACCACGTTCCTGACCCGCCGCCCGTGCGTCTGGGTCAGCACCACCGACACCACCACCGACGACGGGCTCGACCTGGTCGCCGTCGAGCGGGCCGCCAACGGCCTCGAGCCGCTCCCGCCGCTCAGCGACACGGAGAAGGTGCTCGCGGTGCGCGCGATGTGGCGGGCCGGGGTGTCCTACGAGGACATGGCCGTCCGCGCCGACATGCTCCCGCGCCGTGTCGCTCGCTGGGTCGCGAAGGAGAAGCAGCTCCTCGAGGAGGCACCGTCGTGACGGCCCGGCACCGGTGCGGCTCCGGCCCGGGCCCGTGCGGCTCTGCCGCCCGCCTGTACCCGGCCGGTTGGCGCTGCACCGCGCACACCCCGGCCGCCGAGGCCGGCCGCCCCGAGCCCCAGCCCGGGCCCGGCTACACCCCCCAGGCACTGCCCACTCCGCAGGCGGCGAGCGCCCTCGTGGACGCCCGCGCGATCGCCTCCGGCAAGCGCCGCAGCAGCACCCAGGACTACCGCCTCGCCCAGGCCGCCACCGGCCGCACCACCAGCTGAAAGGAGAGGACCGTGAACACCGAGACTGCCGTCGCCGTCGCCATGTACCGGGACGGCGAGACCGTCGCCGACATCATCACGGCCACCGGCCTGACCCAGGACCAGATCGGCGCGGCCGTCACCAGCGCGCACATCCCGTTCGTCGCCGACCACGGCACCGTCGGGCTGCCGCCCGTACCGGCCGCGGCGCTGATCTCGTGGGGCATGAAGCATCCCAACGCCCGGATGCAGCGGCTGGCTGACCAGGCCCGCGGCGCGCTCGCCGACCTCCAGCAGGCCCAACGCCGCGAGCACGTCGTCGCGGAGGCGGCGGAGCGCGTGCGCCAGGCCGAGCAGCTGCTGGCCGACGCCCGCCAGGCCCTGCGCGCCGCCAAGGGCCACCCGGACCCCGCGTCGGGCAACGGCCGGCCGGACAAGGCGGAGCTCGCCGCAATCCGGGAGTGGGCGGCCGAGCATGGCCACCAGGTCGCACCGGTCGGCCTGGTCCCCCGCGCGGTGGTCGACGCCTACCGCGCGGCCCACCTGGAGCCCGCCCAGGCCGCGTGAGCCCGGCACCCGATGACCGCTGGCGCCGGCGGATGCCCCCGCCCGCCGACGCCAGCACCAACCGCTGCACCCTGAGAGAGAGCCGATGCCAGGCAGGTTCGAGTACGAGCGTGCGATCCGCCGCAGCGAGCTTCTGCCGCTGTCGCGCTACCTCGCGCTCATGATCGCTACCTGGGCTGACCTGGAGACCGGCATCATCCCGCCCGAGCACCAGCCCGCGCAGTCTGTGCTCCTCAAGGCCACCGGCCTGTCGAAGAGTGCCTTCCTCGACCACCGGGCCCGCCTGGTGGAAGCCGGGTGGATCTCCTACATCTCCCCGGCGCCCGAGAAGGCCCGCCGCGAGAACGCCCAGAACGAGTACTTCATCCACATCCCTCCTGGGTCGCCCAGCGACCTAGCAAAAACGGACATGACGCCCAACTCCCAGCAGCCTGACCCTAGGTCGGCTCCCGACCTAGGTCGCCAGGCGACCCAGGGTGGGTCGCCCCGCGACCTAGCCGAACCGGAAGAAATTCGGACATCTGACCCTAGGTCGGCTCCCGACCTAGGTCGCCAGGCGACCACAAGAATCCCTGGTCTGTCAGAGAACGCACTCCCCGAGCCGTTCGACACCTTCTGGGCCGCCTACCCGAAGAAGGTCGCCAAGGGCACCGCCCGCAAGGCCTGGACCGCCGCCCTCAAGCGCGGCGCCGACCCCCAGGCGATCATCACCGCCGCCACCCGTCACGCAGACGCCTGGGCCGCTGCCGGCACCGATCGGCAGTGGATCCCCTACCCCTCCAGCTGGCTCAACGGTGAGCGCTACGACGACGACCAGCTGCCCGCCGCCCGCCCCGCCGTTCCCCAACAGCCCCAGCAACAGACCTACGCAGACCGAGGGATCTTCTGATGACCACCATCGCGCCCCCGCTCGTCCAGGACGACCTGGACGACCCGTTCGCCCGCGCCGAGCCGAACGACCTGGCCGCCGAGCAGGCCCTGGTCGGTGCCGTCCCGCTCGCCCGCGACCCCCGCCGCCTGCTCCGCGACCTCCACCTCACCGACAGCGACTTCTACCGCGGCGCCCACGCCACCATCTACACCGCGTACAGCACACTCGTCGAGGCCGGCCAACCCATCGACCCCATCACCGTGGCCAACCGCCTCCAGGCCCAAGGCGATCTCATCCGCGTCGGCGGCCCCGGCTACCTCCACACCTGCATCCAGGCCGCCGAGCGCGGCGCGAACCCCGAGTGGCTCGCCGACCACCTCCGAGCCCTTGCCCTGCGCCGCGAACTCATCCGGGCCGGACGCGACCTGATCGACGCCGCCTTCGACCCCACCGGCGGAGACGAGGCCGCCGCCGAGCTCGCCGAGCAGGCGGTCACCCGGGCCCGCACCGTCCGCGACGCCGGCCGCGCCATCCAGGACCAGCCCGTCGAGGACATCCACGACCACATCTCCCACCCGGACGAGGGCTACGACTGGGTGCTGCCCGGCCTCCTCGAGCACACCGACCGCGTGGTGTGGACGGCGGGCGAGGGCGGCGGCAAGAGCGTGCTGCAACGTCAGCTTGCCGTCACCGCCGCGGCTGGCGTGCTCCCATTCGGCGGGGAGCCCAACGCTCTCGGCCCGCAGCGCGTGCTCGTCCTCGACTGCGAGAACAGCGCCCGGCAGTCCCGCCGCCACTACCGCGCCCTCATGAACGTCGCCGAGCGTCAGCGCACCCCCGTCCGCCGCGGCCAGCTCCACATCGACCTCCGCCCCGAAGGCGTCGACCTCACCCGCCCCGACGGCCGCGCCTGGCTGATGCGCCGCGTCGAAGCCACGATGCCCGACCTGCTGATCGTCGGCCCGATCTACCGCCTGCACGCCGGCGACCCCAACTCGGAGGAGCTCGCCCGCAAGGTCACCGTCGTCCTTGACGAGGCCCGGGCAACCGCAGGGTGCGCGCTCTCCCTCGAGGCCCACTCCCCGCAGGGCGGCGCGATGGGCCCGCGCGCCCTCCGCCCCGTCGGGTCGTCGCTGTGGCTGCGCTGGCCGGAGTTCGGCTACGGCCTGCGCCCCGTCGAGGACGAACGCACCGCCGACGAAGACCGCGGCCGCCGGGTCATCCCCTGGCGCGGCGCCCGCGACGAACGTCAGTGGCCCGTCTTCATCTGCCAGGGCGCCGAGGGCGGTTGGCCCTGGCGCGCCTACCGACCCATCGACACCGGCGTCACCGGCTACTCACCCACCGGAGCACTCTCGTGACCTTCACCTTCCGCCAGTGGCTCGACCAGCAGCACACCCCGGCCCGCCTGGACGGCCCGACCGTCGGAACCATCCACGGCCCCAGCTTCCTGCGCCGCCTCTCCAAGCTGGTCACCGAGCCCTGGGACAGCCCCTCCACTCTCCTCGCTCACCTTGGCCCCGACGAGGAGTGGCCGACCGAACTCACGGCCGACACCCGCGAGCACTACAACGCCGCCTTCCGCGAGAGCGTCGGGCCCCGCATCGGGCCCGAACACAGCCCGGCCTTCGAGCGGACCCTCTGGTCCCGCCGCATCGGCAACGACCAGTACCTGTTCAGCGCGCGGCCGGACTGCCTCGAGGTCTTCCGAATCCCCGAGGACACCCCGCCCCAGCGCATCCACACCTTCCAGAAGGAGACCATCTGATGCCTCTGCCCACCATGACCGGCGTCGGCCGCGTCGTCGCCGACCCCGAGCTCCGCTTCACCCCCAACGGCGCCGCTGTCACCCGCGTCCGCCTCGTCTTCCAGAACCGCCGCCTCAACCAGCAGACCCAGCAGTGGGAGGACGGCGACACCCTCTGGATCGACGGCACCGCCTGGAACCAGCTCGCCGAACACGTCGCCGAGACCCTCACCCAGGGCATGGAAGTCCTCGTCACCGGCGAGCCCCGCACCGAATCCTGGGAGAAAGACGGCCAGAAGCACTCCCGGGTCTCGCTGACAATCCGGTCGATCGGCCCATCGCTGGCGTTCGCCACCGCGAAGGTGCAGAAGGCCCAGCGCGACAGCCAGCAGGGCGGCAACCAGGGCAACCGCCAGCAGTCCGCCCAGCGCCCCCAGCAGGCCCACCAGCAGCCCCAGAACGACCCCTGGGCCTCCGACACCGGCCACGGCACCGAACCCCCGTTCTAACCCCCGCCTGCCGCCGGGGACACCTGTCCCCGGCGGCGCCGGCCCGCACCCACTACGAAGCCGAGGAGCCCGCCATGGCCCAGCCCGCCGACCACAACCCCGACACGTGCATGGGCATCTGCTGCGGTACCTGCGCCCACTGCGGCCGCCAGTTCGACCCCGACGACACCCGGCACGACGGCAACGCCCGCCACCACCTCAGCGACTTCTGCCGCGCCTGCGTCGACCGATGCCACGACAACGACAGCGCCGACCACCGCTGCGTCATCTGCGCCTGAGAGGACATCCAATGAGCCAGCCCACCGCCCGCGAGCAGCTGCTGAACGCCCTGTGCGACCCCACCGAGTACGACGCCGACGTCCTCGGCCTGCCCGAGCACGAGGCCTCGCACCTGCTCGACGCCTACCGCACCGAGGTCCGGGAACAAGTCGCTCAGGAGATCGATGCGGCTTGGCAGCGCTCACGCACCGAACACCCCGATGAGCCCGCCATGCTCATCCGCCGCCTTGGCCTCGCCCAGGCTGCCCGCGTTGCCCGCAGCGAGCCCGCTGGCGGTGCCCGGTGACCGACACCCCGACACCCGCCAGCCTTGCCGAGCGCATCGTCCAGGGCCTGCTTGCCGCCGCCTACTCGTGCGACGGCACCGACTGCCGAGCTACCGAGGACGAGTGCGAGGCCGCTCACCCGGTCCGCCGGCCCGAGCCATGGCGTCACGTCGTCCGGATCGACGGAAGTCCCGAAGGGCTCGCCGCCGCCGTGCTGGCCGTGGTGCAGCCCGAGTTCGACGCCTACGAGACCGCAATGCGACGCCTCCAACAGCAGCTCCAGGACCAGGGCGCCGCCGCCCGCGACACGACCAGCTGAGGACCCGCCATGACCAGTCGGCCGCACGGCTTCACCCGCTACGTCACCGACGGCTGCCGCTGCAACACCTGCGGATGGGCCCGCCATCAGTACCAGGTGCGGATCGACGCCCTCAAGGCCAACGGTCAGTGGCAGCCCTACATCGACGCAGCACCCGCCCGCGCCCACCTCCAACAGCTCCAGGCCCAGGGACTCGGGCTCCGCCGGATCCAGGAACTCAGCGGCATCGACCGGCCCAGTCTGCAAAGGATCCTGCACGGTGACCGAACCACGGTCCGGCCGGCCACCGCCCGAGCCATCCTCAGAACCCGCCCCACCCTCGACGACTACGCACCGGCCGCCGTCATCGACGCCACCGGCACTACTCGCCGACTGCAAGCCCTCGTCGCTGCTGGCTGGCCGTACGCCTACCTGGCCGACCGGCTCGGCCGAACCCGCGGCAACTTTTCGTCGCTACTGCGACGGGCCCGCGTCCAGGCACACACCGCCCGCGCGGTACGCGACCTGTACGACGAGCTGTGGCTGACCGACCCTACCGACCACGGCACCGACCCGGCCGCCACAGCCAACGCCCGAACCCGCGCGGAGTCCTACGGATGGGCACCGCCCGGGGCGTGGGACGAGGACGAGATCGACGACCCCGACGCCGCGCCGGACTGGACCGGAGTCTGCGGAACCCCACCCGGCTACTGGACCCACCTGCGCATGGGCACCCCAACGTGCCCGCGCTGCCGCGCCGCGATCGCCGCCCACAAAGCCGAGCGCAAGGCCACGGCTGCCTCACCCCCTGACGCCCGACGCCGCCCGCAACCCCGCAGGCGGCCCAACCCGAGGAGACCACCGACATGGGCATCTGGAACAGCGCCGTCCTACTGTACGGCGTCCCCCTCCCTGACAACCACGACGCCGCCGGCTGGCAGGGCGAGGAGCTCCGCGACAGCATCCTCAACCACCACGACGGCATCGGGCATACCTCCGCCGGCCCGTACGACCGCCACACCACCTACCTCTGCACCGACTACGCCGACGCGGACATGGGCGAGACCGAGACCCTCGCCCCCTTCGACCCGGCCGGGCAGGCCGAGCGCGACGCGCGCCTGCACCACGCCTGCCTGGAACTCGACTACGCCGACCACCCCGAGCCGACCTGGCATCTGATCGCCAGCCAAAGCTGACCCACCCGCCCAGGCCTGCCGCCCACCCCGCGGCAAGCCACCGACCTCCGAGGAGGCCACGTGGCCCTCATCGTTCTCGCCGTCTGCGGCCCGGCCTCCATCGTCGCGATCTACTGGCTCGGCGCCATCAGGGGCGAGCGCACTGAAGCCGAGCAGGCCGAGGCCGAGCAGGACCGGGTCGACGCCGAGTTCATCCGCATCATCACCGCCCTGGAGCGCCAATGACCACCGAGCACACACCACGTCCCGGCCGCACCTGGGAGACCACCACCGCCCGAGCCGAGACCGTCGTCCCCGATGGTGCACCCGCCCCCAGGCCGAATCGCGCCGCACGCCGGGCCCTTACCCGCGACAAGAGGAAGAACGACCGCACCAGCTGACCCCCGCAGAGACCGGTCCCGCCGCCGCCCGCCACCACCCCGCCTGACGCACCTGGAGCCACATCATGACCAGCACCGCCCACACCGACCTCACCCACATCGCTGCCAACTGGCCCGCGCTGCGCGAGCTCCTGGAGGCCCGCACACCCTCGACCTGGCCGCCGGTCATGGGCCTCCAGCACATCGACCAGGACGAGGACCAGCTGGCCGCCGCCAACCAGGCCGCCGCAGTCGAGCGCGCCGAGCGGACCGCCGTCGCCCCTGGCGAGCGACCGGCTCCGCTCCGGGTCTCGATCCTGGACACCATCACCGAGCTGGACGCCGAACTCGTGGCCCTGGCCGACGAGATCGCCAGCTCTGTGCAGCGGCCCGCGTTCACCACCCGGTTCGCCTCGGCGGCCCCGAACGACGACGTGGCGCGCTCGCTCGCCCTCATGGGCCTCAAGGACCAGCAGGACAGCCGCCGGTGGCGTTTCAACATGGCCCACCGAGACGGCGCCCGGGCAGCTACCTGGCTCGCTGCCCGCGTCGAGGGCCAGGACGGCCCGTTCCGGCCTCTCTCGGACAACCAGCGGGCCCGCATCGCCACCGTGGCCGCTGCCATCCGACGCCGCCTCGACCAGGCGCTCGGAGACACCCAGGACGTCACCCGCACCCACCTCCACGTCAAGTGCGGCTGCGGCAGCGCCCTGGAGATGCTCACCGGCTCCGGCGAGCCCCACATCATCTGCCGTCACTGCGGCACACACGCCAGCATGTTCGCTCTGCTCGACGGCCTTGACGCCGCCTGACACCAACCCATCCATGAGGGCGCTCACACCCTGCCCGTGAGCGCCCTCACCCACCGGAGACCACCACCATGAGCACCCTCACCATCGGCGCCTGGCACACCGCCGAACTCCACGGCATCGCCGGCCCCTGGGTCATCCACGGATACGCCACCATCTGGGACCTCACCACCGGACCCGACGGCACCCAGTGCGCGACCGTCGAAGTCAGCACCCCCGGCAGCCGCGACCACGGCCCCCACTACGCCTACGCCACCGGGCTCATGAGCGCGCTCACCGACGACCGGATCGAGCTCATGAGCATCGTCACCCCGCAGCCCGGGCCGAGCCGGATCGTCCTTGGCGCCGAGCCCGAGTGCCTCCTCGGCGACGCCGATGCCGAGCACCACCAGGCCCGCGCCGTGAGCATCCTCACGGAGTGGCAGCCACTCCCGGATGGTGACGGCCCGCTCGGCGTGAGCGCGCTCTCGTGGCTCGCCCGAGCCGTCCAACGCGCCGACGACAGCCGGGCCGCCGGAGCCGACCGAGACCGGCTCGTCCTCCGCCTCGACGCCGGCGGGGTCCCCCGCGACCTCATCGCCCGCACCATCGGCCGCGACCCATCCCGCATTGCCCAGCTCCGCCGCCGTCAGACAGCTGCTTGACGCCCCGGGGGCCTGTGATCCACACTGGCCCCAAGTCCGGCGTGCCCGGACACAGAAGCCACCCGAGAGCCCCGCAGGCCACATGCCGCGGGG
Organism: Streptomyces sp. LS1784; assembly: GCF_020103755.1. Classification (GTDB taxonomy): domain Bacteria; phylum Actinomycetota; class Actinomycetes; order Streptomycetales; family Streptomycetaceae; genus Kitasatospora. The sequence goes on from NZ_JAHSQD010000026.1 coordinate 28,027, forward strand.
CTCTCGGCATTCCCAGAGCGGGAGGCACCATGCAGACGCCCAGCATCGGCCGGGTCGTCCACTACCACTCCCACGGCAGCCCCGTGCAGGACGACGGAACCCAGCGCTACCACTCCGAGCCGCGCGCTGCGATCATCACTGCCGTCCCCGACTACCTGGAGCACGAGCCCTACGACGGCTGCCCCAACGGCAAGCGCGACATCAACGGCACCCCCATCTGGAGAGCCAGCCTCGCGGTCCTCAACCCGACCGGCATGTTCTTCAACGAGAACGTCCCGTACGCCGAGGAACCGACCCCCGGATGCTGGTCCTGGCCGCCGCGCTCATGAGCGCGACCATGGAGATCCCGGTTCACCTGCGCGTGGGCGACGGCCCGGAGTTCCACCTCGGCACCATCGAGGCCGAGCTGGGTGAGGCCGGCATCGACGTGCGGGAGCTACTCGCCGAGTTCCTGGTGGGCGTCGCCGCAGTGGTGCGAAGCACGGCCGCCCCCCAGGGGTAGACCGGTGCCCACCCGCCCCCCGTCCCGGTGCACTGACCCCCAGTGCCCCAACCTCGCCACCCAGCGCGGCCGGTGTGACCAACACCAGCCCACGCCCTGGGCTGGCCGCGCCGACAAGGCTGTGCGGTACGGCATGAGCTCCGGCCGGTGGCGCTCCCTCAAAGCCCGCGTCTCCCGGCGTGACCACGGCTGCTGCTACCGGTGCGGCGACGAGGACGAGGGCGAGCACGTCCTGGACCACATCATCCCGATCTCCGAGGGCGGGTCACCCGACGACCTCGACAACCTCGGCCTGCTGTGCCCGACCTGCGACGCCGCCAAGAGCGCCGACGAGGCACTACGAGGCAACGAGCGGCGCCTGGAGCGCGCCCGGGCCGCACGAGGCCGCTGACCGGCCGCCACGGCCCGACCAGGGGAGTCCCTGGGGGTAGGGGTGTCCAGATCACAGCGGGTCGGTCCCCGGGCCCCGCCGCGGTTAACTCCGCACACGTCTGCACAGAATGACGAAGGGGGGTCCACCTATGGGCAGGACCGCCCAGCCCGCCGCCCTGCGCCTGCTCAAGGGCCGCGGTGACGGCAAGGACTCCGCCGGCCGTCCGGTCAACCAGGGGCCGGCCTTCGTCCGCGTGCCCCCGAACCCGCCGACCTGGCTGACCCGTGAGGCCGCCGCCGAGTGGAAGCGGGTCGTCCCTGGCCTGGCCCGGCTCGGCCTGCTCAAGCCTGAGGACCGGGCTGCGCTCGCCTCGTACTGCGAGGCCTGGTCGGTGTTCGTGGAGGCCACGCAGGTGCTCAAGGTCGAGGGTCTGACGATCGAGGCGAAGCAGGGCCTGCTGCCTCACCCGGCGGTCGGGATCCAGCGCGCCGCCGGCCGCGAGTTGAGGAGCTGGGCCGCGCACTTTGGGCTGACTCCCTCGACCGAGCAGGCCTTGGCGAGGGGGGCCGATGACGCGGCGGACGAGGACAACCCCTTCTCCTGAGCCCGACCTGCCAGACGAGGCGGAGCTGGACCGACTCAAGCTCAGCCCCGAGGTCGCCTGGTACCTCGTCAGCCGGGGGATCCCGCTGCCGGACTGCCCGCCGCTCATCCAGACCCCGAGCCCGGGCGAGGCCCCGGGAGCAGTGTTCGACCCGGACCGGGTGGACCGGGTGCTTCAGGCGTTCGGCCTGCTGCGGCACACCCAGGGCCAGTGGGCCGGCCGACCGCTCCGGCCCGACCCGTGGCAGGTCGCCTACATCCTGGCGCCCACCTTCGGCTGGGTCCGCTGGGACGAGGACGCGGGGGACCACGTCCGGCTGGTGAGAGAGCTCTACGTCGACGTCCCCCGGAAGAACGGCAAGAGCACCCTGAGCGGTGGTCTGGCGATCTACATGACGTGCGCGGACGGCGAGCCCGGCGCGCAGGTCATTGCCGCGGCGACCACCAAGGAGCAGGCCGGGTTCGTCTTCGCGCCGATCAAGCACCTGGCGGAGAACTCCCCGGCGCTGAAGAAGCACGTGGTGGCGCTGAAGGAGAAGATCCTCCACCCCCGCAGCGGCTCCTACTTCCAGCCGATCAGCTCAATCGCCGGCGCCCAGCACGGCGCGAACCTGCACTGCGGGATCATCGACGAACTCCACGTCCACCGCGACCCCGAGTTGGTCGAGACGATCGAGACCGGCACCGGCTCCCGCCGCCAGCCGCTGATCGTCATCATCACGACCGCGGACTCCGGGAAGCGGGAGACGGTCTACGACCGCAAGCGCCAGCGGATCGAGCAGCTGGCGCGCCGGGTGTTCACCGCGCCCGCGGTGTACGGCGTGGTGTGGGCGGCCGAGAAGGACGACGACCCGCACGACGAGGCAACGTGGCGCCGCGCGAACCCCGGGTTCGGGGTCAGCCCCACGCGGGCCTACCTCCAGGCCAAGTCCGACGAGGCGAAGCAGTCGCCCGCCGACCTGGCGAAGTTCTTGCGGCTGCACCTCGGGGTGAGGACGAAGCAGGAGACGAAGTTCCTGACGCTGGCCGCCTGGGACGCCAACGCCACGATCGTGGACGAGGAGTCGCTGCGCGGCCGGGAGGCGTATGGCGGCCTCGACCTGGCGAGCACCAGCGACCTGTGCGCGCTGTGCTGGCTGTTCCCGGACGACAACGACGACTCCCTGACCGCGATCTGGCGGCTGTGGACGCCGGAGGACAACCTGGCGTCGCTCGACAAGCGCACCGCCGGCGCCGCCACGCGGTGGGTGCGCGAGGGGCTGCTGACCGCGACGCCGGGCAACGTCGCGGACTACGACTGGATCAAGGCCCAGATCCTGCGGGACATGGCCATGTTCCAGGTGAAGCGGCTTGGCTACGACCCGTGGAACGCCACCTCGTTGACCAATGACCTGGCGAACGAGCGTGCGCCGCTTGTCCAGGTCCGGCAGGGCTTCGTCACTATGTCGCCCGCGCTTAAGGCGCTTCAGCGGCTTCTCCTCAAGGGGACGCCGCAGCGCCCGATGTTCCGACACGGTGGCAGCCCGGCGGTGCGCTGGCAGGTCGACAACCTGGCCGTGGCGATGGATCCGGCGGGCAACGTCAAGCCCGACAAGGCCAGTTCGGCCGAGAAGATCGACGCTGTCGCTGCGGCCGTCACCGCCATGTCCGAAGTGCTCGCCCGCCCGCGTCGCCGTCGGTCCGCGTATGAGGATTCCGACTTCGAGGCCATCTGATCTGAGAGGGGGTGGCGTCGTGGCGTTGTGGCGCCGCAGGACGAAGGCCCCCGACGGCGGCGGCCTGGTGGTCACGCCGGACGGGCTGCCGGTGGCGGCGAAGGCCTCGCCGGTCACCGACGGGGACGGGGTGCTCGCCACGTTCACCAGCCTGGCCCAGCCGTGGATCTACGACGGCAGGGTGATCATCCCGGACCCGGGCATCCCGCTGCTGGACTACGCGAACGACCCGATGAGCGTCTGGGCCAGCCAGCCCAGCGTGCGCAAGGTCGTTGACTACATCGCCCGCAACTTGGCGGGGATCCCGTGGCGGGTCTACCGGCGCGTGTCGGACACCGACCGGCGACGTGTCACGGACCACCCGGTCGCGCAGCTGCTTGCGGCGCCGTCCCCGACCGTCACGGCCTACCGGCTGTGGCACTCGTTGGCCGTCGACCTGCTGCTGTACGACCGCTGGTGCGCACGAGTGCTGCCGAGTGCGGACACCGCCTCCGGATGGGAGATCATCCGGATCCCGGCCCCCAGGATGCGCCTGGTCTCCGACGGCTGGGGCCGGGTTGCCGAGGTCGTCGTCCAGGGCCCGGACGGCCAGCAGATCGGGGCGCCGCCGCGCGGCTACCTCTTCGACCACGGGTACGCCAGCCACGGCCAGGTCAACGGCACGTCGCCGATGGTGACGCTGTCGCAGATCCTCGCCGAGTCGGCTGAGGCGGTGGAGTACCGGCGCCAGGTGTGGCGCAACGGGGCCCGCGTGCCGGCCGTGGTCGAGCGGCCGGCCGATGCCCCGCAGTGGTCCGACAACGCCAAGTCGCGGTTCCAGGAGTCGTTCAACCGGTTCGTCGGCAAGGGCGGTGCGGCTGGCGGGACGCCGATCCTCGAAGACGGCATGCGCCTGGTCAAGTCGGACGCGTTCGCGCCGAAGGAGACCCTCGACCTGGAGGGGCGCCAGCTCACGGACGCCGAGGTCGCCTCGGCGTACCACATCCCGCCGGAGCTGGTCGGCGCCCGCGCCGGCACCTACTCCAACGTGGACGCCTTCCGGCAGATGCTCTACACGCACGCCCTGGGCCCGAACGTTTCGGCCGCCGAGCAGGCGCTGAATCTGCTGCTGCTGCCGGTCGTCGCCCCGGGCGAGAACGACCTGTACATCGAGGCCGGCGTCGAGGCGAAGTTGCGCGGCTCCTTCCTGGAGCAGGCCCAGGTGTTGCAGTCCGCGGTCGGGGCGCCGTATATGCTGCGGTCCGAGGCCCGCGCGGTGCAAAACCTGCCCTTCGTGGAGGGCACCGACGACCTGGTGACCCCGCTGAACGTCCTGGTCGGCGGCCTCGCCAGCCCGCGCGACACGGCGCCCAAGTCCGGGCGCCCGCGCACGAAGGCGGCCCGTCCGGACGGCCTCGGCACGTTTGACGTCGAGCGCGACGCGTTCGCGGCCGCGCTGACCGCGTGGGCTGAGCGCCAGACCGAGGGCCTGCTGGAGCGCGCTGGATCGGCGAAGGCTGACGCGCCGCCGGACTTCTACAGCTTGTGGGCGGAGTCCTCCCCGGCCCGGCAGGCCCAGCTTGCCGCGCTGATCCAGGTGCACGGTCTGCGGATCGCCCAGATAGGTGCCTGGTCCGTTCTCGACCTCTACAACCCCGGCGCGGACGGCTGGTCGGCGGACGTGATGGATGGCTGGCTTGCCGCCGCTGCCCGGAGCCATGCCGAGCAGTTCGAGCGGGCGGGGTACGCCGCCGTCCTGTCGTCCATCGGCGCCGAGGACGGCTGGCAGGCCGCCCTCAAGACCGCGATGGCCGGTTGGGTTGGCCGGGCGGCGGTCCGGGCGGTCACCTCGGCTACCGAGGCCCGCTCGTTCGGCGGCCACGACGCCGCTGGCGCCTCCGGCCTGACCTACAAGGTCTGGAACACCGGCTCCAAGCCGCGCTCGACGCATGCCCGCCTCGACGGCGACCGGGTGCTGCTGGACGACGTGTTCGGCAACGGCTTGCGCTGGCCGGGCGACAGCGGCGGCGAGGACGCCGAGACCGCGAACTGTAACTGCCGTCTCACCTACGAGCGAGGGGAGTGACCTCGTGCCCCGCACCAAGGAGTGCACCGCCCGGATCAAGGCCGCCGGACCAACGGACGGCCTCGCCGACGGCCAGTTCGTCGCCATCGTCTCGGTGTTCGGCAACGTCGACTCCGTCGGCGACGTCGTCGTCCCTGGCGCGTTCGCCCGCACCCTTGCCGAGTGGCGTGCCAAGGGCGACCCGATCCCCGTGATCTGGTCGCACGACTGGGACGACCCATTCGCGCACGTCGGCATTGTCCTCGACGCGCGGGAGACCCCCGACGGCCTGGAGGTCACCGGCCAGATCGAGGACGTCGACACCAACCCGACCGCCGCCCAGGTCTACCGCCTCCTCAAGGGCAGGAGGGTCACCCAGTTCAGCTTCGCCTACGACGTGCGCGAGGGCGCCTGGGTCGAGACCGAGGACGACCAGGGCCGCTATGACGGCTACTACGAGCTGCGCGACCTGACCCTGTATGAGGTCGGACCGTGCCTGGTCGGCGCCAACCAGGCCACCGAGCTTCTCGCCGCGAAGGCCTCCCAGCTCGCCCGCGGCCTGAAGGCCGGCCGGGTCCTCGCCCAGGCCCACATCGACCGCCTCTCCGAGGCCCATTCGGCGATCGGCGACGTGCTCGCCGCCGCGACCGCGGCCGACGCCGCCAAGACCACCACCGCCCCCGAGTCCGGCCACCGGCCGGCCGTGCCGCCCGCCGCCGCCCCCGAGGCGCCCGCGAAGGCTGCCGGCCCGTCGCCCGCCCAGGTGCTCGCGATGGCACTCACCCGCAAGCACCTGATCGGAGACCCCGCATGAACCTGCGCCAGCAGCTGAAGGCCGCCCTCGACCGGCTCGCCGAACTCTCCGCCCTCGCCAAGGCGGAGAACCGCGACTTCACCGAGGAGGAGGTCACCGAAGTCACCGAGCTGTCCGCGAAGGCCGACGACCTCGACGGGAAGATCAAGGCGGCCGACGCCGCCCAGGCGTCCGTCGCCCGCCTCACCGCGAAGGGCGACCGGCCCGCGCCCGTCCTGGAGGGCGTGAGCGACCGCACCGACGAGGCGCTCGGATCGATCGGCGGCCCGGGCGGTCTCGGCGAGCAGTTCGTCAAGTCGGCGGCCTACCAGACGTTCCGCAGCGCGCACCCGTCCGGGTTCGGCGAGGGCACCCCGATCCAGCTCGACCGCGTCAAGGTCGGCTCCCTCGCCGACCTCCGCGGCGGTTTCAAGGCGGACGCCCCAGTCCAGCAGGTCGGCCTCGGGCGCCTCCAGAACGTCCGGCTTCCCACCGTGGACCTCACCACGCCGATGCCGCTGACGATCCTCGACCTGATCGACCACGGCACCATCGGCGGCCCGTCCTTCGAGTACCTCCAGATCACCGCGGTGACCCGCAACGCCGCCCTGGTGCCGGACGAGATCCTCCCCGCCGACGCCACCACCAAGCCCACCAGCGGCCTGTCCACCAACCTCGCCACGGCGAAGGTGTACACGTACGCGGACGGGTACACCGTCACCAACCAGATGTTGGCCGACGCCCCGGCGCTCGCGTCGTACCTCAACGGCCAGCTGTCCTACAACATCAGCAACGTCATCGAGGACAAGATCCTCAACGGCAGCGGGACCGGCGGGAACCCGACCGGCATCCTGGCCACCAGCGGCGTGCAGAACCAGGCCTTCGACACCGACATGGTCACCACCATCCGCAAGGCCATCACCCGGCTGGAGAACATCAGCGCGCCGATCACCGCTGTCCTCGTCTCCCCCTCCGACAACGAGAAGTTCGACCTGCTCAAGGACGCGCAGGGCCGCTACTACTCCCAGGGCCCGTGGGGATCCGGCCCGGGCACCATCTGGGGCCGCCCCCGGGTCGTCTCCCAGCGTCTGCCCTCCGGCACCGCGATCCTCGGCAACTGGAAGACCGTCAGCCTCATGGACCGCGAGGGCCTCTCGGTGCTGGCGTTCAACCAGCACAAGGACTACGCCGCGCGGAACCTCGTGTACGTGCGCGCCGAGCTTCGAGCCGCCCAGGCCGTGTTCAAGCCCGCCGAGCTGTGCATCGCGGCTCTCGCCTAAGGAGCGGACGACATGCCCGACTTTGAGATGATCGTCATCGACGGCGTCCGCTACCGGCCCGAGGACGCCCCCGCCCGCCCTGCCGAACCCGAGGCTCCGGCCGCGCTGTTCGACCCCGGTGAGCACACCGTCGCCGAGGTGCTCGCGCACCTGGCCGACGCCGCCGACGCCGAGCGTGTCCGGGTCCTGGCCGCCGAGCTCGCGGACAAGGCCCGCAAGGGCATCCTGGAGGCGCCGGCCGAGACCGGGGGCGGCGGTGGCGCTGCCTCCTGACGGCCTCCTCGCCGACCCGGCCGCACTCGCGGTCTGGCTCGGCGTCCCGGCCGACGACCCGCTGCTGCTGGCCGCCCTCGCGGCGGCCAGCGCCCGGTTCCGCGGTGCCG
>NZ_JAHSQD010000260.1 GCF_020103755.1 Streptomyces sp. LS1784
AAGGCGACGCCGTACGCCCGCCCGCGCGGCACGCCGTGCAGCGCCGCGCCGCCCGCTCCGCCGGCGAACGGCTCGCGCCGCCACCGCCCCTCCCCGGCACTGTCGGCGTCGAACCACCAGATGGCGTCGCCGTCCGGCTCGATCTCGCTCAGGTGGACGCCCCCCGGCCGGTCGGTGACCACCCGGCGCCGACCCGTCCTCAGGTCCCAGGCCACCGCCTGCCAGCGCTCCTCGACGAGCCGTGTCTCGACCGCGCGGTCGGCCGCCAGCGCGGCGAAGCCGGGGGACTGGAACGCCTGCGTCACGGACCCGGCCCTTCCGGCTCGATGGTGGGAACAGGCTGCGCTGAACGTCCCGAGGCCAGTGCACTGGTGTGAAGGTCCAGTGAACCGGCGTGAAGAAAAGGTCACTTGCGGAGGATCGCGGCCACTCTAGGGGGGAGCCGTGGCTGCGAACAGACCTTTCGCACAGTTGGCCGAAAGACGGCTGAGGTGAACACCGGCCGGCCCTGGTCCCGCCGGAGAGAGCCTGGCCGTGGATGGACGACGAGGTCGATCCGAACGATCCGCGCGTCCAGGCCGCCTCTACCACCCGCGGCCCGGTGGTCCTCGGACCGGAGGGCGGCCGGTCGTTACACGGCCCTGACCATCCCGGCATCCACCAGGTTGCCCAGCAGGGCACGGGTTGCGGTGCCCCCGATCCGTTCCACCAGACTGCCGACCGAGAACCCCCGGCCGTCGAGGTAGGGGTGCAGCAGGACCGCTGCCGCCCGGGGGATGGCGGAGATGAGATCGCCTCCCCCATCGTCCATACCGGCCTGCGACGGCTCGACGGCACCGGGAGGGCATCGGCCGTCGCCGCAACTCCCAGGGGTGGTGGGAGCGTTCGGGAAGGGGGCCGGCTCCGCCAAGGAGCGGAGCCGGCCGGGCGCTCCGGTGCGGACCGCCGTGACGGCGCGCCTGCGATACGAGGGGGGATGTCGCACGTGGGCGCGGGGAGACCTGTCAACTCCCGGTTCTCATCAGGCGGTCGACCCGGAGAGCGATGGAAGTGCCAGGGGCGGCGGACCGGGGCAGCGGACCTTCCGTGGCACTTCCATCGCGTTCGGTGAAGACCTTCCACCCCGATTCGATGACCCGTCAAGGCACATGCGCAATTTCTTTCACGCTCTTGCATCATGATCCGGCGGCAGAAAGTGCGACATTGCGCGAGATACCGGACGAATGTCCGCACGGCAGGAGGGGATGTCCGCGAGCCGGTCCCACACGGCAGCCGACACACTGAAAGGAGTTTCAGGGAATTTCACGCCCACAGGGATGACGCCGACGCAGCCACTGCGAGCCCTCCTGGGGCCGCACACCCCGTGGCCGCTCCACGAGGACGCCGAGCTCACCGGTGCGGATGGAGCCTTCGTCGGGGCCCGCATCCTGGCCAGGTGGGTGGCACCCACACCGGGATGACCAAGGTATGCGTCATCGCCATAGGGGTGGCACTCCGGCAACCGTAGCGTGTCACGCGCTGGACCTCGGCGTGGAGGAGTGAACACGGTATGTGGAGAAACGGACGTGGCAGACGAAGAGGATTGGGCTGGGTGCTCGCGGGCGTGCTGGCGCTGGTCGGCGCGGCCGTCCCGTCGGGGCCGGCCGCAGCCGCGGTGCCGTCCAATCTGACCCTGGAGGCGACCTACAGCAGCGTCGCCAACGGCTGGGACCGCGTCGAGCGGTACCTCGACACCACCCCCGGCTTCCGGCAGGAGCAGTACCCGCCGGACGGCCGCGGCAACCAGGACGGCCAGCGGCTCACCTTCTTCGGTGGCGTCAAGCAGCCCTTCTCCGGCCGCTTCCTGCTCTACTCGGCCCCGGGCTGGAACACCGGCGCGCACCAGGTCCCGGTGCTGCTGGTGCACGGCGCCAACGACAACCCGGACCGGGCCTGGGCCAACCCCGGCGAGTCCGGCGGCTACGGCTGCGGCGCCGCGTCCTGCCCGAGCACCGGGCTGATGCAGAAGCTGGCCGGGCAGGGCTACCGGGTCTTCGCGATCGGCTTCGCGCACAAGCAGGGCGACAACCTGATGCAGGCCCAGGAGGTCGGCGACGCGGTCGCACTGATCCGCGCCAAGCTCGGCGTCCCGCAGGTGGACGTGGTGGGCTGGAGCAAGGGCGAGATGTCCGCACGGGCCTACGTGTCCTCGGTCAAGCCCGCCTGGGGCCGCCCGTACGCGGGCGACGTGCGCAAGCTGATCACCCTCGGCGGCCCGAACGGCGGCTACGACTACCCCTTCGCGCACGGGTGGGCGCACGACTTCTCGATCTGGCCGCAGTGCGGCGGTGCGATCAACGCCCCTTCTCCGCACCTGCACATGACCTGCTACGGCACCTACACCGCGCACCCGGAGTTCTCCTTCACCCCCGCGAGCGGCTATGACAACTACCCCGGGCAGCGGCAGATGCTGGCCCGCTGGGACTCGGTGTTCGGCGTCGACCAGACCCAGCAGGACTGGTACACGACCTACTACGGCGGTCAGGGCTTCTACACCGACGGCGGCGGCATCCAGGCCGCGATCAACGCCGGCTCACTGATCGGCCCGCTGCAGCAGGCCGGGGTGCCCTCCTCGGTGACGGCGTACCTCCTGGCCGGCGGCACGCCCGACATCCTCGGGATCTTCAACGAGAACCGCGGCCCCAGCGACGGCGTGGTCTTCGTGTCCAGCGCGCTGGACACCACCGGCTTCGGCACCGTCGGCGGCACCGCGCTGATCGCCTTCGCCAACCACCTGGAACTCGGCTGGGACAGCGCGGCAAGCGCACAGGTCGCCGGCTGGCTGAACTGAGGACACCCGGATGATCACCGACCGACTGACAACAACCGACCGACTCACCGTGAACCACGCCGAGATCGAGGGCCGCACCGGGGAACCCGTGGTCCTGGTGCACGGCAACGTCTCCTCCGGCGTCTTCTGGCACTCGACCATGACCGCCCTCCCCGCCCGCTACCGCCCGCTGGCACCCGACCTGCGCGGCTTCGGCGCCACCGAGCCGCTGCCGGTGGACGCCACCCGGGGCCTGCGCGACCACAGCGAGGACCTGCTCTCCTACATCCGGGAGCTGGCACTCGGACCGGTGCACCTGGTCGGCTGGAGCATGGGCGGCGGTGTGGTGCTGCAACTGCTGCGCGACCACCCGGAGCTGGTCCGCTCGCTCACCCTGGTCAACCCGGTCTCCCCCTACGGCTTCGGCGGCACCCACGGCGTGGACGGACAGCTCAACGCGCCCGACGGCGCGGGCTCCGGCGCCGGCGGTGCGGCCCCCGAATTCGTCCGGCTGCTGCACGAGGGCGAACTGGGCGCCGAATCACCGTTCGCGCCGCGCTCGGTGCTGAACACCGCCTACGTCAGCGAGCCGCTGACCGAGTCGGACCACTACGTGACCGCGATGCTGACCACCCGGACCGGGGAGGACCACTACCCGGGCGACAGCCGCACGAGCGACGCCTGGCCGGGCTTCGGGCCCGGCGAACGCGGGGTGCTCAACTCGATGGCACCGACCCACTTCCGGATCGACGACCTGGAACTGGTCGAACCGAAGCCGCCGATCCTGTGGATCCGCGGCACGGCCGACGTGATCGTCTCCGACACCTCGCTCTTCGACCTGGCCCACCTGGGGGCCATCGGCGCCGTCCCGGGCTGGCCCGGCGCGGACACCTGCCCGGCACAGCCGATGGTGGCACAGACCCGCGCCGCGCTGGACCGCTACGCCGGCGCCGGCGGGCGGGTGCGCGAGGTCGCGGTCGAAGGAGCCGGGCACAGCGTGCAGTTGGAACGGCCCAAGGAGTTCCTGACCGCGCTGGTGGAGACACTGGACGGAGCCTGACACAGAGGCGGCGCCTGGCGATCGGCACCCACCGTCAACACTGCCGGCCCTCGGCAGGCCATCGCCAGGCGACCGTCGACCCCCGGGATCAGTCCACTCGTCCCGGATCGGCCTTGGTCGACCGCTTCGTTCCTTCACTACGGTCCGACTCATGCGCATTCGACTCGTCGACGCCTTCACCGACCGCCCCTTCCCCGGCAACCCGGCCGGGGTCCTGCTCCTCGACGATCAGCCTGGACTTCCCGACCTCACTCCTGACGCCCGTTCCGGTGCCAGACGGTCTGGCCGGGGCGCTGGGCACGGAGCCGGTCGCCGTCCACGACACCTCCGCCGACCTCGGCGACCTGGTGGTCGAACTCGCCGACGAGACGACCGTGCGAAACCCCTCCCCGGACCTCGCAGCCCTGACCACCGCCCGCCCTCCGCGACCGGGGGATCGTCGCGACCGCCGTCGCGGACACCCCCGCGGGCGCCTACCAGTGCCGATGTCCCGGAACTCCATCCGGAGTCGCTCGGACCGCAGGTCCACCACCTCCAGCCCGGCCGCCCACGCCTCGGCGCTCACCGGTTCGGGGCGGCGGCCCTCGCGGGCCTCCGGCTGCGGCCCGAGGAAGTGCTCGACCAGTTCGAAGACCGACGCCGGGCCCACGTGTTGGGCGAAGTGCGTGCCGCCGGGGCGCAGCACCCGGGCGATCTCCGTCCACCAGGCCCGCACCGGGTGCCTGCTGCTGACCAGGTCGAAGACCTCGTCGGCGAACGGCAGCGGCGGCTCATCCGGGTCCGCAACCACCACCACGCCCAGCGGGTGCAGCAGTTGCGTCGCGCGGGCCGGGTCGGGCCGCCGGGACTCGGTGGCCGCGACCACGGGCGGGCGCCCGCCCGGCCGTTCCGCGCCCGCGAGCACCTCGCCGCCACCCGTCTGGAGGTCCGGGGCCGCCGTCTCCGTACCCAACCGCCCGGCCGGCGGCCGCTGGTAACCCCAGGAGGGTCGCTCCTCGGTGGCCCGGCCCTCCAGCCAGGAGAAGTGCCAGCCGTCCACGGAAACGGACCCGGCCTCGGCTATCAGCTCTTCGAAGGTACGCATCTCCGCGTCATGGCGGCGACGGCGACGCCGGACCAGCGGACTTCCCGCCCGGGCGCTCCGTCGGTCGAGGAGTCGACAGGTACCGGCGGACGGCGCCGACCCGCGCCTCCAGGCTCCCGGCCGCGATCAGCCCGCTCACCGGCTCCGCACCACCGCCGTCCGCCTCGAACGCGATCAGCACGCCGGCCTCCTCCCCGCCCTGCCGTTCCACCAGCCGCCGCTCCTCGGGCGTGGGCCGGCGGAACACCGGGTCCTGGAAGGACCCCGGTCACCGGCCCGACAGGCCAGTGTCGTTCGCCGTCGCGGCGAAGCGGCGGTCCGTCCGGCCGGGACTCGTCCGGCGCCGTGCCATGTGCCCTCCCCCTCGGCAGCTCCGAAAACCGGTACTCCGCGCCGGTCCGCCCGGGCGAGGATAGTGCCATGGCGAGCGAACCGGTCCCCGCGTCCCGCTCGGTCACGGTGCCGTGACCAGGCCCGGGCGCCATGCCCACCGCCTTTCCTCGTCCGGGCCGTGACCGGGCCCGGGCGTTGTGCCCACGGCGCTTCCCCCGTCCGTTCCCCGCGCGCCCCGACGCTCCCGATTGCCGCTCACCTCGACGCCCCTGTGGAGACCCTGACACCATGACCCAGTCCGCCCTCGGCCGCTTCTACGACGATTTCGCCGGCGACTACCACCTCCTCTACGCCGACTGGAACGCCTCGCTCGCCCGCCAGGGCGCCGCGCTGGACTCCCTGATCCGTGCGGGCCTCGGCGACGGCCCCGCCGAGGTGCTGGACTGCGCCTGCGGCATCGGCACCCAGGCGATCGGCCTGGCCTCCCTCGGCCACCGCGTCACCGGCACCGACCTCAGCCCGGTCTCCGCCGCCCGCGCCACCGCCGAGGCCGCCGAGCGCGGCCTCCGGCTGCCCACCGCTGCCGCCGACATGCGGGAACTCCCCTTCCCGGACGGGCGGTTCGATGTCGTCGTCTGCGCCGACAACGCGCTGCCCCACCTGCTCACGGCCGCGGACGTGCGCGCCGCGCTCGGTGAGATGCGGCGGGTCCTTCGCCCGGGTGGACTGCTGCTGGTCACCGCGCGCCCGTACGACGAGCTGCGCCGTGCCCGGCCCGGCTCCACTCCTCCGCAGACCGCCGAGCACAGCGGTCGACGGTCGGTCGTCTTCCAGCTCTGGCAGTGGCACGAGGACGGCGAGCGGTACGACCTGGAGCTGTTCCGGCTCCTGCCGGACGACTCCGGCCAGTGGCAGGTCGCCGTCCGCCGCTCCACCTACTGGGCACTCACCCAGGACCAGCTGAGCGCCTTCGCCACCGAGGCGAACCTGACCGGCATCCGCTGGGAGCAGCCCGTCGACACCGGATTCTTCCAGCCCGTCCTGATCGCCCGGGCACCCTGACCTGCGTCGGCGAGGCGGTCTGCGATTGCCGGCCGCTGCCGGGAATCAGCCCCGCCGTATCCGGGCGCGGATGCGGCGGGGCTCTTTGCGGTCATGATTTTGCCGACCCGTGTTAATTTTTACTCATGCGAGTAAATCCTGACTCCGCCCCTGCCGGTCCCATGCCTGCCCACGGCTCCGGCCGGAGCCTCACCACCGACGCCCGGCGCACCCAGATCGTCGCCGCCGCGATCGAGACCGTCGCCGAACTCGGCTACGCCCGGGCCTCGTTCGCACAGATCGCCAAGCGGGCGAAGCTCTCCAGCGTGCGGCTGATCTCGTACCACTTCCAGGACAAGGAGGATCTCTTCCAAGCCCTCGTCGACACCGTCCAGGAGGGGGCGCGGGCCTTCATGCAGCCCCGCATCCATGCCCGTGCCGAGCCCGTCGCACAGCTGGCCGCTTACATCGAGGCGAACCTGGAGTTCCTGGCGGAGCGCCCGGTCGAGGTGCGGGCGCTGGTGGACGTCCTCGCCAACGCCCGTCGGGAGGACGGCAGCCCGCTGGTCAGCTCGGCCGGCTTCGACACCCCCATGGCGCTGCTGGTCCGGCACCTGCGCGACGGACAGCTCAGCGGTGACTTCCGGCCGTTCGACGCCGAGGCGATGGCCACCGCGATCCGCGCCTCGATCGACGCGGCCGCCAACCGGCTGTCCACCGGGGCCGACTTCGACGCCCGCGCCTACGGGCGCGAGCTGGTCGCCCTGTTCACCCTCGCCACCAGGAACGAGGAGACGAAGTGACCGTCCACGCCGCCCCGCGCCGAACCGCCGTCCTGTTACCCCTGCTGATCGACCTCGGCCTGCCGCTCGCCGTCTTCTACGGGCTGCGCACGGCGGGCGTGGAGCAGTGGTGGTCCCTGCTCTGGTCAGCCGCCGTACCAGCCGTCACCGTGGTGGTACGGCTGGTCCGGACCCGCCGCGTCGACTTCCTGGCCCTGCTGATCCTCAGCATGATCACCCTCGGCCTGGTGCTCTCCGCGCTCACCGGCGACGCACGCACCCTGCTGATCCGCGAGGCCTGGACGGGCATGCTCGGCGGACTCCTCGGAATCTGGCTGCTGGCATCCGTCGGCTACGGCCGGCCGGCTCTGATGCTCGTCTTCCGTTCCTTCGTGCGGGCCAAGGCGGGCGAGGAGGGGCTGCGCGCCTGGGAGGAGCGCTGGGAGCAGGATCCGGCGTTCCGTCACGGTGCCCGGGTGCTCACCGCGGTCTGGGGCACGGCCAGCCTGCTCAACGCTCTCGCCCAACTGGCCTTCGCGTACCTCCTGCCCATCGATGCCGCCCCGGCGGCCATGAACCTGAGCTGGCCGGTGATCGCCGCGCCGCTGTTCGTCTTCCACCTGGTGTACACCAAGCGCCACGGCCTGCGGGCCTGACCGGAACGGGCCGAGCCGTGACCGCCGTGACCATCAGAACCACCGCGACCACCGCGGCCACCGCAGCCACCGCAGCCACCGACCGACTGCTGGACATCGGACTGCCCGCCCGTCCGCTGACTCCGCCGGATCAGCCTGAGCGCCGTCCCACCCGCGCGCCGAGATCTTCGACACCCGCTTCCTCCACGACGCCCACACCGGACGCGCGCCCCAGGGCCTCCGGCAACTCGCCCGTGCCATCCGCCGCTTCCGCTGCGACGACGTGGCACACCTCGTCACCTGTCCGACCCTCCTCCTCGGCTGCGCGACCGATTCCCTCGTCCCGGGCCAGACACCCGCCCCATCACCTCCTCCGAGGTCCGGAACAACACACCGTCCTCACCGCCGCGCAGGGCGTCGGCGACCGCTGCGCCCCCATGGCACCGCAGTTGCGCAACACCGTGCTGCTCGACTGGCTGGAGCGGGCCCTGGCCTGAGGCCCCCGCAGTGGCCCGTTCCCCGCCTCCCCTACCGGCCCAATGCCGCCACCGCCTCCGCGACCCGGCCCGCACCGTCCTCCTTCGCCATCGCGCGGGCCACCTCCTGCGCCCGGTCCCGCAGCCGCCGCTGCTCGACGGCCTGACGGATGGCCTCCGCCAGCCGGTCAGCGGTGAGGTCGGCGAACCGGACGGGAGCGGTGGCGGCACCGAGCCGGGTGAGCCGACCGGCCCAGAACGGCTGGTCCGCCGTCACCGGGACCGGGACGCTCGGCACGCCCGCGCGCAGCGTCGCGGCCGCCGTGCCCGCACCCGCGTGGTGCACGACGGCCGCCATGCGGGGAAACAGCCGCGCGTGCGGCAGTTCGCCGACCGTCAGCACGTCGCCACCCTCGCCGGCGATCCCGGCCCAGCCGGCCTGCACCACGCCCCGGACGCCGGCCCGCCGCAGGGCCTCCGCCGCCAGGGCGCTCAGCCGCTCGCCCTGCCCCGCCGCCATGCTGCCGAAGCCGATGAACACCGGCGGCGGACCGGCCTGCAGGAAGTCCTCGACCTCGGCCGGGAGGCAGTAGTCCTCCGCCACGTGCGGCCACCAGTTGCCGACCACCCGCAGCTCCTCCCGCCAGTCGGCCGGGCGCGGTACGACGGTCGGGCTGAAACCGTGCAGCACCGGCCAGTGCGCCCGCTCCACAGCCTGCCGGCGCGCGGTCTGGGAGAGCGCCGGAAGGCCCAGCCGCGACCGCAGCCGGCGTGCGGTCTCGGCGTGCAGGCGGTCGACGACCCGCTGGCCGAGCGCCCCCGCCGCCCGGTTGCCCCAGCTCCCCAGCGAGCGCCCGCCTCCGACGACCGGCGGGAACTCTCTCGTCGGCAGCGTGGGTTGCAGGTAGACCCCCATGCTGGGGGCGTCCATCGCCTCCGCGAGGTGCCAGCCCAGCGGCGCGGTGGTGGTGCTCAGCAGGAGCAGATCGGCGCCGGGCGCCGCAGCGTCCGCGAGCCCGTCACCCAGCTGCCCGATGAACGCCGCGGCCCGGGCGAGCAGTTCCGAGCGCCCGGTCGTCGACTCGGTGCCCGCCCCGCGCGGATCGACCGGGAGCGGGCGGAAGGCGAGGCCGCTGCCGACCACCAGCTCGCGGAAGGTCTCGGGCGCCGCTAGCACGACTTCGTGCCCCTCGCGGCGCAGGTGCCCCCCGAGACCGGTGTAGGGGGCGACGTCGCCGTGCGATCCGGCGGCCATGGCGAGGATCCTCATCGGGCCACCTCGTCGAGGTCGCTCTCGTTGCGGCGCTCGGCGTTGGCTCCGATGGCAGCACGGAGGTAGCCGGCCAGGCCCGGGCGCTGCTCGGCCGGCGGGACGACGAGGGCGAAGGCCCGGGCGTCCGCCTCGTAGTCGTCGGCGATCCGGCAGTGCATCTCCGGTGGGCAGGGCGTGAACCACCGGGTGATGTGCTGCCGGTGCTGCTCGGCGAGGTCGAGCACCGTCGGGTGGTCGACCGGCAGCCCCTCGTCGAAGGCCTCCAGCAAGCGGCCGCGCCACTCGGCGGCCTCCGCCATCAGCTGCTGCCAGTCCTCCTTGGAGTGGGTGGCGGCGCGGGCCAGGGCCTCCTGGTGGCTGTCCCGCTCGCCCCACTTGAGGTGGGCGTCGGCCGCGTAGCTGAGGTCGAAGACCACGTCCCCGAAGACCTCGAAGCGCTCGTCCGGCGTCAGCTCGACACCCCCGGTGCGCTGGACCTCGATGGCCCGTTCGGCGACATCGACCAGCTTCTGCAACCGTGCGATCTGCTCGCTGAGTGCCTGTCGTCTCGCCAGCAGGTGGTCGAGCGCGTTGGCCTGCGGATCCGCCAGGATGTCGGCGATCTCGTCGAGTGGGAATCCGAGCTCCCGGTAGAAGAGGATCTGCTGGAGCCTGGCGAGGTCCGCACCGTTGTAGAGCCGGTACCCGGCCGGGCTGCGCTCACTGGGCGAGAGCAGCCCGGACCGGTCGTAGTAGTGCAGGGTCCGGATCGTGACCCCGGCGAAGCCGGAGACCTGGCCCACCGACCAGCTCATGCGTCCCTCCGATCGTCCGTGCGTTCGCTGCGCCCCCACCGTGCGGCCTGACGTGGGGTAAGGGTCAACACGCGCAGCTCAGGGGCCTGCTCCGGATGCCGGAGGGCGCCTGCGATCAGGTCTCGCGCTGCGGGTGGTAGGCGCTCTCGGGTATGCCGAAGGTCCAGGCGACCCCGGCGCGCGCGGTACGGGTGCTCGGGGGGACGCGCAGCCAGTAGGTGCGGTGGGTGCCGTCCGGCTCGGGGGTGGAGTTGACCACCTCGACCATCACCACCGGCTCGTCGTCGGGCAGGACGATCCGCCAGAGCACACCGGTCTCGTCCCGGTGGACGGGCTCGGCGCCGGAGTCGGCCAGGTAGCGCTCGTAGCCGTAGTGCTCCAGCAGGACGCGGCGCAGCTCGGCGTTCTCCTCGGTGCGGATCCGTTCGACGGTCACCTCGGCCAGACCGGCCAGGAACTCCGGCGGGACGGGCATACCGCGCCAGGCGTGCAGGGCGAAGCCGTCGGCGTACTCCAGGGCGGGCCCGTCCGCCCGGTCGAGCCGTCCGGCCTCGTCGCGGTGCAGGGTGGTCGGCCGCTCGCTGAGCAGGGCCACCTCGCGGTACGGCCACCACCAGCCGACCTCCCGGGCCAGCTCGGCGAGCGGTGCGACGGCGTCGGCGCTCGCCCCGGCGGCCTCGAAGGCGGCGAACCACGGCGCGTCGTGCTGGCCGCGCACGGCGTCCAGCAGAGCGAGCCGGACGGTGGTGCGACGGGCCCGGGCCTCCTCGGCCACGGCGACGTCGGCCTCCCGGTCGGCCTCGGGGGCGAGCCGGTCGAGCACGGCGTTGCGCAGCCGGTCGGCGAGCGGGGTGGTGACCGGGCCGAGCTCGCCGCCGGTGAGCGCCCAGTGGCCCGCCCACCCGGTGGTGCCGACCCGCTCGACGGCCCGTCGCCGGGCCTCCTCCCAGGGCCGGGTGCGCACGGCCTCACGCACGCTCTGCG
>NZ_JAHSQD010000261.1 GCF_020103755.1 Streptomyces sp. LS1784
GCCCGTTCCGGCCGCGCCGGCCGGCCGCAGCGCGTCGCCCAGCGCGTCCGGTCGCAGCAGCGGCGCCAGTCCGCTCGCCAGCAGTTCGGCCTGCCCGGGGACGGAGGGGTAGTTGAGTTCCAGGTCCACGAGGGCGGCGGCCGGCTCCGCGAGTGCCACCCGGGCGCCGTCCGGTGCGCGTCCGGCCCGGACGAAGGTCCCGCGCCCGACCTCCCCGACGGTCAGCCCGCGCCGGGCCAGTTCCCGGTAGACCCGTCCCGCCGTCGAGTTGGCGATTCCCCGGCTGCGGGCGAACGCGCGCTGGGTGGGCAGCTGCCGGCCGGGCCGCAGCCGCCCGCCCGCGATCTCGGCGGCGACCTGGTCGGCGATCAGTCGGTAGTCGTCCATCGGCGGTCGGCCCTCCAGAGGTCCCGCACAGCGGCCCGCGCACATTGCACCGAGTGCAAAGCCATCATTGCATCGACCCGATTGCCCGCTCTAGCCTCCTCGCATGGACGCGTTGACCTCCGCCGTGGACGGCCGGGCCGTGCTCGGGATCGCCGCCGTGGCCCTGGGCATGGTGCTGTCGCCCGGGCCCAACATGATCTACCTGGTCTCGCGCTCGATCGCGCAGGGCCGCCGCGCCGGGCTGGTCTCGCTGGTCGGGGTCGCGGCCGGCTTCCTGGTCTACCTGGTCGCGGTGACGGCGGGGGTGGCCGCGGTGTTCTCGGTGGTGCCCGCCCTCTACACCGCGATCAAGCTGGCCGGCGCCGGATACCTGCTCTGGCTGGCCTGGAAGGCGGTCAAGCCGGGCGGCACGGCGGTCTTCGCCCCGCAGCAGCTGCCGCCGGACCCGCCGCGCCGGCTGTTCGCGATGGGCTTCCTGACCTGTCTGCTCAACCCCAAGATCGCCATCATGTACATCTCGCTGCTGCCCCAGTTCGTGGCTCCGGAACGCGGTCACGTCGCGGTGCAGAGCCTGTTGCTGGGCCTGATCCAGATCGTGATCGCGATCACCGTCAACGGCCTGATCGCGGTGAGCGCGGGCAGTATCGCGGCCTTCCTCAACCGCCGCCCCGGCTGGCTGCGGATCCAGCGCTACGTGATGGGCACCGTCCTCGCCGGCCTCGCGGTGCACATCGCCGCGGACCGCGCCAAGGCCGTCGCCGTCTAGGTTGCAGTACCAGGTCGTGCGCCTGGCCACCGGCAGCAGGTCGTATCCGGCCGCGTCCTGAGCCGGGGCGTTTCCGTGGGTGTGGGCGCGGCTGCGGGGAGTCGGTACGGTCGGGGTATGACCACAGCCTTGATCACCGGCGCGACCGCCGGCATCGGAGCCGCCTTCGCCCGCCGGCTCGCCCGCAGCGGCTACCAGCTCGTCCTGGTGGCCCGGGACACCGAGCGCCTGGAGAGCGCCGCCGCCGACCTGCACGGCAGGTACGGCATCGAGGCGGAGGTGCTGACCGCCGACCTCGCGACCGACGAGGGCATCGGAGCCGTGGAGGCGCGGCTCGCCGACTCCGCCCGACCGGTGGACCTGCTGGTCAACAACGCCGGCTTCGGCAACAAGGGCGCCTTCGGGGCTGTCCCGCTCCAGGACGAGCTGGCCATGCTGAAGGTGCACATCGAGGCGATCCTGCGGCTGACCACGGCCGCCCTGCCCGGCATGCGGGAGCGTGGCCGCGGCGCGATCGTCAACGTCGCCTCGGTGGCGGCCTTCCTGCCGCGTGGCACGTACGGCGCGAGCAAGGCCTGGGTGGTCAGCTTCACCCAGGGTGTGCTGCGCGACCTCGGCGGTACGGGCGTGCGGATGATGGCGCTGTGCCCGGGCTTCACCCGGACGGAGTTCCACCAGCGGGCCGGCATGGGCACCGGCAACATCCCGTCCTGGTCCTGGCTCTCCGCGGAGCGGGTGGTGGACGAGGCGATGCGCGACCTGGCCCGCGGCCGGTCCGTGTCCGTGCCGGGCAAGCGGTACAAGGTTGCCGTGGCCATCGCCCGGGTGCTGCCCTCGGGCAAGCTGGGCGGGCTCTCCTCGAAGGCGGCGCGCACCTACCGGGCCAACTGACGGTCGGGCGGTCGGGCGGTCGGGCGGTCGGGCGGTCGGGCGCCAGGTGTCGGGCGCGGGGCTTTCGGCCCCGGCCCGGCGCGGGGCGGATCGGCTCCGGTGCGGACGCCGAGGAATAGAGCAACCCTCACTATTAGCTTGTCTAACTATGAGCTATCCTCGCTATGCTGAGCCGCGCTTGACCGTCCGCCCGACCGTCCCACCCAGGGAGGCCCGTCCTTGAGGCCCACCGCCATCGACTGGACCCCGCCCGAACGCGCCGAGGGCGAACCCCGCCCGCCGGCCGAGTGGCGCCGCATCCTCGGGCTCTTCCGCCCGTACCGGGGCCGCCTGGCCGTTGTCGGGTTGCTGGTCGCCGCCTCCGCCGTGGTCTCGGTCGTCTCGCCGTTCCTGCTCAAGGCCGTCCTGGACACCGCCATCCCGCAGGGCCGCACCGGGCTGCTCAGCCTGCTCGCGCTCGGGATGATCCTGACCGCCGTGGTGAACAGCATCTTCAACGTCCTCCAGACGCTGATCTCCACCACCGTCGGCCAGCGCGTGATGCACGACCTGCGCACCGCCGTCTACGGCCACCTCCAGCGGCAGTCGCTGGCCTTCTTCACCCGCACCCGCACCGGCGAGGTGCAGTCCCGGATCGCCAACGACATCGGCGGCATGCAGTCCACGGTGACCTCCACCGCGACCAGCCTGGTCTCCAACCTGACCGCGGTGGTCGCCTCCGTCGTCGCCATGGCCGCCCTCGACTGGCGGCTGACCATCGTCTCGCTGCTGCTGCTCCCGCTGTTCGTCTGGATCAGCCGCCGGGTCGGCCAGGAGCGCAAGAAGATCACCACCGAGCGGCAGAAGCAGCTGGCCGCGATGAGCTCGGCGGTCCAGGAGTCGCTCTCGGTCAGCGGCATCCTGCTCGGCCGCACCATGGGCCGATCCGGTTCCCTCGCCCGTGAGTTCACCGAGCAGTCCGACCAGCTCGCCGACCTGGAGGTGCGGTCCAGTATGGCCGGGCGCTGGCGGATGAACACCATCCAGATCGTGATGGCCGCGATGCCCGCGCTGATCTACTGGGCGGCCGGGCTGACCTCCGCCGCCGGCGCGCCGATCGTCTCGGTCGGCACCCTGGTCGCCTTCGTCACCCTCCAGCAGGGCCTCTTCCGCCCGACGGTCAGCCTGCTCTCCACCGGTGTGGACGTGCAGACCTCGCTCGCGCTCTTCCAGCGCATCTTCGAGTACCTCGACCTGCCGGTGGAGATCGACGAGCCGGCCGACCCGGTCACCCTGACCGACATCCGCGGCGAGGTCCGCTTCAAGGGCGTCGACTTCCGCTACGACCCGGCGCAGGAGCGCCCGACCCTGGCCGGCGTCGACCTGGAGGTCCCGGCCGGGAGCTCACTGGCCGTGGTCGGCGAGACCGGCTCCGGCAAGACGACCCTCAGCTACCTCGTCCCGCGGCTGTACGACGTCACCGGCGGGCGGGTCACCCTGGACGGCGTGGACGTGCGCGAGCTGTCCTTCGACACCCTGGCCCGCGCGGTCGGCGTGGTCTCCCAGGAGACCTACCTCTTCCACGCCTCGGTCGCCGAGAACCTGCGCTTCGCCAAGCCCGGCGCCAGCGACGCCGAACTGGTCGAGGCCGCCCGGGCCGCGCAGATCCACGACGCCATCGCCGCGCTCCCGGACGGCTACGACACCCTGGTCGGCGAGCGTGGCTACCGCTTCTCCGGTGGCGAGAAGCAGCGCCTCGCACTCGCCCGGACGATCCTGCGCAACCCGCCGGTGCTCATCCTCGACGAGGCCACCAGCGCGCTCGACAACCGCACCGAGCGCGCCGTCCAGCAGGCCGTGGACGCCTTGGCCGCCGGCCGTACCACGATCACCATCGCGCACCGGCTCTCCACCGTCCGGGCCGCCGACCAGATCGCCGTCCTGGACCACGGCGAGGTGGTCGAACTCGGTACCCACGAGGAGCTGGTGGCGCTGGACGGCCGGTACGCGGCGCTGCTGCGCCGGGAGGTGCCGGAGGTCGCCGGCCGGCCGGAACCGGCCGGGCTCGGGCACGTGTGACGGGCCGGGGCACGGTTGGTGCGCCCACGGCGCCCGCGCCACAGTGCGGTCGCGCCACATCGTGGTCGCGTCCATCGCGGTCGTGACCGTGCGCAGGGCGGCCGCGCGGCGACGGAGCGGCGGTCAGGCCGCCTTCGGGACCTCGTTGTAGCTCTCCGCGACCTCCTGGCCGGAGAGCCGCTGGATGGCGGCCATCACCTCGTCGGTCACCTGCCGACGGGCCTTCAGCGAGCGGGCCTGCCCGTGCAGCTCGTCGAAGTGCAGGGGTTCGCCGAAGCGGACCGTCACCTTCTTCAGCCGTGGCACGCGCTTGCCCACCGGCAGGATCTGCTCCGGACCCTCCAGCGCCACCGGGACCACCGGCACGCCCGCGGTCAGTGCGAGCCAGGCGACGCCCGTCTTGCCCCGGTAGAGCCGGCCGTCCAGCGAGCGGGTGCCCTCGGGGTAGATGCCGAAGGCCTTGCCGTCCTCCAGGATCTCCAGCGCCGACTCCAGCGAGGCCTGAGCGGAACGGTAGGTGCCGCGTTCGACCGGAACCGCGCCGATCGCCTCGAAGAAGCCCTTGGAGAGCCGGCCCTTGAGCCCGGTGCCGGTGAAGTACTCGGCCTTGGCGAGGAAGTGGACCCGGCGCGGGGCGGTCAGCGGGATCACCACGCTGTCGATGAAGGACAGGTGGTTGCTGGCCAGGATCACCCCGCCCTTGCGCGGCACGTTCTCGATCCCCTCGATGACCGGCCGCCAGATCCCCCGCGAGACCGGTTTCAGCACCAACTTGGTGACGAGGTCGAGCACGATTCCCTCCCTGGATGAACGACCGCCCGGGAGGAGCCCGGGCCCGCAATCAGATCCGCAGACTACGGCACCCACCCCTGCGCCCGTCCACTCCCGGCGACCGTGGCGCGCGCCACGGCCGGGTAGGGTACGGCCGTCCGAACCGAGCAACACCCCGCAGTACCCAGGAGGGCACGATGGAGACCACCGAGGCGATCAAGGCCTTTTTCGACCGCTTCGACAAGGACGGCGACGGCAAGATCACGGCGGCCGAGTACGCCCTGGCCGCCAACGAGATGGGCGACCACGACGTCACCCTCTCGATGGCCGAGGCGCTGATCCACAGCATGGACACCAACCACGACGGCGTCCTGACCTTCGAGGAGTTCCTGGCCGCCCGCCAGCGCTGAGCTCGCGCCGACGGGGCCGGTCGCCGTACCGGCGACACCGGCCCCGTCCGGGGCCCTGCTGTGGTGCGGGGAGCTGCTGCAGCGCGGGTCCTACCGCTTCTCCACCGGGAACACCCGGCGCACCACCCGTTCCGCCGCCCCGCCGTCGTCCCAGACGCAGAACTTCTCCCGGAACCGCGCCCGCGCCGCCGGCTCGGGGTCGCCCGCCAGCAGCGCCCGCGCCAGCCCGTCCGCGTCCACCGTGACCGCGCCCGGCGGCTCCGCGAACAGGTCGAAGTAGACGCCGCGTTCCCGCTGGTACTCCTCCCAGTCCGGGGCGAAGATCACCACCGGCCGGTCCAGCACCGCGTAGTCGAACATCATCGACGAGTAGTCCGTCACCAGCGCGTCCGCCGCGAGGTAGAGGTCCTCGACGGTCGGGTGCGCCGAGACATCCACGATCCGCGCCGATTCCGTACCGGCCCCCGTCAGGTCGCCCGGGCCGTCGGTGTGGAAGTAGTGGGTGCGCACCAGCAGCGTGTGGTCCGGGCCCAGCTGCCGGGCCAGCGCGGCCACGTCCAGCAGCGGCACGTAGCCGCCCCTGCTGCCGCGGTGGGTCGGCGCGTACAGCACCGCCCGGGTGTCCGGTTGCAGCCCAAGCTGCTCCCGCATCGCCCGGACCTCGTCCGAAGTGGCGTTCGCCAGCCGGTCGTTGCGCGGGTAGCCGGTGTCCAGCATCTCGTACCGGCCGGGGAAGGCGCGGGCGAAGTGCCCGCTGGTGTGCGGGTTGGGGGAGACCAGGAAGTCCCAGCGGTCCACGGCCTCCTGGAGCAGCTCGAAGTCCATCCCCTCGGCCGCCGCCGGGTGGTCGCGCAGGTCCATGCCCATCGCCTTGAGCGGGGTGCCGTGCTGGGTCTGGACGTGCACCGTGCCCGGCCGCTTCGTCATGGTGCGGGGGAAGTTGACGTTGTTGACGAAGTACTTGGCGGTCGCCATCACCTTGAGGTAGGCGGGGGTGTTGACGATCACGTACGGCACCCCGGACGGCAGCGTGGCGGCCTGGGCGTGGTTCTCCACCACCCACACGCCCCGGATCCGCGGGGCGAGTTCCTTCGCCTTCTCGTAGATCGCCGCCGGGCTGCACGCGTAACCCCGGTGCCAGTACGCGGCGTAGACCGCGAGGTTCGGGTCCAGCGGCAGCCGGCGGAACGCGTTGTACGCGGTGAACCGGGCGCCGCTGCGCATTCCCTTCTTCACCGCCGGCGCCACCGCCCGTGCCCCGCGCTTGAGTTCGCGCGGCAGCCGGCCGGTGCGGCGCAGCTCGGCGTACGCGATCCGGGCGCCGCGGGCGGCCAGCCGGTACTGCACGCCGCGCACCCCGCCGGGGAAGCGGTACCCGGCCGGGCGGTGGCGGTCGAAGTGCCGGGCGATCCGCTGGAAGAAGTCCTTGCGCAGGTCGGTGGGGACCAGACCGGGGGTGTCGTAGACGTTCAGCGCCTGGCGGACGGTCCGGTCGAAGACCAGGGTGCGCAGCGAGTCCGGGACGGGCCGGCCGGGGCGGTCAGGGCGGTCCAGGAAGGCGAAGATCGCGTCGTACTGGGCGAACACGTCGGCGTGCTTGGGGGAGGCGGTGGCCGTGATCGCGCCTTCCCGGCCGCGCCGGTAGAAGTAGCAGGGGCGGTCGAGGTAGCGCAGCCGCTCGGCGGCCAGCAGCGCCGGGTAGGTGACCGAGATGTCCTCGTAGTAGCCGCGGCCGAAGGAGACGCCGAGGCCGTCCAGGAACTCGCGGCGGAACAGCTTGTTCCACACCGACATCACCGTCTGGAACAGTGCCGGGTGCTCGGCCAGGGTGCAGCCGTCGACCAGCGGGGAGCCGGTCAGTACGTGGCGCCAGGGGTTCGGCTCCGTCCCGCCGTCCGGGTAGACGTGGGTGAAGTCGGTGACCAGCACGTCGGCGGGGGTCTCCCGGCGGCGCTCCTGCACCAGCTCGTCCAGCAGTATGCCGACCGTGCCCTCGGGCACCCAGTCGTCGCTGTCCACGAACCAGACGTACTGGCCGCGGGCCTGCGGCAGGGCGGCGGTGCGGGCGCCGCCGAGGCCCTGGTTCTCGGTGAGGTGCAGCACCCGCAGGCGACTGTCGCGGGCCGCGTAGGCGTCCAGGATCGCGCCGGAGCCGTCGGGGGAGAGGTCGTCGACCGCGATCACCTCGAAGCGGGTCTCCGCGGCGGGGGTGTCGCCGAGGATCGAGTCGAGGCAGCGCGGGAGGTACCGCTCCACGCCGTGGACCGGGAGCACGATGCTGAGGAGGAGGGACACGCTGGCCGAGTGTACCGATCCACCGGGTGCGACCTGCGCGGACGTCCGGCACGGGGCCCCGGGGGCGGTTGCGGCGGGGCGGTGGTGCCTGGGGGGCCGGGCGGAGCGTCCGGGCGCGGGGGCCTGGCGGTGTCCGGGCGGGGGCTGGACAGGGCGTGCGTGAGGGCCCCGGAACCGCCGGTGCCGGGCCCCTCGCGGGGCGGCACCGGCAGTCAGGTGGCGGTCCGGCCGACCCTCTACGGCCGACCGCCGGTCCGGGCACCGTGCGAGCCTGGCCACCGCAGCGTCGAGGCGGCCGGGCAGTGGCTCGCGGGAGCCGGAGTTCTTCATCACTCGAACACGCGCTTGAGTGCGGTGCGGGCACTGGCGCGTGCATCAGATATTGCTTGGAGGATCGGCGGGAGTCAATCCCGCGAATGTGTTCACTTCCTGAAATCGGGCGTTCACGGTCTCGGCAGCGCCCCCCGTTCGGACGGGTCCTGTCCGGCGGGCGCCTGGGTGATCGCTTTGTCGATGTGACGGCTGTCCCCTATATGGAGACGAGGGTGGGGCGCGGGCGGATACGGGTGGGGTGCGGGGCGGGGTGCCGCCGGGGCGCTGCGGCGCGCCGGGCGCGTGTCGTGCACGCGGTTGCCGCACCCGCGACCGCCGGTCCTGGTGACGGACGGCCGGTCGTGCACCATCATTGATGCCTAGTCGTGACCGGTCGGGTCGGCCCCTGGTGCTTCGTCAGTTGACGCCGCACGATACGGTGGCACAACACCAAGGACGGTTGCGCGAAGGCCGTCCGTCACGGATAGTCTTCGCCTCACGGCCCTGGCGCCTCGTAGGGGTGGGAAAACTGATGGAACACATGCAAGTGCGGACTCGGCCCCGCGTGCCGGCGATCCAGTGCGGTGTCGGCACGACCGGCCGCCGGATCGAGCGACACCTGGCCGTGCTCGGCGCGCCCGCACTCCCGGCGGTGGACACCGCCGAGGCGCTCGGGTTGATAAGGGAACTCACGCCGCGCGGCGCCGAGGCCCCGACGATCCGTCGTCGCCACACCAGGATCTCGCTGCTGACTCCGCTGCGTCGGCTGCGGCGGAGCCTCTTCGGCGGGCGCGGCTAGTCCGGCCGGTGCGGCACGGGTCCCTCCCTGCCGCCCGGTCGGGAACCGACCCGGTGGACCGTCCGGTCCGCCGGGTCTTCGGTGTGTCCGGGCGGTGTCCGGGCAGGCGGCCCGGATGGCCGGGGCACTGTGGTCTGAACCTTTCACCTTATGCGAGTTTGCCTCCCCGGCAAGGCGAGTCCGCGAGGGAGTACGCCCGGCCCGCTGACCTGGGACAGGATGGCGCCATGGCGGACAACAACCACTCCACCCAGGCCGGATCGTTCCCGGCCACCACCTTCCAGAGCACCACCCTCGAGATCACCACCGGCAGCCGCGAGGTCGCGCTCGACATCACCGACCGCTGCGCAGCGTTCCTCGACGAACGGGCCGCCGGGCGCGACGGCCTGCTCAACGTCTTCGTGCCGCACGCCACCGCGGGGATCGCGGTACTGGAGACCGGCTCCGGCAGCGACGACGACTTCCTCGCCATCCTGCGCGACCTGCTCCCGGCCGACGACCGCTGGCGTCACCGGCACGGCAGCCCCGGCCACGGCCGGGACCACGTGGTGCCCGGCCTGGTCGCCCCGCACGCCACCCTGCCGGTGCTCGGCGGCCAACTGGCACTCGGCGTCTGGCAGTCGGTGGTGCTGATCGACACCAACGGGGACAACCCGCGCCGGACCGTCCGGCTGTCCTTCCTCGGCTGACGCCCGAGGGCGTGTGCCGGGCCGGACGCGAGGCCCGGGCACGGCACGGCCCGGCGGCGGGCAGCCCGGGCGGGTGGGCCCAGCGGCCCTCGGCGGGCTCGGTGGACTCAGCAGACTCAGCGGACGTGCGCGGCCACCGCGGCGAGGTAGCGCTCGATCGCCAGGTGCTGGCAGAGCAGCGCCACCGGACGGCCCAGCCTGGCGTACCAGGCGGACAGCCGGGAGAACGCGGTGACCTCGAACCACACCTCGCCGTCGGCGTCCATCGACACCAGGAACGCCTCCTCGCCGCACTCCGGATGCCCGGGGAGGGTTCCGTAGCCGAACCCGATCCGGCCCGGCTCGTCCACCGTCCACACCACCCGGCAGGGGATCACCAGCCGTGGCCACCGACTCCCCGGCAGGTTCAGCCGCAGTAGCACTGTCCCGCCCTCCCTGGCCGGGCCGGCCGGGTGCACCGCGAAGCCGGTGCCCAACTGGCTGCCCCAGCCGAGCACGTAGCGGCCGGCCCGCTCCAGCACCTCCGGCCCGTGCCCCAGGTGGACCCGCCGACGCAGGTGGGCGTAGCCGTCCGGCAGTCGCCCGCCCCCGCCCCGGGTGGCGCCCACCTCGGGGTACGACGGGGTGGTGGCGTGGGCGGCGAGCAGTCGTCGGTGCAGGTCGGTGGACATGCCGGTCACGGTAGCCGCCGGGCGTGAGGGGGCGACAGGAGGGGGGCGGGGCGGGAAGGCGGTTCTCGGTGGGACGCGGCGGGTCGCGACGGACGGGTTTCAGCGGACGGACTCTCGCGAACAGATTTCAGATGACGGATTACAGCGAACGTTTTCTGAAATCTGTTCGCCGGCATCCGTCCGCCGGGCTGGGTCCGGGCCGGAGCGTGTTGCAGCAGGGCGGGGGTGCGGAGTAGGAAGGCGGCATGAGCGACACCGGTACGAACCACGAAACGGGCGTCTGCGAGCTCGGGCCAGACGGCGGAGCGGAGGCGGCGCTGCGGCACGACCCGGAGGCGACCGGGCCGCGCGCCGACTGCGTCCTGTGCGGCGAGCCGACCGAACTGCCCGCCGACCAGCCGGGCAGCACCCTCTGTCCGGTGTGCGCCTGGCAGCAGGCGCAGCGGATCGCCTGCTCGGGCTGACCCCGGGCTGACCCCTGGCTGATCCCCGCCCCGATCAGGCCGACCGGCCCTACGCGTCCTCCCGCCCGGCCAGCGCCAGGGTCGAGCCGTGCCGCCCCTTGCGGACCAGCAGCTGGGCGGGGATGCGGCTGCGCAGGTCGGCCACGTGGCTGACGATGCCGACCGTGCGGTCCCGCTCGCGCAGGCCGTCCAGGACGTCCATGACCTCCTCCAGGGCGTGCTCGTCGAGGGTGCCGAAGCCCTCGTCGATGAAGAGGGTGTCCAGCGGCATGCCGCCCGCCTCGTCGGTGACCACGTCGGCCAGGCCCAGGGCGAGGGAGAGCGAGGCGAAGAAGCTCTCGCCGCCGGAGAGGGTCGCGGTGTCCCGCTCGGTGCCCGTCCAGGCGTCGACCACCCGCAGGGCCAGGCCCGAGCGCTTGGTGCCGGCGCCCCGGTCGTCGCTGTGCACCAGCGTGTAGCGCCCACCGGACATCCGGACCAGCCGGTCGCTGGCCGCCGCCGCGACCTGCTCCAGCCGGGCCGCCAGGACGTACGACTCCAGGCGCATCCGCAGCCGGTTCTCGGCGGAGGTGCCGGCCGCGAGCGCGGCGAGCCGGTTGATCCGCCCGTACCGGTCCAGTGCCGGGGCCAGCTCGGCGGCGAGCCCGGCCAGCTGCCGCCCGATCGCGGCCAGTGCCCCGCAGCGCTCGCGGGCCGCCGCAC
>NZ_JAHSQD010000262.1 GCF_020103755.1 Streptomyces sp. LS1784
GGTCGGCGGCCGGGAAGTTCGGCCGACGCGTGCGGCTGGTGTGTACGGCGGGGGACGGCCTGCCACCGGGGAGGGCCGTACGGGCGCAACCGGGCGTGTCGGCCCGCCGGGTAGCCCGGCCCCGGCGAGCCGGTCCCCTAGCCTGACCAGGCCCGCCGTCCGGCGGCCACAGGGGGGCCGGAGCGGTGCGCGCCCGGCCGAGTCGTGGACAGGGGTGCACGTGGTTTCGTCGGGGTCGGCCGAACCGGGGGCGGGGCCGTCCTCCCGGCGCCAGCGGTTCCGGGCCTGGATGCTGGAAGGCCTGGCCGACATGGCCAAACAGCACCCCGGCCCGCACGCCCAACCGTCGCGGGAGAAGGGGCAGCGCTGGTGGCGGGTCATGTGCCTGACCGGCCTGGACTACTTCTCCACGCTCGGCTACCAGCCCGGCATCGCCGCGCTCGCGGCCGGCCTGGTCTCGCCGCTGGCGACCATCGTGCTGGTGGTCGTCACCCTGCTCGGCGCACTGCCCGTCTACCGGAGGGTCGCCCAGGAGAGCCCGCACGGCGAGGGCTCGATCGCGATGCTGGAACGGCTGCTGTCGTTCTGGCAGGGCAAGCTCTTCGTGCTCACCCTGCTGGGTTTCGCGGCCACCGACTTCATGATCACCATCACCCTGTCCGCCGCCGACGCCAGCGCGCACCTGGTCGAGAACCCGCACCTGCACAGCGCCCTGACCGGCAAGCAGATCACGCTGACCATGATCATGATCGCGTTGCTCGGCGCGGTCTTCCTCAAGGGCTTCAGCGAGGCGATCGGCCTGGCCGTGGTGCTGGTCGCGGTGTACCTCACGCTGAACGTGGTGGTGGTGGCCAACGGGCTGTGGCACGTGCTCAAGGCCCCGCACGTGTTCAGCGCCTGGACGGACGCGCTGGTCGTGGAGCACGGCAACGTGTTCGCGATGATCGGCGTCGCGCTCATCGTCTTCCCGAAGCTGGCGCTCGGCCTGTCCGGCTTCGAGACCGGCGTCGCCGTGATGCCGCACATCGAGGGCGACCCGGACGACACCGAGGAGAAGCCCACCGGCCGCATCCGCGGTGCCCGCAAGCTGCTGACCACCGCCGCCGCGATCATGAGCGTGTTCCTGATCACCACCAGCTTCATCACCACGCTGCTCATCCCGGCCGACCAGTTCAAGACCGGCGGCCAGGCCAACGGGCGGGCGCTCGCCTACCTGGCCCACGAGTACCTGGGCAGCACCTTCGGGAGCGTCTACGACCTCTCCACCATCGCCATCCTCTGGTTCGCCGGGGCCTCCGCGATGGCCGGTCTGCTCAACCTGATGCCGCGCTACCTGCCCCGCTACGGCATGGCCCCGCACTGGGCCCGTGCGGTGCGACCGACCGTCATCGTGCTCACCCTGATCGCCTTCCTGGTGACCTGGATCTTCGACGCCAACGTGGACGCCCAGGGCGGCGCGTACGCGACCGGCGTGCTGGTGCTGATCAGTTCCGCCGCCATCGCCGTCACCATCGCCGCCCACAAGGCCGGGCAGCGCCGCTGGCGGACCGGCTTCGCGGTGATCGCTGCGGTGTTCCTCTACACCACGGCGGTGAACATCGCCGAGCGGCCGGACGGCGTCAAGATCGGTGCCTGCTTCATCGCGGGCATCATGCTGGTCTCCTTCCTCTCCCGGCTCAAGCGCGCCTTCGAACTGCGTGTCACCAACGTGGTGCTGGACGACGTCGCCGGGCGGTTCGTCCGGGACTACACCCACCGCCCGCTGAGGCTGATCGCCAACGAGCCGAACAGCCGGGACCTCGCCGAGTACCGCGACAAGATCCACCAGATCCGGCGGGACAACGACATCCCGGCCGAGGACGACCTGGTCTTCGTCGAGGTCACCGTGCTCGACCCGTCCGACTTCGAGGCCGAACTGACCGTGCGCGGCGAGGTGCTGCACGACCGCTACCGAGTGCTGACGCTGGAGAGCTCCAGCGTGCCCAACGCACTGGCCGCCCTGCTGCTCCAGGTCCGCGACCTCACCGGGCAACAGCCGCACATCTACTTCGAGTGGACCGAGGGCAACCCCTTCGCCCAGTTCCTGCGGTTCTTCCTGTTCGGACAGGGCGAGATCGCCCCCGTCACCCGTGAGGTACTGCGCGAAGCCGAACCGGACCGCTCGCGTCGCCCGGCCGTGCACGTGGGCTGAACGGCGCGGCCGCGTCGGCGCACGTCGGCCGGGAACGGCTCGTCCGACCGGCGATCCGGGCCCGGGGCCGGTCAGCGGTTCTGGTGGGACCTGCTCCACGCAGGGGAGACCACGGCCACCAGGGCGACGGCGAAGGCGAGCTGCAGGATATGGCGGATCCAGTCGACGCCCGAGGTGTGGCGGACGCCGATCCAGCCGGAGACGGCGTTGCCGAGCAAGGCCCCGGCGGCGCCGAGCAGCATGGTCAGCCACCAGGGAATCGACTGCGGTCCGCGCAGGACCAGCTTGGCGATCACGCCCAGAACGAAGCCGATGAGCAGAATCCACAGGAGCTGGAACATCGCGGTCCACCTTCCGGGCGCTCGCCGGGCCGACGGCCCGGTGCGCCGAATCACCGATGACGCGGTTCGTCCCATGATCACCCGGATCGGGCGAACGGGCACGTCGACAGGAGATCGCGCAGGTCAGCGGTGTGACGGTGGGGCCGATCCCGGCGGCAGGGGCGAGAACGCGCCGCAGGTCGGGCCGGAAAGTCGCTGTCCGTCGACGCGGCGGCACGGATAGGAATGGGCGGGACGCGGACGCGCCGCGTCACCGAGAGGAGCCGACCCCCGTGACACGCCTTCGCGCCGCCGCGCTGACCCTGGGCTGTACCGCCGCCGCACTGACCCTGACCATGGGGACGGCCCAGGCCGCGCCCGGTGACACCAGCACCATCTGCTCCTCCTCGCTGACGCCGGGCGGCTACGTGGACGTCCAGTGGTGGAACAGCGGCGGCTGCGGCTCCGGGTTCAACCCGAACACCAAGAAGATCATGCAGCTCACCGGCTACCCGGTCGGCACCGTGGTCAACGCCTGCGCCTCCACCTGGCCGCCGGCCGGCTGGACGATCGTGAGCAGCTACTACAGCTCTGGCTGCAACTACTCCGCGGTGCCGAGCCTTGAGAAGAACTCCTGGCAGCTCAAGCGCGTCTCCTGACGCCGGCGCACGACCCGACGGCGGCCGGGGCCTCAGTCGCCCCGGACCGCCGCGACGGCCTCGCGGACCTTCGGGTGCGGATCGCCCGCCAAGCCGTCCAGCAGTTCGGCGACGCCCGGGGTGGACCAGTGGCCGACGGCCCAGACGAGGTCCTTCCGCACCTCCGGGTCCGGGTGGGCGGTCAGGCGGGCGAGGCGGTCCACCGGGCCGCGTCGGCGCAGACCGAACCAGTGCAGCGCGGAGCGCAGTTCGGCAGGATCGCCCGGTTCGCCGGCTGCCGCGATCCGCGCGAGCAGCACGGGGACGGGCGGCGGCGGGCCGTCCAGCGGGTGCGGGTGGCGCTCGCGCAGCCGGCGGCTGCCGTACTCGCCGTAGATGCGGCATCCGAAACAGGTGCAGGGCCGGGTGCCGTGGGCGCCCGGGAGGTAGCGCCAGCCGGTGACCTGCGGCACGGCGCGGACCCGGTGCACCTCGCGGGCGCCGACCGCGCGCGGCAGGAACACCTCCCAGCCGCGAGGGTCGGCCAGTGCGCCGATCCGCCGGACCGCCTCGGCGGCCCGCAGCGGCTGCTGGGCGGCCCGGGCACGGTCGCGGTAGTGCCCGGTGAGGACCTCCTGCTCGTCGTCCAGCCGGAGGTGCACCGCGATCAGCGCTCCCTTGGGGCCGAACCGGGCCAGCTCGCGCAGCCACTGGTGGGTCAGCGTGTACGAGGGCAGCACGGGGAAGCAGTACACCCCGCGCACGCCGCCCTGGCCCCGGCTGTCGGCGCGGATTCCGGCGCGGCGGATGCGCGGCGCGTTCGCCGCGGCGGTCAGGTGCACGAACATCGCCATGGGGCGCGATCCTAGCGAGCGGCAGGGTGTCGGTCCGAGCGGTTTTTCCGGGACGTGACCCGCCGGGCCGGGCGGGCTCCGCGGGTCAGACGGTCTCCGCACGGCGCTCGATCAGGGCGGCCAGTCCGTCCAGGATGCGCTCCAGGCCGAACTCCAGCGCCTGGTCGCGACCGCCCGGGTCGGCCATGGCGGCGGCGACGGCGGGGAAGCGGTCGGCGTGCTCCCGGACCACGGTGCCGAGGGCGGCGAGGAGTTCGGCCTCCGGATTGCCGCCCGGGCCGGCGGCGCGGGACTGCGCGGCGATCCCGCGCACGTGCCCGGTGAGCAGGACGGCGGCGTCCATCCGTTCGGGCCCGGTCAGCCCGTGGCCGTCGAGTGCCGCCACCACCTGCTCCAGCCAGGCGAGTTCCTTCGGACCGAGCGCCCGCGCGCCGACGGTGGCGTCCAGCAGCCACGGGTGCCGGGCGAAGGATTCGGCCAGGTGGTGGGCCCAGACGGTGAGTTGCTCCCGCCAGCCGGTGCCCTCCGGCGCCGCGGGGGGCGCGTCGACGGCCGATTCGACCATCAGGGCGATCAGTTCGGCCTTGCCGGGGACATAGCGGTAGAGCGACATCTTGGTGAAGCCGAGCTGCCCGGCCACCTTCTGCATGGAGACCGTGCCGAGCCCCTCCGCATCGGCGGCCTCGACCCCGGCTGCGGCGATCCGCTCCAGGCTGAGGGCGGGCTTCGGCCCCCGGGTGGGCTTGGCCGGCGGCCCCCAGAGCAGCCGCACCGTGTCGTTCGCCGCCTCGGCCATCATCCGCTCCCGTCCCGGGGCCCGTCCAGGTTCCGTCCCGGGCTGCCGGCCGTGTCTTCGCCCCGGGGCTTCCACCCGGGGGTTGCCCTCCCGATCCAACTGTGTCTACCGTACACAGCAATAAATAGTGTCCGCCAGACACAGTTTCCCGACCCTCGGACGGAGTGGTTTCCGTGAGCACCAAGGTCCTGATCTCGGGCGCGAGCATCGCCGGCCCCGCGCTGGCCCACTGGCTGGGCCGGTACGGCTTCGAGGTGACCGTGGTCGAGCTGGCCCCCGCACTGCGCGACGGCGGTCAGGACGTCGACTTCCGCGGCCGCACCCACCTGACCGTGCTGGAGCGGATGGGCGTCCTGGAGGAACTGCGCGCGCTCGGCACCGGCGGCAGCCCGATGACCTTCGTGGGCCCCGACGGGCGCCGCCTGCTGCACCTGCCCGCCGAGTTCGCCGGTGGCGACCTGGAGGTCCCGCGCGGGGAGCTGGCCCAGCTACTGCACCGGCACAGCAGCGTCCGCGCCGAGTACGTCTTCGGCGACTCGATCACGGCGCTGGAGGAGACCCCGAGCGGGGTCCGGGTCGCCTTCCGGCGCGGGGCGCCGCGCGAGTTCGACCTGGTGATCGGTGCCGACGGACTGCACTCCAACGTCCGCCGGCTCGCCTTCGGCCCCGAGCGGCGCTACGTCCGCCACCTCGGCTACTACGCGGCGACCTGGCAGCTGCCCAACGAGCTCGGGCTGCCGGTCGGCGGGGTCGGCCTCAACGTCCCCGGCCGGCTGATGTCCGTCGGCTCCGCCCACCGGGACCCGGCCCGGGCCGGTGCGTTCTGCCTCTTCGCCTCGCCCGAACTGCGCTACGACCGCCACGACCCGGCACGGCAGAAGGCACTGGTCCGGGCCGCCTTCGCGGGCCTCGGCTGGCGGGTGCCGCAGCTGCTGGAGAGCCTGGACGCCGCTCCCGAGCCGTACTTCGACTCGATCAGCCGTGCCGACGTGCCCGCCTGGTCGACCGGCCGGATCGCCCTGATCGGCGACGCGGCCTGCGGCGCGACCATCGGCGGCATGGGCACCGGAACGGCGGTGGTGGCCGCGTACGTCCTGGCGGGCGAGCTGGCCCGGGCGCGCGGCGACCACCGGGCCGCCTTCGAGCGGTACGAGAAGCTGCTGCGCGGCTACGCGCAGGGCTGCCAGAAGGGCGGGGACCGGACCGGGCCGTTCCTCGCGCCGCGCACGGCCACGGGGCTGCGGTTCCGCAACGCGCTGCTCAACCGGCGCTGGGTGCTGGAGAAGATGCTGGAGCTGGGCAAGCAGGTCAGCAGCGTCGAACTGCCGGACT
Source organism: Streptomyces sp. LS1784 (assembly GCF_020103755.1). Classification (GTDB taxonomy): domain Bacteria; phylum Actinomycetota; class Actinomycetes; order Streptomycetales; family Streptomycetaceae; genus Kitasatospora. The sequence continues at coordinate 6,132 of NZ_JAHSQD010000262.1, forward strand.
ACGAGCGGGAGCCGTCCCGCCGGCCGAAGACCGCGGGCTGAACGCGTGGGCCCGGCGCGGCGGGCCGAGCCTGGTGCCGTTGTCGAGCAGCGCCTCCACCCGGGTGCTCGCCCGGGCGGCTCGCTCGACGGCCGGGGTGCGGGGCAGGGGACGTGTTTGCAGGTCAGGGCCCAAGGTCCCACCCGTTCGGCCCCTTGGCCCCTGGCGATCGCGGCCGCCGCGAGCGATGCTGCCGGTACCGGCCGGTCCGTGCCGGGTCGGACCAGCATCGTTGGACGAGGTGAACCGGCGTGCGGCATGCCACCGTCGAATCCGTGATGACCAGCCCCGTGGTCCTGGTCTCGCCCGAGACCGGATTCCGGGAGATCGTGGCGCTGCTGAGCGAGTACGACATCACCGGCGTACCGGTGGTGGACCCGGAGGGGCGGCCGCTCGGTGTGGTCTCGGAGGCCGACCTGCTGCGCACCCTGGCCGCGCAGGAGGACTCGGCCAGCCTGCTGCCCGCGCCCGAGTCGGCGCAGGCGGGCCCGGACGGCGAGGTGACCGCGGCCGACCTGATGACGGCGCAGCCGGTCTGCACCGTGCCCGACACCAGTGTGGTCGCGGCGGCCCGGCTGATGAGCCGGCACGGCCTGAAGCGGCTGCCGGTGCTGGACGAGGAGGGGCGGGTCATCGGCGTGGTCAGCCGCGGTGACCTGCTGCGGGTGTTCCTGCGCGAGGACATGGTGATCCGGCGGGAGATCGTCGAGGAGGTGCTCGGCCGGATCGACGGGGTCAGCCCGGCGGAGGTCGGGGTGGAGGTCAACCAGGGGCGGGTGGTGCTCAGCGGCAGCGTGCCCGAGCCGCACTTGGTGCCGATCGTGCTCAACCTGTGCCGCTCGGTGGACGGGGTGGTCTCGGTGACCGACCGGCTCGGTGCCGGGGGAGCGGCGCCCGTTGGCTGACCGGCCGCGCCGTTCCCGAATCGCACGCTCGTCCATGGTCGAACGATTCGCTCCGCATACTGCGGAGGGTATCGGGTAACTCACTCTGTGTGCCCGCCGGTGTGGACCGCCGGGACACCGGAGCTTCGGGGAGGCGGCCGTGGCGGTCGTGTTCGACGCGGACTTCACTTCGACCAGTCAGTGGATCGCCGGGCGCAGCAGCGCCTATCCCCGGATGGGACCGACCAACCGGAGCGACCACAAACTCGACTACCTCAGCCGCGACTACTGCCCCGACGGGGTGTTCACCGCGACCAGGCGGCACAGCGGCGGGCTGTGGAACTGCAACCTGCTGACCACCGAGGGCAGTCCGGACGGCTTTCAGCTCCGTGCCGGGGACGTGCTGACGGCGAGCGTGACGCTGCCCGTCGAGCTGGGCGCCTGGCCGGCCATCTGGACCTGGCGGGACGGCGGCAACGAGGTGGACGTCTTCGAGTACCACCCGGACAACCCGGACCTGCTGGAGATCTCCAACCACGTCCGGGGCGGCTACCGGTACTGGCACGGCGCGAGCGCCGGGATCGGTCCGGGGGCGACCTTCGGCATGCGCGTGGTGCTCGGCGCGAACTCCGTGGACTGGTACGTGGAGGACGAGCTGGTCTACGCGGACCTGCACGGGGTCGGGTCCGAGTGGCACGCGTACCTGATCGTCAACATGTCGGTGGCGGACGGGACGTACCACGACCGGCCGCCGTACGGCGGGCCGGACCGGCTGAGCTGGGTGTGCCACGGCCTCCAGGTCGCACGCTGAGCGGGCGGGCGGGCGCGCGGTCCGGCAGTGCGGGCGGCTACGGCTCGTGGGGCGCGAACGCGGCGGTGATCGGGCCGCGGGGGGCGTACCCGCTGCGTGGGCCGACCGGGGTGAGCAGGTCGCGGGGGCCGTGTGGCCGGTGCGGGCCGTGCGGGCCGTGCGGGCCGTGTGGGCCGGAACGCTGGAACCAGACCGCCCGGCGGTGCGGGCCGATGTGGGCGGGGTCGGTCACATACAGGTCGTCGCGCGGGGCGCGCTCGTTGCCCGGGGCGAGCGCCGCGTCCACGGCGTGGTCGGCGATCGCGCGCAGCAGCGCGGTGGCGGTGGTCTCGGCGGCGGCCGGTGCGATGGCGAGGGCGGTGAGTTCGGTCCAGAGCGCGGTGGCGACGTAGCCGATCGGGGAGTGTCCGAGCGCCGGGTGGGGGCGCGGGTCCGGGTGCCGCCGCAGCACCCCGGCGGCGACGAGCTGCTCGGGGGAGCGGTCGTCGTGCGGCGGGTGGAAGGCCATGGGCGGCTGCTGAGCCGTGGGCCACTGGGGATGGGGCGTCGGCTGGGGATGGGGTGTGGGCGGCGGGTGGTGGGTCACGAGCGGCACGCTACCCCGGTGGGCGCCGGGTCGGGCGCCGGATCGTTTTCTCAGGCTTCCCTCACGCCGCTTTCACCGGTGACGGGCGCACGATGGTGGTAAGGCGCTGCTCGCCTCGGCGGGCCCCCCGGGGCCGGAGGAGGAGGTCCTGATGAGGTACTGGCACGGCCACGTCGTGGGTGGCTGGGGCATGGGGATGATGGTGTTCGCGATGCTGCTGGTCCTGGTGATCCTCGTGCTCCTGGCTGTGGCTCTGTTCCGTTACATATCGCGCTCGCGGCAGCCGAACTCGCCCGGTCGGACGGCTCCGGGCGCCGGGGGAGCCGGGCCGGACGGTCCGAGGGGCTGGGGCCAGGCAGGGCAGGGGAGCCAGGGCGTGAGCCCGGAGCAGTTGCTCGCGGAGCGGTTCGCGCGGGGCGAGATCGACGCGGAGGAGTACCGGCACCGAGTGGACACGCTGCGTTCGGCGAACGGGCCGGGCGGCGGCGATTGACCCCGGGGGCGACGGACCGGGCCCGCCGCGGTTCGCGTGCGGCGGGCCCGGTCCGTCGGTGGGGGCTCCGGTGACCGGTCGGCGGGGCGGTTACTCGACGACCAGCTCGACCGGGACGTTGCCCCGGGTGGCGCGGGAGTACGGGCAGACCTCGTGCGCCTGCTTGACCAGCAGCTCGCCGGTCTCGCCCGCGAGGGACTCGGGCAGCTCGACGCGCAGCACGACGGCGAGGGCGAAGCCGGCCTCGTCCTTGCCGATGGACACCTCGGCGGTCACCGAGACCTCGCTGGTGTCCACCCGCGCCTGCCGGCCGACCAGGCCGAGGGCGCTGGCGAAGCAGGCGGCGTAGCCGGCGGCGAAGAGCTGCTCCGGGTTGGTGCCCTGGCCGCTGCCACCGAGCGCGGGCGGCATGGCCAGCGTGAGGTCCAGCTGTCCGTCGGAGCTGACGGCGCGGCCCTCCCGGCCGTTGGCGGTGGCGGCTGCGGTGTAGAGCGCGTCCATGGTGGCTTCCCTTCGGGTCCTGGGTGTTCCTGCGATCGGTTGTCCCGGCGGTTGCCGGCCCGATGCGCTTCGCGGCGGCCACTCGGGCGTCGCTGCGCTGCGACAAGTAGAGCACGCAATTCAATTGCGCACAACTCAATAGCGCGATGGTGATCGGTACCATGGGTCCATGACCACCCACCCCGACGTGGCGGACGAGGAACTGCTCCGCCTCGACCAGCAGATCTGCTTCTCGCTCAACGCGGCCTCCCGCGCCTTCGGCGGCGTGTACCGGGTGTTGCTGCGGGACCTCGGGCTGACCTACCCGCAGTACCTGGTCATGCTGGTGCTGTGGGAGGAGGGCGGGTTGCCCGTCAAGCGGATCGGCGAGCGGCTGCGGCTGGACTCCGGGACGCTCTCCCCGCTGCTCAAGCGCCTGGAGGCGGCCGGGCTGGTGAGCCGCGAGCGGAGTCCGGAGGACGAGCGCTCGGTCACCGTCCGCCTGACTCCCGAAGGGTCGGCGCTGCGCGAGCGGGCCGGGCAGGTCCCGCGCCGGCTGCTCGCGGCGACCGGCCTGCCGGTCGAGGACCTGGCCGCGCTGCGCGGGCTGCTGGACAGGGTGACCGCCGCGTTGGACGCGGCCGAGGTGGAACCGGCGCCGTAGCCATGCGGGCGTGGGGCCGTAGGGGCGCGGGGTGATTTCGAGGGGGGTGGGGGCGGCGGGGTGGCTGCGTCGAGGTGGGCCCGAGGGGGTGCGGGAGTGCCGGGGTGGCGCCAGGGGGCTTGTCAAGCCATCCTCGCGTGCACTGTGATCTGGGTCACGTTGTGGATGCGCCGGTCGGGCCCGTGAGGGCGAAGCGGCAGGTCAGCAGTGCTGTTCACAAGTGAACGGAATCGTTCGGCAATTGTCCGCCCGATCCGGTCAACATCCCGGACCTCCCGGACGGTTACACCACGAGCCCCCAGGGGCCGTCGGCGTGCCACCAGGTGGGCCGGCCAGCTGACCGACGAAAGGGGGGCCCGCGTGACCACTCCCGGGCCGGGCGAGGAGCGGGGCCTGCGAGCCGACCCGCTCGGCGGCCTGCCGAACGACTTCGAGGCCTTCTTCACCCGAGAGAACTCCGGCTACCTCCGCTACGCCCAGCAGCGTCTGCGGCACCGTGAGGACGCCCAGGACGCCGTCCAGAACGCGGGCACCACGCTCTACAAGAACTGGCGCCGGGCCCTGGCCAGTCCCGATCCGCAGGCCTTCGCCTTCAAGATCGTCAAGGATGCGGTGGTGGACGTGCTGCGCGAGCGCCGGCGCACCGAACGCAAGCGGCAGCGGGTGATCGCCCAGCGCCGTCCCGACACCAGCCAGGACGATCTGAACGAGCTCGCCGAGCTGGACGCCCTGGACTGGGCGATGGAGGAACTCGCGCGGGCCGCGCCGGTCCAGGCCGACGTGGTCCGGCTGCGCCAGGCGGGACTGTCGTACCACGACATCGGACGGTCCCTCGGCATCGCGCACACCACCGCCCGCACCTACTACAGCCTCGGACGGCGCCACCTGGAGTACCTGCTGGAGCACCCGGACGACGGCGGGGCGCAGGCATGAGGGTCGTGGACCTGCTGCGCGCGCACGCCGTCGAGCTGGAGCGGGAGTTCGACGACCACGATCCGGTGGACTTCACGCGCCGCCTGGCCGAGCGGCTCGCCGCCGCCCGACGGCCCGCCCCGACGGTGCGCGAACGCCCCGCCCGGCCGCCCGCCGGTGCCCGACAACCGCACGCTCCGGCCTCGGGGC
>NZ_JAHSQD010000263.1 GCF_020103755.1 Streptomyces sp. LS1784
ACGGCCGCGCGGTGCAGCCGCCGCGCCCGGGCGAGCGCCACGGCCAGCCGACCGGCCGCGGCACTCGCCACACCGGCCACCGCGACGGCCACCCAGCCCCACCCCGTTCCCCACACGACGCCAGCTTCCCAGGTCGCGGCATGATCCACATCATCCGGGGGTGCCGCCCCCGTACATCCCGGGTACTACGGCCGCCGCGGTTACACCCGGGGTGGGACGTGACGGCGGGGCGCCTGCGCCTACGGTCGTCCACCATGAGCAACGACCACGACGGGACCTCCCGGCCGGGCGACGCGCAGGTCGTCGTCGAGCTGTCCGGAGTCCACAAGGAGTTCGGCGACGCCAAGGCACTCGACGGCGTCGACCTGCGGATCCGCGCCGGCGAGGCGGTCGCCGTGATGGGCCCCTCGGGGTGCGGCAAGTCCACCCTGCTGAACATGGTGGCCGGACTGGACCGGCCCACCGCCGGCACCGTCCGGGTGCAGGGGCAGGACCTCGGACAGCTGAACGAGAACGGGCTGGCCCTCTTCCGCCGCCGCCACATCGGCATGATCTTCCAGTTCTTCAACCTGATCGACGACCTCCCGGCCCTCGACAACGTCGCCCTGGCCGCCCAGCTGACCGGCACCAGTGCCCGCCAGGCCCGTCGCCGCGCACTGGAGCTGCTGGACGAGCTGGGGGTGGCGCACCGCAAGGACGTCTACCCGGCCTCGCTCAGCGGCGGCGAGCGCCAGCGGGTCGCGGTGGCCCGCGCCCTGATGAACCGCCCGGCCCTGCTGCTCGCGGACGAGCCCACCGGCGCGCTGGACAGCCGCTCGGGCGAGCAGGTGATGGACCTGCTGATCGACCTCAACCAGATCGGGCAGACCCTGCTGATCGTCACCCACGACCCCAACCTGGCCACCCGCTGCGCCAGCCGGCTGGTCGAGGTCGCGGACGGCAGGGTGGCGAACGAGCGGATGCTGGAGGCGTCCGCATGACCGGCGCGGTGTGGCGGGCTTCCCGGGCAGCGGTGAAGCGCCGCCGGGTGCAGACCATCGTGATCGGCCTGGTCGTGTTCTGCTCGACCACGACCGTGCTGCTCGCCCTGGCGGTGATCAGCGCCGCCCGGGCCCCGTTCGACGACGCCTTCGGCGGCCAGCGCGGAGCGCACGTCGTCGCCGCCTTCGATCCGGCCAAGGCCTCGGCGGAGCAACTGGCCGCCACCGCCCACCGGCCGGGCGTCGAGGCCGCCGCCGGGCCGTTCGACCAGGCCGTGGTGGAGATCCCCACCGACTGGGTCGGCAGCCCGCCCGGGCCGCTGACCCTGGTCGGCCGCGCCGACCCGGCCGGGCCGGTGGACCGGGTGGAGCTGCTGTCCGGCCGCTGGGCCACCGCACCCGGCGAGGTGGTCCTCAACTCGCCGTTCGGAGGCGGAGCGGAAAGTCTCCTGAACTCCCCGCTCCCCATCGGCGGCGGCCGACACCTCACCGTCGTCGGCTTCGCCACCAGCATGAGCCAGAGCGCCGGCGGCTGGGTCGCCCCCGAGCAGGCGGCCGCCCTGCACCCCACCGGCCGGCAGATGCTCTACCGCTTCACCGACGCCGACGACGAGCAGCGGCTCACCTCCGCCCTGGCCACGGCCACCGAAGGCCTGCCCGAGGACGCGGTCGTCAGCGCCCAGTCGTACCTGGTGCTCAAGCAGGCCTTCTCCGCCGGCGCCGACGCCTACCTCCCGCTGATGACGGTCTTCGGCGTGCTCGGCCTGGTCGTCTCCGTGCTGATCGTCGGGAACGTGGTGAGCGGCGCGGTGGTCTCCGGGTACCGGCACATCGGCGTGCTGAAGTCGATCGGCTTCACCCCGCGCCAGGTGGTCACGGTCTACCTGACCATGGTCTCGGTGCCCGCGATCGCCGGCACCGTCCTCGGCACGGCGGCCGGCTGGGCGGCGTCGTACCCGATCCTCCGGTCCGCATTCTCCGGCATCGTCACCGGCACCGCCGTGATCCAGCCCGCCGGCTGGCTGCCCGCCGCCACCCTGATCAGCCTCCCGACTCTGGTCGTCCTCGCCGCCCTGGTCCCGGCCTCGCGCGCGCACCGGCTCTCCGCCGCCCAGGCCATCTCGGCGGGCAGCACGCCGCGCAACGGCCGCGGACTGAAGGTCCAACGGTGGCTGAGCGGCACCAGACTGCCGCGTGCGGTCAGCCTGGGCCTCGGCCAGCCCTTCGCCCGCCCTGCCCGCACCGCGCTGACCATGGCGGCGATCGTGCTCGGCGTCGTCACCGTGACGATGACGACCGGCCTGAGCAGCACCCTGACCGAACTGGTGGACCACAACGACGGTCACACCCACGTCAACGTCCAGACCGCCCACTTCGCGGGCAACAAGGTCGAGCCGAAGCTCACCCCGGCCCGGACCGAGGCGATGCTGCGCGCCACCCCCGGCGCCGAGCGGGTCACCAGCCGCGGGCTGGTCCAGGTCGGGCTGGTCGGCTACGCCCAGCCCGCGTTCGCCGACTTCTACGGCGGCGACGTCGCGAACTCCAAGTGGCTCTCGGTGGTGGACGGCCGTCCGGCGACCGGCCCGAACGAGATCGAGGCAGGGCCGTCCTTCCTCAAGCAGCACGGGCTCAAGGTCGGCGACAGGCTCACCCTGTTCCTGGACGGGCGGCAGTTGCCCGTCACCCTCGTCGGCGAGGAGTCCCAGGGCAACCCCCGGGCGTTCGCCTCCAACGACGCCACCCGGGCCGCGCTCACCGACGACCCGCACGTGGTCGAGTACGACGTGACGCTCGCCGTTGGCGCCGACGCCGAGGCGTACCGGAAGGCGGTCTCGGACGCCGACCCGAGCCTGTCGGCCTCGGTGTTCGCGCCCGACCTGGCCGGGCCGGTCGCCGCGGTCATCGCCTTCACCACGATCTTCACGGTGCTGTTGTCGGTGGTCGCCGCACTGGGCGTCTTCAACACCCTGCTGCTCACCATCCGCGAGCGCCGCCGGGACCTCGGCATGCTGAAGTCGATCGGGATGACACCACGGCAGGTGGTGGCGATGACGGTCGTCTCGGTGGCCTGGCAGGGCGTGGCCAGCGGGATCATCGGCATCCCGGTCGGGATGGTGGCTCACCGCCTGATCACCGAGAACGTCGGGACGATCGTCTTCCCGGAGGAGATGCTCGACATCTGGAGCGCCCCGCTGCTCGTCGGCCTCGCCCTGGCGGGCGTGGCGATCGCCGTCCTCGGCGCGCTCGTCCCGGCCCGCTCGGCGGCCCGGCTGTCGATCGCCGAGGTGCTGCACAACGAGTGAGCACGGACCTCGGGACGGACGGCCGGTCGGAACCCCGACCGGCCGTCCGTGCCGTCCGGGCCTGCCGTGTCGGCCGCCGCGTCCGCCGCACGGCTGACGCATGCTCAGGCCGCGCTGTTCGAGCGCCTATCATCGCGCCATGGCCACCGCTGAGCTGATCCGCATCGTCTCCCGCTCCTCGCCCATGGCACTCGCCCAGGTCGACCGGGTCCGCGCCGAACTCGCCGTCCTGCATCCGGAGTTGCGCACCGAGGTGGTACCGGTCACCACCTCGGGCGACCGCTGGACCGGCGACCTCGCCGCGCTGGGCGGCAAGGGCGCGTTCACCAAGGAGGTCGACGCGGCGCTGCTCGCCGGGGAGGCCGACGTCGCCGTGCACTGCCTCAAGGACATCCCCGCCGACCGCCCGCTGCCCGCCGGCACCGTCTTCGCCGCGTACCTGCGCCGCGACGACATCCGTGACGCGCTCGTCCACCCCGGCGGCCTCGCCCTGGCCGAACTCCCGCCCGGCACCCGGATCGGCACCTCCTCCGTCCGCCGGGTCGCCCAACTCGCCGCCTCCCACCCGCACCTGGAGTGCGTCCCGATCCGCGGCAACGCCAACAGCCGGCTCGCCAAGCTGGAGGCCGGGGACGCCGACGCGCTGCTGCTCGCCGTCTCCGGCCTGGAACGGATCGGCGAGCAGGCGAGGATCACCGAGGTGCTCGGCGTCGAGGCGATGTGCCCGCCGATCGGCGCCGGCATCCTCGTCCTGCAGTGCCGCGAGGGCGACACCGCGACCATCGAGGCGGTCACCGCCCTCGGCCACCATGAAACCTGGCGCGAGGCGGCGGCCGAGCGGATGTTCCTGCACGCGCTCCAGGGCCACTGCAACAGCCCGATCGCCGGTTACGCCAGGGCGGAGAGGGACGGCCGCCTCTCGCTGCGCGGCCGGGTCTTCACCCCGGACGGCAAGCAGGTGCTGGACGCCCACGAGTGGGCGGGCGCGCTCAGCCCGGAGGACCTCGGGACCTCGGTGGCGCTGGCGCTCAAGCGGCAGGGGGCGCAGGAGCTGATCTCCTCGATCCCGCACTGATCCGGCCGGGCCGAGTGCCTCACGGCATGGGCCCGGCCGGGGGAGGCGCTGGTGGCCGGGCGCCGCCCCGACCGGACGGTACCGCCGAGGGCCGGTACCGCCGCGATCGGGGCGGTCGTGCATCCGCCGGTCACCGCCATCGAGGAGGACCGGGACCTCTCCTCGATGAGCGGCGTCCTGACCGGTACCGCCTAACGTCCGTTGCCGTCCGGACGGCCCGGCCTCACGTCAGGTGCCGGGCGAAGAACCGGGCCCCGGCGTCGAGCTCGAACTGCGGGACGCCGGTGTGCCCGCCCAGATTGGCGTGCAGCGTCTTCTCCTTGGAGCCGAAGGCGTCGAACAGGTCCAGGGCCGCCTGCCGGTCGTTCCCTTCGTCGTCCCACTGCAGCAGGACCTGCAGCGGAATGGTGACCTGGCGGGCCTCCTCGAAGATGGTGCGGGGCACGAAACTCCCGGCGAACAGAACGGCGGCCGAGATGCGCGGCTCGACCACTGCCAGCCGGGCGCCAATGGAGATCACTCCCCCCTCGTACCCGACCGGGCCGCCGATCTCGGGCAGCGAAAGGAGGGCGTCCAGAGTGGCCCGCCATTCCGGGACCGCCTTCTCGACCAGCGGGAGGACAAGGGCGTCGACGATCTCGTCGCCGACCGGCTCGCCGGCCTCCATCACCCGGCGCAGGTCGGCGCGGGCCTGCTCGGCGGCGGCCCAACGGGGCCGGTCACCGCTCCCGGGCAGCTCGATGGTGGCCGAGGCGAAGCCGTACTCCGCCGCGTAGTACCGGGCCCGCCCTGCCAGCCGGGGGTACATCTTGCTCAGTCCGAGCGGCGGGGGACAGATCAGGATCAGCGGCGCCGGTGCGGACGCGGAGGCGGACGCGGGCGTCCACAGGATGCCGGGGATCTCGCCGAGGGTGAACTCGCGTTCGAGGACGCCGTCGTCGAGGCGTCGCTCAGAAGTGAACTGCATGGTCGTGCCTTTCGGGAGTGCTCTGGAACGGCGCTCCCGGACGACCTATCGCCCGGCCGTGACCCCGGAGGGGAGCACCCATGTCGATACTGCGTTCACGGGTACCACCTCCTCGTTCTCTCGCACGGCCTCCGGAAAACTAGCAGCGGCCGCCCTGGTCCGCAAACGGGTTTCTGCGGAGGTTCCGTGGCCGGATGCCACGGAGCCACTCGGGCCCGGGCCCGGTACGGCTGCGACGATGCCGCCGCTCGGCGTACCCGCTTCACCACCGACGCGTCCTCGACGCCGAGCTGCGCGGCCGGGCGCCCGGTGACCGTCCGGTGGTTTTTCCCTCCTCCGGCGAGAACCGGGAGAGTGTTCGGGGCGTCCGTTGAGGCGTGATCAGTGCGGTGCTCGGCGGGATGCCGATGTTCTGGCCCGGGCTGCTGCTCTCGCTGGTGCCCGCGGCCCTGCTGAACCGTCCGGTGGGGCGGTTGCTGCGGGCTCACTGGGTGGTGGGCTTCGTGCTGCTGCTCGGACTCGGCGGGGTGGTCACGGCGACGCTGCTGCCGGAGGCGTTCGAGCTCTCGGAGGGTGCCGTACGGCAGTGCGCCCTGGAGGGCGGCCGGCCGCGATCGCCGTACGAGCTGCTGCACGTCCGGCACATCGAGCTCAAGCTGGCGACCTACGCCCCGGTCGGGTTCGCGGCCGCGCTGGCGGGCACCCGGCGGCGGGCAGCGGTGGCGCTGCTGGGTGCGGCGGCGCTGCCGTTCGCGGTGTCGGCGGTGCAGTACGCGCTTCCGGCGATCGGCCGGGACTGCGACGTGCAGGACGTGTGGGACGGGGTGCAGGGGGTCGTCCTGGGAGCGGCGGTGGGCTTGGTGGCCGGGCCGCTGGTACGGGCGGTGCGAGCGAGGACGGTCTGAACTACTCGTCGAGCAGCGGGAACAGGCGCGTCACGGCTGCGACCGGGCGGGCCTCGGCCGGGCGGGTGGCCGGGTCGGTCTCGCGGCCCCGGTAGCGGGCGAGGACCTGGCGGACCGCCTCGTCGACGGCGGTCAGCTCCTCGGGCGTCAGGTAGACGACGGCACTGAAGGCCTCGTCCCGCTGCCACTCGGCCGGGGCCTCGGCGCGCCGGGCGAGCCAGCGCTGGTGGCTCTCGTCCTCCAGGCCGCGCGCCAGCTCGCCGAACTCGCCCTCTGCTGCGGGCTGTCGGACCGTCGGAAGCCGCCACGGCCGGGCCCGTCCGTCGGTGGCCGGGGCCTCTTCGATCAGCCCGTACCGGGCCAGCTGCCGCAGGTGGAACGAGCAGAGGCCCGAGCTGAGGCCGAGCCGGGCGGCGGCTTCGGTGGAGGTGACGGTGCCGTGTTCGGCGAGCAGTTCCAGCAGTGCGGTGCGGACGGCGTGTTCGGGAAGGGGGCCGGTTCTGACGAGGTCTTCGGTCACTTTGCAAAGCATGCTACTTTGCAAAGCCGACAGCAAGCCCAGCCCCTCGAAGGAGCGCCGTGTCCGAGCCGCGTGAACGCCCGACCGTCCTGCGGATCACCGAGGTGGGGGAGGAGATCCTGCGCCGCGCCTGCCGCACGGCGACGGAGGAGGACTTCGGCAGCGAGCGCCTGGCGCGGCTCATCGACGACATGTTCACCACCATGCACGTCGCCGACGGCTGCGGCCTCGCCGCCAACCAGGTGGACGTGGACCTGCGCCTGTTCGTCTACGACTGCCCCGACGACGACGGCGTCCGGCACACCGGCCACGTGCTCAACCCGGTGGTCGAGGAGCAGGATCCCGGGCGTGCGCTGATCGAGGAGACCGAAGGCTGCCTCTCCGTTCCCGGCGCCAACACCAGGCTCGCCCGCCCGGCCCGGACCGTGGTGCGCGGCGTCAACCAGCACGGCGAGCCCATCGTCATCGACGGCACCGGCTACTTCGCCCGTTGCCTCCAGCACGAGACCGACCACCTGAACGGCGGGCTCTACATCGACCGCCTCTCCGCCCGGGACCGCAAGAGGATGATGAAGCAGACCGCGGACCGGCGGGAGAAGGTGTTCGCCGAGCGCGCCGCCAGGGCCGCGAAGGTGGTCGGGGCCGAATAGCGCGGTGACCGCACAGGTGCCCGGCCCTGGCGTCCGATATCGCTGCCGCGCTCGCCGATTCGAGGGATCGGCAGCGGTTGTGCCGACGCGGACGGGGCGCGAGGGGAATCCCTGGTCCGGAGAGGCGCCCGCTCCCAGTCGTGCGCCCTCGGAAAGGAGAACAGTCATGCGTCGTCGTATCGCGATGGTCGGCATGCCGGCCATCGTCGGTGTGCTCGCACTCGCCGTTCCCGCCCAGGCGGCGACGGGCGTCCTGGTGGTGAACGGTGTGCCCCGGGAGAATCCGCAGCGGGGCTGCTACGCGACCTCGTCTCCGGTGTCGATCCGGAACTTCACGGACTCGACGGTTCTGGTGCACGCCGCGGCGAACTGCCAGGGGCCGGTGACGGCGGAGGTGGCTCCCGGGGCGTTCGCGCGGGCAGTCGGGACGAGCTACTTCGTCCTCTGAGTCGGTCCGCACCGCGCCGGAGCGGGACGTCGGCTTGGCCGACTTCCCGCTCCGGCGCGGTGTCGGAAAGGTCGCGAGGCCGAGACGGGCGCCTCGTCGGGCGAACACGGCGGGTCGCAGCACTAGGGTGGCGAGGTGACCGAACCAGCCCACCTCGCCGCCGTCCGGGAGGCGTACGACACCGTCGCCGCAGACTACCTCCGCCTCGTCGTCCCGCCGGAGGGCATGGACCCGGTGTCCCGGGCGATGCTCGCCGCCTTCGCCGAGCTGGTGCGGGAGTCGGGCGGCGGTGAGGTCGCGGACCTCGGTTGCGGGCCCGGGCGGGTGACGGCGTACCTGGACGGGTTGGGGCTGTCGGCCTTCGGCGTCGACGTGTCCGGTGAGATGGTCGCCCTGGCGCGCCGGGCCTACCCCGAACTGCGCTTCCTGCACGGCTCGATGGGCGCGCTCGACCTGCCCGACGGCGCCCTCGGCGGCATCCTCGCCTGGTACTCCGTCCATCACGCCCCGGCGGAGCAACTCCCCCTTATCTTCGCGGAGTTCGCTCGTGTCCTCGCGCCCGGTGGGCACCTGCTGCTCGGCGGCCACGCGGGTGATGTCCGGTTGGACCACGCGAAGGCGTACGGCCACCCGGTGTCGTACGCCTCGTACCTGGTTCCGGCGGCCCGCCTGGCCGAGTTGCTGGAGGCGGCCGGCTTCACCGTCACGGCGCGGGTCGAGCAGCCGCATCCGAAGGACAGGGGCCGCTCGTACGTCTGCCTGCTGGCCGAGACCCGTACATACTGAACCTGTCGGGCGGTGCGGACGTGTGCCGGGTGCGGTCAGACGGCCTCGGTGGCGGCAGCGAAGTCGACGAACGCCAACGGCCCGCCGCGGGGAAGGCGGTGGGCCGTTGAGGGGAAGTCTTCGGATCAGACCTCGGCGGTGGCGGCGAACTTCACGAACGCCTCCCACGCGGCCGGCTCGAAGACCAGCTGGGGGCCGCTCTTGTCCTTGGAGTCGCGCACGTGGACGACACCGGGGGTCTCGGCGACCTCGATGCACTCGCCGCCTTCGTTACCGCTGTAGCTGCTCTTGAACCATGCCTGCTCGGTGCTCATCGTTCTCCCAGGATCTTCTCGATCAAGGCCAGGGACTCCTCGGGGTCGTAAGCCTGGGCCCGGAGGACGTTGTAGCGCGCGTTCATGACCTGGACCTCGTCCGGATCGGTGATCAGCCTACTGCTCGTCTGCACTTCGACGTAGCCCTGCTGAGGACGTCCCTTGGGCGTGATCAGAATGAACGGTCCACCCATCCCGGCGTGTTCGGTTCTGCTCAGCGGCAGCACCTGGATGACCATGCCGCGCATCCGGCCGACCTCCAGGAGTCGACGGAGCTGCGCTGTATGGACGTCCCAGCCGCCGAGCGGCCTTCGTAGGACGCTCTCGTCGATCACCCAGCTGAACATCCCGCGCGGCCAGCGGGTGAGCACTTCCTGCCGCGCCATTCGCGCCGCCACCCGCATGTCGATTACATCCTCCGCCAGAGGGGGCTGCCTCATCGCGTAGACCGCCCGCGTGTGCGCCTCGGTCTGGAGCAGTCCGGGGATGTCGAGCGTGGCGAAGTTGTGCGTCTCGACCGACACGTCCTCCAGGCTCACGTAGCCCCGGAACCAGGCCGGATGCCGCAGCCGGGCCTTGGCCCGCGCCTTCATCACGTCATCCGCCGCGATGGCCAGCAGGCCGCCGGCGTTGAGGGCCCTGTCCACCGCGATCAGCAAATCGGGCTGCGGGGTCCGCACTCCGCGCTCCACCGCGCTGATCAGCTGCTCGCCGTAGCCGACGATCTCGCCGAGCTGCTTCTGTGTCAGTCCAGCCTGCTCCCGTAGGAGTTTGATCTGCTTGCCGATCGCGCGGAAGAAGTCCGAGACCTCCGTCAGGTCCTCCGGTAGCTCCGTCCGCACCACGTCGCCCGACTCGCTGTTGCGCGCCGCACCCATCGTGGTCACCCTCCTGTGATTGAGCCACGACCAATTGGCTGTCCGCACCCGTACAAACACTCTCCGTGCCTGCTGGGTGCATGGTCAGCGTACGTCCGCCCCGCCACGCTTAACTCCCATGACGACCGAAATCCCTCTCGACAACCCCCGGTCCCGCACCGCCACCCTCACCGCCTCCCCCAAGGGCGCAGCCATTTGCCGACGCCTGGCACGTCGTCAACTCGCCGATTGGGGGCTGGACTCCACGCACACCGAGCCATTCCACTGCGCGCTGCTGATCGTCGCGGAGCTGGCCGCGAACGCGATCACACACGGACGCGTTCCGGGGCGCGGGTTCGAGCTTCACCTCTCGCTCACCACCACCGTGCGCCGGGGCACCACCCTCCGCATCGAGATCAGCGACCCCCGGGGTGACAGGCTCCCCGTCCTCCCCACCGTCCACACCCCCAACGCCCAGACCGGGCGCGGCCTCACCCTCGTCGACGCCCTCTGTGACCGCTGGGGCACCATCCCCCGCCACCCCAACGCCAAGACCGTCTGGGCCGAACTCGACCTCGCCCCCGATGCCCCCTGAACCCCGCCATAGCGAGGGCCTTCACGCCGCCCCAACACTCCGATGAGCCTCCAGGAGTGGGAAGTCGGCCGGGCCGACTTCCCACTCCTCCTGTTGCGCCCGCGACCCCGGCTGAGCTTGTTCTTCAACCCCGGATCCGGTGTTGGGGCATGTGACGGTGCGCCTGGTGTCGGATGATGCACCCATGGGTGAACCAGGGATCAGAGGACGGGTGTGGGGGCCGGCGGACCGTAGCAACGGCCCGCTGGATGATGTTCTCGGAGGTGTCCGTCGAGTTCTGCCGGGGCTGCGGGTCGAACGTTTGCAGGTGACCCGTCCCTCCGACGACGACAACGTGTACTTCCTCAGCGTCGAAGCCGGAACCGACCACGTCCAGGTCGACACCGGTCGGCACGGACAACCGCCGTTCGTCGTCGAGGGCGCCCGCCGCACGGTCACATCGGATCCGGCGGAAGCCCTCGCGGCTGTGTGCAGGGAGTTCGGGCTGAGTGTGGGGTCGTAGCGGGAGCGCGTCGGAGCGGGTGCCTGCGCGGTTTCGCCGTTCACCGGACAGCGGCCGGCCGACCTCCTGCTCCGCGCCTCCGGGCAAACCCTGACGTGAAATCAGGGAGTGACGGCCGCCCGCCCCTGATGCCCCGGGCGGGCGGCACCGGAAGACTCGTCGTCAGGGCCGGGAAACTCCGGCCCGGACGACGATCAGTCTGGAGCCGACCGCACGTGAACGCGCACACGAACCGCACCCGTTGGGCCGCCCTGGCCGCCGCCGGCGCCCTGGCGGCCGCGCTGACGGTCGGGGTGGGCGCGCCCG
>NZ_JAHSQD010000264.1 GCF_020103755.1 Streptomyces sp. LS1784
CGGCCGGCCGCGCACGGTCCGCTCCGCACGGGTCCGGTACCCGCCCCGGGCACGCCCGGGGCGGGTACCGCACGGCGACGCCTATCCGCCCCGGGCGCCGGTCCGGGGCCGGTCAGCCCTTGCAGGCGTCGTCGAGGCGGGCGGAGGCCTTCTCCAGCCGGGTGAAGGTCTTCTCGATGCCGGCGACCTTGCCCCGGGCGGGGTCGGAGCTCCGGACCTGTTGGGCGAACTCGTCGTAGGCGTCAGCGAATTCACCGAGTGCGCTCTTGACCTTCCGGTCGGTGGAGCGCTCCCCCGCCGCACGCAGTTCACGGGCGAGCCCGCCGGCGTTCGCGGCGGCCCCCTCGGGATCCTTCTCCAGGTCCGCGGACGAGTCGGCGAAACGGTCGGCCGAGGCGATGCTCTGGCCGCACGGGTACGGTGCGGCGGACCCGGTCTTGTCCTGGCATCCGGCCAGTGCGGCGATCGCGACCGCGGCGACGGCGAGCGATGTGAAGGCGCGAAGCCGGGTTGTGCGCATCAGTAACCACCCCACTGGATGAGGACCTGCTCGCGCTCCGCCTGGGAGAGCAGGTCGACGGAGCCCACGGAGAGTTCCGGGGTCTGGGCGATGCTCTCCAGTGCGCGTACCGTGCGCTCCAGGAACACCCGCGCCTCGTCGGCGCCGAAGACGTCCGGGCGGTGCCCGAGCCGCAGCTCCAGGCCACCCTCGACCGGTACGGCGATCAGCCGCAGCGGGTAGTGCGTCGCGTCGTCCACGGCGAGCCCGGTCAGCCGCGGCCCGACGACCGCGGCGGCCAGCGCCCCGGTGTCCAGGGGGTAGTTGACGAGCATGGTGGTCGTGTCGAACAGGTCCCGGCCGACGGTCAGGCGCTGGACGCGGGACAGGGCCACGTGGTGGTGGGCGATCAGCCGGACCTGTTCCTCCTGGAGCCGGGAGAGCAGCGCGTGCAGCGGCTCCCGGTCGTCGAGGCGGACCCGTACCGGCAGCGTGTTGCAGAGCATGCCGATCATGCGCTCGACCCCGGGCACCTCGGCCGGCCGGCCGGAGACGGTGGCGCCGAAGACGACGTCCCGGCTGCCGGTGGCCTGGGCGAGGACCAGCCCCCACGCCGCCTGGTACTGCGTGTTGAGGGTGACGCCGTACGCCCGTCCGCGCTCGGCGAGCCGCGCGAGCAGCTCGTCCGGAACCAGGTGGGTGACCTGCTCCTGCGGTACGGGGGCGAGGTCCGCGGCCCCGGGGGCGACCAGGGTGGGCTCCTCGACGCCGCGGAGGTAGTCCGTCCAGGCGGCCTCGGCCCCGGCCTTGTCCTGGGCGGCCAGCCAGCCCAGGTAGTCCTGGTAGGGGGCGACCGGCGGCAGGCTCGCGCCGCGGTCCGCCCAGAGGGCGAAGAGCTCCTGGACGGCGACGGGCAGCGACCAGCCGTCCCAGACGATGTGATGGGTGCTCAGCAGCAGCCGGTGGCGCTCGGGGGCCAGCTTGACCAGCAGGAACCGCAGCAGTGGCGCTCGGGTCAGGTCGAAGCGGCGGGCCCGCTCGGCGGCGGCGAGCCGTAGCGCCTCCGGCTGCCGTGCGGCAGCCGGCAGAGTGCTCAGGTCGGCTTCGGACCAAGGGAGTTCCGCCCGGGCGGACACGACCTGGACGGGTTCGCGGACCCCTTCGTGGTGGAAGCCGGCCCGCAGGTTGGCGTGCCGGTCCAGGAGGGCCTGGCCCGCGGCGCGCAGGGCCGGGGCGTCCAACGGGCCCTCGAAATCGACGGCGACCTGCATGTTGTACGTGTCGGCGACCGCCTCGAAGGCCCCGGGCGCCCTCGGGCCCGCCTCCGTGGTCGCGGCGGCGTGCTCGGTCTCCACCGCGTGGAACAGGAAGCCCTCCTGGAGTGCGGTGAGCGGCAGGACGTCCACCAGCCCGGGGACGGCCGCCTCCAGCATCTCCACGTCCTGCTGGGTGAGCGTGGCCAGCGGGAAGTCCGAGGGGGTGCGGCCGCCCGCGCCCGGCTCGGCCGCGTGCGCGGCGAGGCCGTGCAGGGCCTGCGACCAGAGCTGTGCCAGCTCGGTCAGGGTCTCCTCGCTCAGCACCCCCGCGGGCGCCGCCCAGTCGGCGTACAGCTCGGGCCCCTCGGCGGTCTCCCGCGCCAGGACGTTGATCTCCAGGGCGTGCGCGGCGGGCAGCCCCGGGTCCGCTCCGTCGGGCAGCGCGTCGCCCGGCAACGGCTGCCAGGGCCCGGCGTCCCCGGAGATGCCCAGCCGGCCCAGGTAGTTGAAGAGCACCTGCGGTGCGGGCAGTGCCGACAGCCGGTCCCGGGTCTCGGGGTCGAGGTGGAGCAGCGGTCCGTGGCCGAGGCCGTCGCCGGGCACGGCGAGCAGCTGCTCCTTGACCGCCTTGACCGCGCGGCCCACGGCGGGCCCGCCCCGGACGACCTCGTCCCAGTCGGCGGTGCCGGGGTCGATCAGCACGGGGTGGACGGCGGTGAACCAGCCGACGGTGCGTGACAGGTCGAGTCCGCCCGTCTCGCCGCGGCCGTGGTGTTCCCGGTCGAGGAGGAGCGCGGTGCCGGGGGCGGCGGTGCGGCGGCCGCGCCATTCGGCGACGGCGAGGCCGAGCGCGGTGAGCAGGACGTCGTCGATCCGGCCGTGGAAGGCGGCGGGGACCTGGCCGAGGAGCGCGCCGGTGACCCCGGCCGGGACCGTGGTGCGGATGTGCCGGGCGGTGGCCGCGGTGTCGGTGGCCGGGTCGACGGGGCGGTCACCGATCCCGGGCTGCGGGACGTCGCTCAGCGCTTCCCAGGCGGCGAGTTCGCCGCGCCGGCCGCCTGCCTCGGCGTGGCGGACCTGCTGGGTGGCCCAGGTGCGGTACGAGGTGGGCACGGGCGGCAGGGTGGGGGCGCGGCCCTCGGCGAGGGCTTCGTAGGCCGTCTTCAGGTCGGGCAGCAGGATCCGCCAGGAGACGCCGTCGACGACCAGGTGGTGGATGGCGAGGAGGAGCCGGCCGGGGGCGCCGGGTCCGGCGTCGAAGCGGACGGCCCGCACCATCTGCCCGGCGGCCGGGTCGAGGCCGTCGCGGGCGGCCTCGGCGGCCGAGCGGACGGCGGCGTCGAGGGCGGGGCCGTGCAGCCCGGCGATGTCGACGGCGGTCAGCAGTGCGGGATAGCGGACACCCTTGCGCAGGACGAGCAACTGGTCGTGGGTGCGCTCCAGTCGGGCGCGCAGGGCGTCGTGACGGTCGAGCAGGACGTGCAGGGCCTCGCCGAGGAGTTCGTGGTCGGTGTCCGGTGGCAGGGCGATCAGCATCGCCTGGTGGAAGGTGTCGCTGCTGCCGCCGCGGGCGAGGACGGAGCGGGCGACGGGCGGCAGCGGGACGGGGCCGAGGGCCGCCAGGGCGGGTTCGGTGACTGCGCCGGGCGCGTCCTCACCGCGGGCTGCGACGGCGAGCGACTCGACCGTACGGAGCTTGAACACCTCGGTGGGGGTGAGCCGCAGTCCGTGTTCCCGGGCCTTCGCCACCAGTTGGATGGCCATGATGCTGTCGCCGCCGAGGTCGAAGAAGGAGGCGTCGGTGCCTGCCCGGTCGGTCCCGAGGACCTCCTGGAAGAGCCGGGTGAGGATCTCCTCCCGTTCGGTGACGGGGGCGCGTCCGGCGGCCTCCTGCTCGGTGGTGTCCGGCGCGGGCAGGGCGGCCCGGTCGATCTTGCCGTTGGGGGTGAGCGGCAGCGCGTCGAGGACGACGACGGCCGAGGGCACCATGAACGGCGGCAGGACGGTGGCGAGCCGGGCACGCAGTCCGGCGGGGTCGAGGGGAGCGGCGCCGGGCGCGGCGGCGGTGTAGGCGACGAGGCGGCGGTTGCCGGGCCGGTCCTCGCGGACGACGACCACGGCCTGGGCGACGCCGTCCTGGCCGGCCAGGACGGTCTCGATCTCGCCGGGTTCGATGCGGTAGCCGCGGATCTTGACCTGGTGATCGGCGCGGCCGACGTAGTCGAGGTAGCCGTCGGGGTGCCATCGCACCAGGTCCCCGGTGCGGTACATGCGGTCGCCGTCGGGGCCGAACGGGCAGGGGACGAACCGGTCGGCGGTCAGGCCCGGACGGCCGGCGTAGCCGCGCGCCAGGCTGGGCCCGGCGGCGTACAGTTCGCCGGCGACGCCGGGCGGCACCGGTCGCAGCCGCTCGTCGAGGACGTAGACGCGGGTGTTGTGGACGGGGCGGCCGATGGGCGGCGCGCCGGGGACGGTGCCGGGGGCCCCGTCACCGGGTGCGGCGGCACGCAGCGGAGCGCTCAGGGTGGTGCAGACGGTGGCCTCCGTCGGCCCGTACGCGTTGACCATCCGGACGCGACCGGACCAACGGGTGACCAGCGCGGGTGGGCAGGCCTCCCCGCCGACGATCAGGGTGCGTACGCCGGGCAGGGCGCCCTCGGGGATGACGGACAGGGCGGCGGGCGGCAGCAGGATGTGGGTCACGCCCTGCCGGGCCACGAGCTCGACCAGGCCTTCACCGGGCAGCAGCTGCTCGGAGGGGGCGAGGACGAGACGGCCGCCGGAGAGCACCGCGGCGATGACGTCGAAGGTGGCGGCGTCGAAGCTGGGCGAGGCGAACTGCAGGACCCTGCTGTCCCCGTCGACGGCGAGGTGCTCGCGCTGCGCCGCGGCCAGGGAGGCGATACCGGCGTGGGTGACGGCGACGCCCTTGGGGCGGCCGGTGGAGCCCGAGGTGTAGATGAGGTAGGCCGGGTTGGCCGGGGTCAGCGGGGCGGTCCGGTCGGCGTCGGTGGGGTTGTCGGCACGGCGGGCGGCCACGGCGGCGGCGGTGGCCGGTTCGTCGACGACCAGCCGGGGGCAGCCGTCGGGGACGACGGACGCCAGCGCGGCGGTGGTCACCGCGCACACCGGACGCGCGTCCTCGACCATGTACCGGATGCGGTCGGCCGGGTAGTTGCCGTCGACGGAGAGGTAGGCGGCGCCCGCCTTGACGGCGGCGAGGAGTCCGGTCAGCCAGAGCGCCGAGCGCGGCAGGACGAGCGCGACGGTGGTCTCCGGGCCGGCACCGCCGGTGACGAGCTGGTGGGCGAGCCGGTTGGCCCGGGCGTTCAGCTCGGCGTAGGTCAGCTCGCCCTCGTCGTCGGCGACCGCGATCCGGTCGGGGGTCCGGGCTGCCTGCGCCTCGAACAGCTGTGTCAGGGTGACGGGTTCGACGCTGTCGCCCGGGGTCTCGTTCCAGTCCTCCAGGATCGTGTGCCGCTCCCCGGCGCCGAGCAGCGGGAGGGTGTCGAGGGCGCGCTCCGGTTCGGCGACTGCCGCGTCGAGGAAGTCCAGGAAGCGGCCCAGGTACGAGGCGACCTCGGAGGAGGAGTACCGGGCCGGGTCGGCGTCGAGGTCGAAGCGCAGGCCGGTGCCGTCCGACCGGTCGTACACGGCGAGCGCCAGTCCGTCGACGGGGCCGAGGGAGAGGTTGTGGGCGGTGGCCCGGTGGCCGCCGAACTCCAGCTGGTAGTCGAAGGCCATGATGTTGACGACCGGGCCGATCAGGCCCATGTCGGTTCCGGTCAGGCCGAGTTCACGGCGCAGGTCCTCGTACCGGCACCTCTGGTGCCGGACCACGGTGCGCACCCGCCGCGAGACCTCCGGCAGCAGGTCGCACAGGCTCCGGCCGGGCTCGACGGTCAGATGGAGCGGCAGCACGGTCGAGGCGAAGCACGGGGTGACGCGGGCGGCCTTCCCGGTGCGGCCGGTGACGGGCAGGCCGAGGACGATGTCACTGCGGCCGGTCATCCGGGACAGGAAGGCGGCGGTCGCCGCGATCAGCAGGACGGGTCCGCGGGTGCGGCCCTCGCGGGCGGTCGCCGCGATCCGCTCGGCCCGGCCGGGTCCGACCGTACGGGTACGGCGGATGAACGCGGGCTCACCGGCGGCGAGTTCGGCCGCGGTGGGGGCGCCCTGCCCGGTCCCGGGCAGCGACGCGGGGGCGGGGATCGACTCCAGCAGCTCGGCCCAGTAGGCGCGGTCGGCCGCCGACGCCTCGCCGGCGCGGTCGGCGGCGTCCTCGTCCAGGACGTCGGTGAGGGGCAGGAACGTGCACGGCTCGGCCGGCCGGCCCTCGACCAGGCCGCTGTAGAGCTCGGCGAGGCGGCGGCCCACCATGCCGCCGGCGACGCCGTCGATCACCAGGTGGTGGTAGCGGTGGAAGTAGAGGAACCGCTCCTCGGCCGTCTTGATCAGGGCGTACGTGGCCAGGCCCCCGGCGGCGAGGTCGACCGGGCGGTTGAGGTCGGCCCGCATCCACGCCTCGGCGGCAGCCGTCGGGTCGGGCCGGTCGCTCAGGTCGAGGAACGGCAGCTCGGGCAGGCTGTCGTCCAGGTACTGCCACAGGCCGTCGTCGTCCTCGGAGATGGTGCGCACCCGCAGCGTGTCCGCTTCCAGGAGCAGCGCGTGCCAGGCCTGTTCGAGCAGGGCGTGGTCGACGTGGCCGTCGATGGCGAAGTACTCGGCGACGTTGTGGCTGCGGCCGGTCGTGTCGAGCTGGTGCGCGAAGTAGAGCCCTCGTTGCGCCGCCGTCAGCGGCAGCCGCTGGGGCGGGAACCGGCGGGGCGGGAACGTCTCATGCGTGGCGGTCATGGCGGTCTCCAGCGAGGTCGGGGCCGAGCCGGCCGATGAGGTACTCCATGAGCGGGGCGGCCCGCCCTTCGAGGTAGAAGTGGCCGCCGGGGAAGGTGTGGACCCGGTGTCCGGCGACGGTGTGACGGGCCCACTCGGCGGCGTCCTCGGGGGTGCAGGAGGCGTCGTCGGACCCGGTGATGACGGTGAGCGGGCAGGTCAGCGGGGCTCCGGGGGCGAAACGGTGGCCGGCGAGCAGCTGGAAGTCGCCGTGCAGGGTGGGCAGGGCGAGCTCGAAGAGCTCCGGGATCTCCAGGAGTTCGGCCCCGCTGCCGCCGAGGCGCCGGACGTACGCCTTGACGGCGTCGGCGTCCGGCAACCGCAGCCGGTCGCGCTGGTCGATGTGGGGGGCCTTGCGCGCGGAGGCGAAGAGGTGGACCACGGCGTTCGGGCGTCGTGGGCGGAGCACCCGGGCGGTCTCGAAGGCGAGGGTGGCTCCCATGCTGTGCCCGAAGAAGGCGGCCGGGCGGTCGAGCCAGGGCGTCACGGCCCGGGCGAGTTCGCCGACCATGACGGACAGGTCGGTGATCAGGGGCTCGTCGAACCGGTCCTGGCGGCCGGGGTACTGCACCGCGACGACCTCGACCTGCGGGGGTGCGGCCTCGGCCAGTTCCCGGAAGGCGGAGGCGCCGCCGCCCGCGTGGGGGAAGCAGAAGAGCCGGACCCGGGCGGCGGGGCGGGGGGCGAAGACGCGCAGCCAGTCGGAGGCGGTCGGGGTCGAGACAGTACGCACGGGCTCATCCCTCCGTCGGGGCGGCGGGGCCGGTGCCGGCTGCGGGGTCGTACGGTTCGGCCATCGCGACCGCGATCTTGCGAGGCCCGGTGAAGGGCTCCCGGCCGTGGGACGCCAGCATGTTGTCCACGACCAGGACGTCGTCCTTGCGCCAGTCGAACCGGACGCTCGCCTGCCGGTAGCAGGACCGCAGGTGGTCCAGTACGTCGTCCGGGATCCGGCCGCCGTCGCCGTAGTACGTGTTGCTGGGCAGGTCCTCCTCGCCGAAGAGTTCGAGCAGCCCCGAGCGCACCTCGGCGGGCAGGGTCGTGTGGTGGAAGAAGGTGATGTGGTTGAACCACACCTCCTCGCCCGTCTCCGGGTGGCGGTGCACCGCGTCGCGGACCGCCCGTGTCCGCATCCCCCCGTCCGGGAGCCACTCCAGGCGCAGGTCCTTGGTCCGCGCCAGGCGCTCCACCTCGGCCCGGTCGTCCGTGTTGAAGACCGTCTCCCAGGGGATGCCGAAGCGCGGGTGGAAGGTGCGGGTGGCCATCCAGCGGCGGCGGGTGAACTCCTCGCGCACGTCCGGGTGGACGAGGGAGAGGATCCGGCGGGTGTCGGCGAGCGGGGTCGCGCCCAGGGTGTCCGGCTCGGTGATGCAGAAGAAGTACAGCAGCCGCGGCCAGACCGACTGGTAGGAGTTCTCGTTGTGCAGGAAGATCTCCTCGTCCGGCGGGTAGTCCGTCGAGGTGTAGACGTTGCCCTTGATGGTGGAGCGGGGAGAGGAGCGTTCCGAGTACGTGAGGGGGGCGGTCGACAGAGCCCGTACGGTCGCGTCGAACCCGTCCACGCCGTCCAGCGGGAAGCCGCGCAGCAGGACCGCGCCGTGCTCGCGCAGCGCCGCGCGCAGGGCGGGGCGCTCGGCGTCGACGTACTCGGTGATGCCCGGGTGGGTGCCGTCGTCCTCGAGGAGGACGGGCAGCAGCCGGGTCTGCTCGGACTGGGAAGTCGTCATGACGTGGGTACCCCTTCGCCGTCGTGTGCGTCGTTGTCGTGTGCGTCGTCGTGCTGCCGGTCGGCTTCGGGCCCCGCGGCGGGGCTGTCGGGCTCGCGGCCGGCCGAGCGGATCGCCGGGCTCAGGGCCGCGAGCAGCGCCATCAGGGCCATCGCGACGGCGAGGCCGAGGACCGTGCCGGAGGTGGAGAAGGCCGCGAGGAGCAGGCCGCCGACCAGGGCGCCCGCCGAGTTCATCCCGGAGGCCATGAGCATGAACACGCTGCTCACCCGGCCCTGCATCTCGTCCGGGGTGATCCGCATCTGGTGCACCCCGGCTCCGACGTTCATCAGCGACCCCGCGAAGGCCATCCCGCCGCACAGCGCACCGAGGCCCACCGGGTCGGTGATCAGCGCGACCGGCGCCAGCAGGAGCGCCCACAGGACGAACGCGCTGATCACCACGGTCGACGGAGCCAAGCGCTTCAGCCACCAGGAGGCGCTGAGCGCGCCCAGCGCGCCGCCCACGCCCTCCATCACCCCGAGCACCCCGAGCATCGCCGGGGAGTGCCCGGCCTCCTTGAAGATCAGGACCAGGGAGAGGTTGAGGACCTGGAAGAGCATGTTGCTGCCGGCCACGAGCCCGACGGCGGCGCGCATGAACTTCTGCCGCCACACCCACGAGACGCCCTCGGCGACCTCGGTCGCGAGGCGGCGCGGCGGCCCGGTGCGCTCCTCCTGGAGGTCGCGGCGGATCAGCAGCAGGCTGACCAGGGCCAGCAGGTGCGCCACCGCGGTGACGCCGAACGGAAGCCAGCGGGTGAGGGCGAACAGGGCGGTTCCCGCGGGCTGCCCGAGCAGGGAGGCGACCTGGCCGCGGGCCTCGTTCTGGGCGACGGCGCCCGCCAGGTGCTCGGCGTCCACGACGTTGCGTACGGCGGCCCGTTCGGCCAGCCGGTAGAACACGAACGCCGTGCCCTCCAGGAAGGCCGCCGCCATCACGTGCGGCAGCCACGGCCGGCCGGCGACCAGCGCCACGGCGACACTGCCCATGGCCAGGATGCCGACGAGGTCGCAGACGATCATCAGCTTGCGCCGGTCCCAGCGGTCGACCAGTGCCCCGGCGGGCAACTGCACCAGCAGGTGCGGCAGCAGTGCGGCGAAGCCGACCAGACCGGCGCCGGCCACCGACCCCTGCCAGATCATCAGCAGCGGGTACGCCGCCTGGGCCGCCTGCACGCCGAGGAGGGAGAAACCGGCGCCGGTCCACAGCAGGAGGAAGTCGCGGTTGCGGCGCAGCGGCTTCGCGGGGGTCTCGGAGGTCTTCGGGCCGTCGGGGACGGGCCGCTCGTCGAGGAGTGTCATGCCGCCCGGAACTCCCGGTCGCCGTGTGCGGGGACGGGCAGCGAGGCGGCACACCATTCGAGGACGGCCATCGCGCTGTGCGCCTTGTTCTCCGCCTGCTGGAAGGCGATGCTGTGCGGCCCGTCGAGGACCTCGGCGGTGACCTCCTCGCCGCGGTGGGCGGGCAGGTCGTGCAGGAAGACCGCCCGCGGGCTGGTCTTCCACAGCGCGTCCGTCACCTGGAACGGGACGAAGCGCTCCCGCCAGTCGGCGTCCGGCTTGCTGGTCCCGGTGGTCTGCCAGCGGGTGGTGTACACGGCGTCGAAGTCGCCGGGCAGGTCCGCCATGTGGTGGTGCTCGGTCAGGGCCGACCCGGCGGCCCGGGCGTGGGCCAGGGCCCGGCGTCGGACGTCCGGGTCGAGCCCGTAGCCGGGCGGGGTGCGCAGCTCCAGGGTGGTCCCCCGGTAGCGGGTCAGGCCGAGTGCGAGCGCCGCCGCCGTGTTGTTGCCCTCGCCCACGTACAGGACGCGCAGGCCCTCGATCCGGCCGAACCGGCCGAGGAACGTGGTGAGGTCGGTGAGTCCCTGGGTGGGGTGCTCCTGCGCGCTCATCGCGTTGACCACCGACATCCGGTGCTGGGCCGCCCAGCCGCGCAGCTCGGCGGTCTCGCCCGCCGTCCGCGCGACCAGGACGTCGAGCATCCGGGAGAACACCCGTCCGGTGTCCTCGCTGGTCTCGCCGGTGTTCAGCTGGAGATCGCCCGCGCCGTAGCTGATGATCTGCCCGCCGAGGCGCAGGGCCCCGACGGAGAACGCGGTGCGGGTACGCGTGGACGTCGCGCGGAAGTAGACGCCGGTGATCCGCCCGTCCAGCGGCCGGGCCTGCGGTCCGCCGGCTTCGGTCCGGCCGGCGGCGAACGCGGCGCCGCGCTCCACCAGGGCGTACAGCTCGGCGTCGGTGAGGTCGTCGAGGGAGATGAGGTGTCGTGCTGACACGGAGTTCCTCCGTCAAAGGGGTGGTGAGGAAGCGAGGGGTTCAGGCCTGGTGGCCGGGTTCGGCCGACAGCGCCCTGACGACGTGCGGTCCGGTGTCTGCGTTGGTCAGGACGACCAGGCCGCTGCCCCGGGCGAGGCCGGCCGCGGCGACGGCGTGGTAGCCGGGCGCGGTGCCGCCGTGTCCGTACTCCGTGTCGGAGCCGGTGCCGTCGACGAGCGTGCCGAGTCCGTAGAGCGAGTCCGGGTGGGCGGCGAGCATCTCCGCCGCGGACTCACGGGTGAGCAGCGCCCCGGGGAGCCCCTGGTGGGAGTCGCGCAGCGCGAGGAGCGCGCGGGCCAGGTCGCCCGCGGTGCTCCACAGCCCGGCGGCCGCGGTGTCGGTCCGGCCGTGCCCGGCCGCCCCGGCCCGCTGGACC
>NZ_JAHSQD010000265.1 GCF_020103755.1 Streptomyces sp. LS1784
AGGCCGTCCAGTTCGGCGAGCACCGAGTCGACGGCGGCGGCGAGGTGCCGGGCGCACCGCTCGACGGCGGCCGGCTCGCGAGCGACGGGCAGGGTGAGGCTGGACGCGCTGGTCATGACGGCTCCGGCGGCGAGGGAGGGGTCCGGGAACGGCGGCACGGCCCCGGCTCAGCCGTCGTCCGCCAACTCCAGGTGCCGCCGGACCAGATGGTGCACGCAGGCCACCGCATGCGCCTCGGCGGCGGCCCGGGCGCCGGCCGCGTCACCCGCCAGCACGGCGACCAGGATCTCCCGGTGCTGCTCGGCGAAGCGCTCCTGGTCCGGCCCGTGCGGGGCGGGCAGCCAGAGCAGCGGTCCGAGTTCGGCCTGGAGCCGGACGGCGAGCTGGGTGAGCCGCACCGACTGGGCGGCGACGGCGAGTTCGATGTGGAAGCGGGCATCGGCACGGCGCTGCTCGGCGGGCCCGGCGGCGTCGCGCAGGTCGTGCACCAGCCGGGTGAGCCGGGGTCCGAGGTCGGCCGGGGCGCGTTCGGCGGCGAGCCGGGCGGCGGTGCCGAAGACGGCCAGTTCCTCGTCGCCGAGGTCGCGCAGGTCGACGGTGGCGAGGTCGCGCAGCCGGGCGAGCTGGAGGTGTTCGGAGCCCTCGGCGGGGGTGCGGACGAAGCTGCCGCCGTTGCGGCCGCGCCGGGTCTCGATCAGTCCGGCCTCCCGGAGCAGTGCGAGGGCCTCACGGACGGTGCCGTTGGCGACGCCGAGCTGGTCGGCCAGGTCGTTCTCGCTGGGCAGCTGGTCCCCGTCGGCGACCAGTCCGAGGGCGATCGCCTCGGTGATCCGGCGGGCCACCGCGTCGGCGCGCCCGAGGTCGGCGAGCGGCGCGAGGACGGCACTGAGCAGCGGGGTCGCACTGCCGATGGCCGTCACGGGCCCCTCCTCGATCGCCGTCGCCGGATCACCGTCCGACCGGATGTTTCCCGCAGGGTACCTCCCGGTCGAGCGCGCACTCTTGCCGCTAGAAACTCAATCTCGTATGTTTTCCCGCAACCTCGGCCCGAGCATCACCCCGCAGCGCTCCCCCACGCATCACGACACGTTCCCAGGAGCAGGTCATGACCGATGCCACTGCACGTGCCACCACCCACTCCCACGACCCGGACACCGAGCGGCTGGCCGCCCTCGGCTACACCTCCGAGTTCAAGCGCGACATGAGCCCCTGGGCGAACTTCTCGCTCGGCTTCACCTATCTCTCCCCCGTCGTCGGCGTGTACACACTCTTCGCCTCCTCGCTCCAGACCGCCGGGCCGCCGATGGTCTGGAGCTTCCTGATCGCGGGCCTCGGCCAGCTGCTGGTGGCCCTGGTGTTCAGCGAGGTGGTCGCCCAGTTCCCGGTGGCCGGCGGGGTGTACCCGTGGGCGCGCCGACTCTGGGGCCGCACCTGGGGCTGGATGACCGGCTGGGTCTACCTGCTGGCGCTGATGTCCACCATCGCGGCCGTCTCCTACGGCGCGGGCCCGTACGTGGCCGCCCTGCTGGGCGTCGAGCCGAGCACCGCGACGACCGTCTGGTGCGCACTCGGCCTGCTGGCGCTCGCCACCGTGATCAACCTCGGCGGCACCCGGGTGCTGTCGGCGGCGGCCGTGTTCGGCTTCGCCGCCGAGCTGCTCGGCGCCCTGGCGGTCGGCGCCTGGCTGCTGCTGACGCACCGCTACCACGGCCTCGGCGTGCTCTTCGACCGGTTCGGCGCCGGCGGCGACGGCGACTACACCGACGCCTTCCTGGCCGCCGGGCTGATCGCGGTCTTCCTGTTCTTCGGTTTCGAGGCCTGCGGCGACGTCGCCGAGGAGGTGCCCGACCCGGGCCGGCAGATCCCCAAATCGATGCGGCGCACCATCTACGTCGGCGGCGCGGCGGCGATCGGGGTCAGCCTGGCCCTGGTGATGTCGATCCAGGACATCGGCGCGGTGGTCTCCGGCGACGACAGGGACCCGGTGGCCAAGGTGCTGCACGACGCCTTCGGCGCGGCCGGCGCCCGGGTGGTGATCGGCGTGGTGCTGATCTCCTTCCTGTCCTGCGTGCTGAGCCTCCAGGCGGCGGCGAGCCGGCTCGCGTACTCCTTCGCCCGGGACCGGATGATCGCAGGCAGCCGGCTGCTGTCCACCGTCTCGGACCGGCTGTGGGTGCCGCCGTACGCGCTGCTGCTCGCCGCAGCGCTGCCCGGCGCGATCATCGTGGGCGCCTCGGCGCTCTCCGAGGGCGCCCTCACGAAGATCATCTCCTTCTCCAGCATCGGCATCTACCTGGCCTTCCAGATGGTGGTGCTGGCCGCGCTGCGGGCCCGGCTGCGCGGCTGGCGCCCGAGCGGGGACTTCCGGCTCGGCCGCTGGGGCCTGGCGGTGAACACCGGCGCGCTGGTCTACGGCGTCGCCGCGATCGTCAACATCTGCTGGGGCCGCACCCCGGACGCCGCGTGGTACGACAACTACCTGGTGCTGCTCTCCGCGGTGGTGGTGCTCGCGGCCGGCGGCCTCTACCTCCTGCTGGCCCGCCCGCACCTGCGCGGCGACGCCCCCTCGGGCGACGCGGCGGCCGTGGCCGAAGCGACCGGGGAGCGGGCATGACCGGGCTCCCGCTGGACGGCGTCCTGGTCGCCGACTTCGGCCGGGTCCTCGCCGCGCCCTACCTGACGATGCTGCTGGCCGACCTCGGCGCCGACGTGGTCAAGGTCGAGCAGCCCGGCACCGGCGACGACACCCGCGCCTGGGGCCCGCCGCACGCCCAGGGCGAAGCCACCTACTTCCTCTCCGTCAACCGCAACAAGCGCTCCCTCACCCTCGATCTGCGCGACCCGGCCGACCACGCCCGCGCCGTCGAACTCGTCCGCCGCGCCGACGTGCTGGTGGAGAACTTCCGCCCCGGCACGATGGCCCGCCACGGCCTCGACCCGGACCGCGCCCAGGCCCTCAACCCCCGGCTGGTCTACTGCTCGATCACCGGCTTCGGCTCCGGCCGGGGCGCCGAACTGCCCGGCTACGACCTGCTGGTGCAGGCCGTGGGCGGCCTGATGTCGGTGACCGGCCCGGCCCCCGGCGAGCCGGTGAAGACCGGCGTCGCGCTGGTGGACGTGCTGACCGGGCTGCACGCGGCGGTCGGCGTGCTGGCCGCGCTGCGCGAGCGCGAGGCCACCGGCCGGGGCCAGCTGGTGGAGCTGAACCTGCTCTCCACGCTGCTCTCCGGCCTGGTCAACCAATCCGCCGGCTACACCCTGGCCGGGGCCGTACCGGGCATCCTCGGCAACCGCCACCCGTCGATCGCCCCGTACGAGGTGTTCACCGCCGCCGACCGCCCGATGGTCGTCGCGGTCGGCAACGACCGGCAGTTCGCCGCGCTCTGCCGGGGCGTGGGCGCCCCCGAGCTGGCCGGCGACCCGCGCTTCGCCACCAACTCCGACCGGGTCGCGCACGTGACCGTGCTGGCCCGCGAACTCACCGCCCGGCTCGAACGCCGCACCGCCGCCGAGTGGTTCGCGGTGCTCACCCCGCTCGGCGTGCCCTGCGGTCCGGTCAACGACCTGGCCGAGGCCTTCGGCCTCGCCGACTCGCTCGGCCTGCACCCCCGGGCGCCACTGCCCGGCCCGGACGGCCGCCCGCTGGACCTGGTCGCCAACCCGATCGGCCTCTCCCGCACCCCGCCCCGCTACCACCTGCCCCCG
Organism: Streptomyces sp. LS1784; assembly: GCF_020103755.1. Classification (GTDB taxonomy): domain Bacteria; phylum Actinomycetota; class Actinomycetes; order Streptomycetales; family Streptomycetaceae; genus Kitasatospora. The sequence goes on from NZ_JAHSQD010000265.1 coordinate 3,706, forward strand.
CCGCGGCTCGGCGAGCACACCGCCGAACTGACCGCCTGGCTGGACGCCCCGTACGACAAGGACCCCGAGGACCACCCATGAGCACCCCGCACGGCACCGGCACCGCCATGTCCGACCCGCTCGACCTGATCGACTTCGCCACCCTCCTCACCGACGAGGAGCGCGAGATCCAGGCCACCGTCGCCAGGTTTCTCGCCGACCGGGTCCGCCCGCACCTGCCCGAGTGGTTCGACAGCGCCCACTTCGCCCGCGAACTCGCCCCCGAACTCGGCGCGTTGGGCCTGCTCGGGATGCACCTGGAGGGCTACGGCTGCGCCGGCACCAACGCCGTCTCCTACGGCCTGGCCTGCCTCGAACTGGAGGCCGCCGACTCCGGCTTCCGCAGCTTCGTCTCGGTCCAGGGCTCGCTCTCGATGTACTCGATCCACCGGTGGGGCTCGGAGGAGCAGAGGCAGGAGTGGCTGCCGGGGCTCGCCGCCGGCACCGCGATCGGCTGCTTCGGGCTCACCGAGCCGGACTTCGGCAGCAACCCGGCCGGGATGCGCACCCGCGCGGTGCGCGACGGCTCGGACTGGATCCTCGACGGCACCAAGACGTGGATCACCAACGGCGGCATCGCGGACGTCGCCACCGTCTGGGCGAACACCGAGGACGGCGTGCGCGGCTTCCTGGTGCCGCGCGGCACACCCGGCTTCACCACCCGCGACATCCGGCAGAAGCTGTCGCTGCGCGCCTCGGTCACCTCCGAGCTGCACCTGGACGGCGTCCGGCTGCCCGCCGAGGCGCAGCTGCCGGGGGCGAAGGGGCTGCGCGGGCCGCTGTCCTGCCTGAACGAGGCGCGGTTCGGCATCCTGTTCGGCGCGGTCGGCGCCGCCCGGGACTCGCTCCAGGCGGCCCTGCGGTACGCGGACGCGCGGGTCCAGTTCGGCCGGCCGATCAGCGGTTTCCAGCTGACCCAGCGCAAGTTCGCCGACATGGCGCTCGCGCTCGGCAACTCCGCGCTGCTGGCCGTCCACCTCGGCCGGCTCAAGGACGGCGGGCGGCTGCGCTCCGAGCAGGTCAGCGTCGGCAAGCTCAACAACGTGCGCGAGGCGCTGGCGATCGCCCGCGAGTGCCGCACCGTCCTCGGGGCCAACGGCATCTCGCTGGAGTACTCGCCGATCCGGCACGCCAACAACCTGGAGTCGGTGCTGACCTACGAGGGCACCAGCGAGATCCACACGCTGGTGGTCGGCCAGGCGCTCACCGGGCAGGCGGCGTACCGGTAGAGCGGCACGCGCCGAGGCCCGCGCCCGGCTTGTCCAGAGCCGGGCGCGGGCCGCCGTTCCCCAACCCGGTGCCGATGCCCGTGGCACCGGGTGGAGTCTCTCCGAGGGGTGCGGTCAGACCGCGACCGCCTCCTCCGTCTCCTCCTCGGCCTCCTGCGGCGTCTCCACCGGGCGGCGCCCGCGGCCCTCGTACACCGCCGCGGCCACCAGGGCCACCCCGCCGAGCAGCAGCCAGACCAGCAGGGTCACGACGTGCCCGCCGAGGCCCGCTCCGCCGTCGAAGTACATGACGCTGCGCGCGCCCTCCAGGAAGCCGGCGCCGGTCCAGAAGCCGTGCAGGCCGCCGAAGAACCCGTTCTGCAGCTCGGGCCGGTAGATTCCGCCGGAGGAGGTGAAGTTCAGCATCACGAACAGCACCATCAGGGCCAGCGTGGTCCACTTCTTCAGGAAGCTGTGCAGGCCGATGCCGATCAGCACGATGCCCGCCGAGTAGAGCCAGCCGAGCGCCCAGACCGCGGCGTGGTCGTGGTCGACCACATGGAAGACCGGCCCGGCGGTGACGATCCCGATCACGCTGACCACCAGCGAGACCGCCACCCCGACCAGCGCCCGCACCCTCAGGCTCAGCGCCGCGCCGGCGGCACCGATCGCCGCGACGCTGGCGTAGGAGCCGATGCTCAGCGCGACCAGCAGGAAGAACAGGCCCTGCCCGGTCGGGTCGCCCTCGGCCGGGGTGGTCAGGTCGGTGACGTGCAGCGGCACGCCCTGCCGGTCGGTGACGTTGGTGAACACCTCCGTGGCGGCCACCACCGAGGTGTCCGAGTTCCCCTTGGCGACGATCAGCTCGGAGCTCTTGGCGTCCGGGACGAAGGCGCCCACGAGGTCCCGGTCGCGCAGCTGCTGCTCGGCGGCGGCCCGGTCGTCCACGGTGCGGACGTCGAGCGCGTCCCCGGCCTTGCCCTGGATCGCCTGCGCCAGGCCCTGCGCCTGCGGCGTGGTGCCGACCACGGCCACCTTGAGGTGGTGCGGCTCGGGCTGGTGGAACGCGCCCTGGTAGGCGAGCGCCATGCCCAGGCACATCAGCAGCGGGGTGATCAGGTGGGTGGCCAGGTGCTTGAGCGAGTGCCCCAGGGTGGGCTCCGCGGCAGGGTTCCGGGGTGTGCTCATGGTGTTCGTACCGTCCTCCGGTGGTGTCTCTCCATGATCAAAGAAGATGCTAAATGCAACCAATATGGATGGTCAATGCAACCTTCTATCGATGTAGCTTACAACCATTCGACATCGATCGAAAGCCGGGCCCCATCGGCCGGCGGCCCGGCTTCGACCGGACCGGCCGTCAGCCCAGCTCGAACACTCCGTACGAGAACCCGTCCGCCCGCAGCTCGCCGTCCGCCACCCGCACGCCCTGCACCTCCAGCGGCCGGACGCCCTGCGCCCGCCGGACACCCTCCGGCAGGCCCGCGAGTCGTACGACCGCCGGCTCCCGGCGCGGGTTGACCGCCACCAGGTACCGCCCGGCCCGGGTGTACACCAGCGGGTAGGCGGCGTTCCGGACCTCCACCTCGCCGACCGCACCCAGCCCGGGGTGCGCCCGGCGCAGCGCGACGAGCCGCCGGACGGTGTGCAACAGCGAGGTCGGGTCGGCGCGCTGGGAGAGCACGTCCGGGCGGTGCGGGTCCGGGTCCACCGGCAGGTACAGCCGCTCGGGCGGGGCGCTGGAGAAGCCGGCGGTGGGGCCGGGCGTCCACTGCATCGGGGTGCGCGAGCCGGCCCGGTTGAACCGCGGGCCGAGCACGCTGCCCTCGGTGTCGGGCAGCCCCGGCAGGTAGCGCATGCCGATCTCGTCGCCGTAGTAGACGGCCGGGAGGGTCGGCCAGGTGAGCAGGAAGGCGAAGGCGGGGGCGAGTTGCTCCGCGGTGCGCGGGCCGGTGGCCAGGCGGGAGAAGTCGTGGTTGGCCGTGGGCAGCACGATGTGCCCGCTGCCCTCGGTGAGTTCGGCGGCGGAGCGCCAGGCGTCCAGGAAGGGCTGCGGAGCGCCCCGGCCCTCGGCCTCGAAGTAGCAGGCCTCCTGGTGCCAGAACTCCTCGACCGTCCCGCCGTTGTTGTTCCAGAGCGAGCGCAGCGCCAGGCCGTGGTCCTCGCCGCCGAAGTGCAGGAAGAAGTCGGCGTGGAAGCCGGCCGCGACGGCCGCCGCCGGGTCGCCCCACTCGGCGAGCAGGACGGCCTCGGGGTGGGTGCGGTCCAGCCAGTCGCGCAGCTCGGTCCAGAGCTTGGCGGTCTCCACCTTGCCCGGGTCGTCCTTGACCAGCGAGTACGCCATGTCCACCCGGAAGCCGGACACCCCGAGGGCGAGCCAGTGCGCCATGATCGCGCGCAGTGCCGCCCGGTTGGCGCGCGGGCCCTCCGCGTCCACCGCCTGGCGCCAGGGCTCTTCCGAACTGCCACGCGCGTAGCCGAAGTTGAGCGCCGGCTGGAAGTCGAAGAAGTTCGGCCGGTACCAGCCGGGGCGGTTGCCGGGCGAGGCGACGAAGCCGTCCACCGCGGTGTCGGACCAGATGTACCGGTGGTCGGACGGGTCCTCGGCGGAGGCCAGGAACCAGGGATGGCGGTCGGAGGTGTGCCCGGCCACCAGGTCCAGCAGGACCCGGATGCCCTTGCGGTGGGCGGCCTCGACCAGGGCCGCCAGGTCCCCGGTGCTGCCGTAGCGCGGGGCGGGGGTGAGGTAGTCGGTGACGTCGTACCCGGCGTCGCGGAACGGCGAGGCGAAGCAGGGGTTGAGCCAGACGGTGTCGACACCGAGCCAGGCGAGGTGGTCCAGGTGCTCGGCGATGCCGGCGAAGTCGCCGATGCCGTCGCCGTCGGAGTCGGCGAAGGTCTGCGGGTAGATCTGGTACAGCACGGCGTCGTCGAGCCAGTCGGGGCCGGGGCGGGTCGAGGTCATGGGCGGTTCCTCCTGCCGGGGTCCGGAGGCCCGGGCCTGTCCGGGCGGGGCTGGGCCGGGACGGGCTCGGCCGGGGCCGAGCCGGATGCCCCCGATTCTCGTCCAATCCCGGCCGCCCTGACAGCCCACCTCGCCCCGCCGCCGCCTTCTTCACGGAGCCCGCACCCGCGCTTCTCGGCGGAGCCCGCACCCGCGCTTCTCGGCGGAGGCCGCACCCGCGGCGCCGCAGTGCCGGTCCCTACGGGGCCTGCCCCGCACAGGCCGCCGTGAACAACCGGGCCCGCCGGGTGATCTCCGCCCAGTCCCCCGCCGCGACCACGTCCGGCGGCACCACGTCCGTCCCCGCGCAGACCGCGAGCGCACCGTGCGCGAGGAACGCGGCGGCGTTGCCCGCGTTCACCCCGCCGGAGGCCACCAGCGGCACGTCGGGGTACGGGCCGCGCAGGTCCTTGAAGTAGCCGGGGCCGAACGCCCGGGCCGGGAAGATCTTGACGGCGGCGGCGCCGAGGTCCACCGCGTGTGCCACCTCGGTCGGGGTGAGCGCCCCGAGCACCACCGGCACCCCGGCGGCGGCCGCCGCCTCGGCGACCTCGGGACGGCAGCCGGGGGTGACCAGGAAGGAGGCCCCCGCCTCGACTGCGCGCCGTGCCTGCTCGGCGGTCAGCACCGTCCCGACCCCGACCCGCCGGCCGGACTTCGAGGCCCTGAGCAGATGCTGCGTCACATCCGGTGTGGTGTAGGTGAATTCTGTCAGGTTGATGCCACCCTCGGCGAGTGCGGCGCAGAGCGCGGCGGCGTCCGGGATCCGGGGGGCGCGGACCACCGCGATCACCGGTTCGTCGCGCAGGACGGAGAGATCGGTCGTGGCGGAGAGCTCGGTCATGGGGCCAGGGTTCCTCGGTCGGTTCGGCGCAGGGCGCGCCCGGGCCGGGCGCCGGTGGTGCGACCCTGCCGGACGACGGCGGTGCCGTTGACGTACACGTACTCGATGCCCTCGGCGGGCAGCCGGGGGTGCTCGAAGGTGGCGGCGTCCCGGACCTTCTCGGGGTCGAGGAGCACCAGGTCGGCGTGGTGACCGGGGGCGATCCGGCCGCGCCGGTCCAGCCCCAGCCGGGCGGCGGGGCGGCCGGTCATCCGGGCGATCGTCTCCTCCAGCGTCAGCACACCCAACTCCCGGCTGTAGTGGCCGAGGTAGCGCGGGAAGGTGCCCCAGGCCCGCGGGTGCGGCCGGGCGCCGACCAGCAGTCCGTCGCTGCCGACGGTGTGCGCGCGGTGGCGCATGATCGCCCGGACGTTCTCCTCGTGCCCCACGTGCTGGAGGATCGTGGTGGCCAGCTCGTCCCGGCGCAGCAGGTCCAGGAACACCTCGGTGCCGGTCCGCTGCTCCTCGACGGCCAGCTCGGCGACGGTACGGCCGACCGTCCCGGCGAGCGGGGCCGAGCGGACACCCGAGATCTGGATCGTCGCCCAGTCGGTGACCACGCCGTGGCAGCCGTCGCTGCCCTTCTCCTCCACCTCGTACCGGATCTTCGCGCACTGCGCGGGGTCGGCGAGCCGCGCCAGCGTCGCGGCCGGGCCTCCCTCGGTGGCCCAACTCGGCAGCAGGGCGGCCAGGGTGGTGGAGCCGGGCAGGTAGGGGTAGCTGTCCAGGGTGAGGTCGACGCCGTCGGCGAGCGCCCGGTCGAGAAGCTCCAGCAGCTCGCCGGCCCGGCCCCGGTTGACGCCGAAGTTCATCGTGGCGTGGGTCAGGTGCAGCGCGCAGCCGCTCTGCCGGGCGATCTTCACCATCTCCGCGTAGCCCTCCAACGCCCCCGCACCGTACGAGCGTTGGTGCGGCGCGTGGAAGCCGCCGTAGGCCGCGACGACGGTGCACAGCTCGACCAGCTCGGCGGTGTCCGCGTACATCCCGGGGGTGTAGCTGAGGCCGCTGGACATGCCGACCGCGCCGTCCAGCAGGCTCCTCGCCAGCACCTGCCGCATCCGGTCGAGTTCGGCCGGGGTGGGCGGACGGTTGTCCCAGCCCATGGCGAGCATCCGCAGCGTGCCGTGCGGGACGAGGTAACAGGCGTTGACGGCGACACCGGTGCGGTCGATCCGCTCCAGGTAGCCGGCGACGTCCCGCCAGTCCCAGGCGAAGTCGCCCGGATCGCCGTTCCAGCCCGCGAGTTGGCGGCGCAGTGCGGGCAGCGTGACGTCGTCCACCGGGGCGTAGGACAGGCCGTCCTGGCCGAGGACCTCACAGGTGACGCCCTGGGTGACCTTGGCGGGGTGCTCGGGTTCGAGCAGCAGGGCGAGGTCGGAGTGGGCGTGCATGTCGATGAAGCCGGGGGTCAGCACCAGCCCGTCGGCGTCCACCGTCTCGGGCGCGTCGAGGCCCTCGCCGATCTCGGCGATCAGGCCGTCGGCGATCCGGACGTCCGCCCGGTAGCGCTCCGCGCCCGTGCCGTCGACGACCGTCGCCCCCTTGAAGACCGTTCTCTCCCCAGGCATCAGAAGAACGTCCTGACCAGGCCGGTGACCTTCGGCTCGGCCGCGTCCGCGGAGTCCAGCACCGGGATCGCCGTCCACTTGTCGAAGGCCGTGCACGGGTGCGACACGCCCAACCGCAGCACGGCGCCGATCGGCGCCAGGTCACCCGCGTCGCGCAGGAAGGCGTGCTGGTCGTTGAGCGCGGTGATCCGGGCCGCCGTTCCGGTCAACTCTGCTCCGCCGCGCACCTGTTGCGGCTCGGGAAGGCCCTCGTCGAAGGGCAGGTCGCGCTTGCCCGCGTCCAGCAGCACGAGCTGCGGCTCGGGCCGGGAGACCACCCGGGCCCAGCCGTGCAGCGCGCCCCGGAACGGCGTCTGTCCGCCGTCCCGGGCAAGCGGCGAGATGCCCCGGTAGAAGCCGTCGTCGTGGGCGATGTACGCACCCGAGCGCAGCACCACGAACGCCTCCGGCAGGTTCGCCAGCTCCTCGGCCACCAGGTCGAAGTAGGCGCTGCCGCCGGCCGAGACCACCGGCCGGGTGCCGTCCGGGTAGGCGCTCGCCAGCCGGCCGTGCAGGTCACCGAGCGCCCGCAGGTAGCCGCGGACGGAGGCCAGCGCCTCGGCCGAGGCGTCGTGCGCGAGCGTGCCCTCGTACCCGCCGACGCCGGCCAGGCGCAGGGTGG
>NZ_JAHSQD010000266.1 GCF_020103755.1 Streptomyces sp. LS1784
CGGTGGTCATAGCGTGAGGGAAACGCCCGGTTACATTCCGAACCCGGAAGCTAAGCCTTACAGCGCCGATGGTACTGCAGGGGGGACCCTGTGGGAGAGTAGGACGCCGCCGAACAATTCTTCAGAAGAACCCCCATCCGGGTCCCGGATGGGGGTTCTTCGCATTTCCGGGGCGGAGTCAGAGTTTGAGCTTGAATCCGACGTGCGAGGCCGTGAACCCGAGCCGTTCGTAGAAGCGGTGGGCGTCCGTACGGGTCGCGTCGGAGGTGAGCTGGACGAGGTCGGCGCCGAGTTCGCGGGAGCGTTCGACGGCCCACCGGATCAGTTCGCTGCCCAGTCCGCTGCCGCGTTCGTCGGCGTGGATGCGGACGCCCTCGATGATCGTGCGGGTGGCGCCGGCTCGGGAGAGGCCCGGGACGACGGTGAGTTGCAGGGTGCCGATGGTGCGGCCGGCCCGGTCGGCGACGATCAGGTGCTGGTGCGGGTCGCCGTCGATGCGGGCGAAGGCGGTGCGGTAGGGGGTGAGGTCGTCGGGGCTTTCGCGGGTGGCGCCCAGCGGGTCGTCGGCCAGCATGGCCACGATCGCCGGCAGGTCCTCGGCGGTGGCCCGCCGGATCGTCAGAACAGCCGTTTCAGTCATGATCAGAGACTAGAAGTACCTCTTCCGCCACCACACCCTGTCTACGCCCGTAGCACCCCTTCGCGGCCCTTCAGAAGGGCCGCGGGACCCCACCCGGCGTCACTCCCCGGGCCTGGCACTGGTGATGACGGCGAAGACGGCGCCGTGCGGGTCGACCAGCTGGGCCAGGCGGCCGACGCCGTGCACGTCCATGGCCGGGATCCGGACGGTCGCGCCGAGGGTGCCGGCGATGGCGATGCTGGCGTCGGTGTTGGGTACCTCGAAGTAGGGGAGCCAGTGCGAGCTGGTGCCGCGCGCGGTGTGCTCGGGGCCGAGCTGCATGATGCCGCCGTGGGCGTCGTCGGTGCCGCCGCCGGCCGGGGTGAGGACGGTGTACATCGCCTCGCCGAGCGGGACGTCCTGCTCCTGCCAGCCGAAGACGGCGCGGTAGAAGGTTTTGGCACGCTCGGCGTCGATGCTGTAGCACTCGGCCCAGCAGAGGCTGCCCTCCTCGGTGACGAGGTCCAGTCCCCGGGTGTCGTGCGGCTGCCAGACCGCGAAGTCGGCGCCGGTCGGGTCCGTGTAGCCGGCCATCCGGCCCGCGGTGAAGACGTCGAAGGGGGCGAACCGGACGCGGCCGCCGGACTGTTCGACCAAGGCGGTGGTGCGGTCGGCGTCCTCGGTGGCGAAGTAGAGCGTCCAGCCGGGAGGGACGCTCTCGTCGGCGAGCGGGCCGAGAGCGGCGACGGTCCGGCCGTCGAGCTGGAAGAAGCCGTAGCCGCCGGCCTCGGGACCGGCCGAGTCGAAGGTCCAGCCGAACAGCGCGGTGTAGAAGTCGACGGACGCCCGGGTGTCGGGGCTGCTCAGGTCGAGCCAGTCCGGGGAACCGGGGCGGAAGTCGGTGTTGAGCATGGCGGCACTGCTCCTAGGACGGGGCCCGGGCGGGCGCGGTCGACAGCGGGCCCCCCTCGGTGCCTCCCAGCCTGGCACCTCGGCCGGGGCGGTGCACGGCAGGAGCTGCGGGATCGGAACGGCGGGGGTTGTCGGGGCGGGGCGGTACGGTGCGTAGCGGAGTCGATTCACCCGTACCGGTCGAAGGGGGTCCGGTGAGCAAGCAGGCGGCGCAGTCCGGGCAGCAGGTGCCGCGCCAGCTGGCGCAGGTCGAGGGCGTGCTGGAGCGGATCACCTACGCCAACGAGGAGACCGGCTACACGGTGGCCCGGGTGGACACCGGCCGGGGCGCGAACGACCTGCTGACGGTGGTGGGCGCGCTGCTCGGGGCGCAGGTCGGCGAATCGCTGCGGCTCCACGGGCGGTGGGGCTCGCACCCGCAGTACGGGCGGCAGTTCACGGTGGAGAACTACACCACGGTGCTGCCCGCCACGATCCAGGGGATCCAGCGCTACCTGGGCTCGGGGCTGATCAAGGGGATCGGGCCGCGGTTCGCCGAGCGGATCGTGGAGCACTTCGGGCTGGACACCCTGGAGGTGATCGAGAACGAGCCGGGTCGGCTGATCGAGGTGCCGGGGCTGGGGCCGAAGCGGACGAAGAAGATCGCGGCGGCCTGGGAGGAGCAGAAGGCCATCAAGGAGGTGATGGTCTTCCTGCAGGGGGTCGGGGTGTCGACCTCGCTGGCTGTGCGAATCTACAAGCAGTACGGCGACGGCTCGATCGGGGTGGTGAAGAACGAGCCGTACCGGCTGGCCTCGGACGTGTGGGGCATCGGCTTCCTGACGGCGGACCGGATCGCCCAGGCGGTGGGCATTCCGCACGACAGCCCGGAGCGGGTGAAGGCCGGCCTGCAGTACGCGCTGTCGCAGAGCACCGACCAGGGGCACTGCTTCCTGCCGGAGGAGCGGCTGATCGCGGACGGCGTGAAGCTGCTCCAGGTGGACGTCGGGCTGGTGATCGACTGCCTGGCGGAGCTGGTGGCGGCCGAGGGGGTGGTGCGCGAGGCGGTCCCCGGGGAGGGTGGCGAGCCGGTCACCGCGGTGTACCTGGTGCCGTTCCACCGGGCGGAGATCTCGCTGGCCAACCAGCTGGTGCGGCTGCTGCGATCGGACGCGGACCGGATGCCGTGGTTCGGGAACGTGGACTGGCCGGTGGCGCTGGACTGGCTGGCGAAGCGGACCGGGGCCGAGCTGGCGCCGGAGCAGGAGCAGTCGGTGCGGCTGGCGTTGACCGAGAAGGTCGCGGTGCTGACGGGCGGTCCGGGGTGCGGCAAGTCGTTCACGGTGAAGTCGATCGTGACGCTGGCGCTGGCGAAGCGGGCGAAGGTGGTGCTGGCGGCGCCGACCGGCCGGGCGGCGAAGCGGCTGGCGGAGCTGACCGGGGTGGAGGCCTCCACGGTGCACCGGTTGCTGGAGCTGAAGCCGGGCGGGGACGCCGCGTACGACCGGGACCGGCCGCTGGACGCGGACCTCGTGGTGGTCGACGAAGCCTCGATGCTGGACCTGATCCTGGCGAACAAGCTGGTCAAGGCAGTGCCGATGGGTGCTCACCTGCTGTTCGTGGGGGACGTGGACCAGCTGCCCTCGGTGGGTGCCGGGGAGGTGCTGCGGGACCTGCTGGCCGAGGGCGGGCCGATCCCGTCGGTGCGGCTGACCAGGATCTTCCGGCAGGCGCAGCAGTCCGGCGTGGTGACCAACGCGCACCGGATCAACGAGGGCAGGCCGCCGCTGACGGAGGGGCTGGCGGACTTCTTCCTGTTCGCCGAGGACGACGCGGAGCGGGCGGCCGGGCTGACGGTGGACGTGGTGGCGCGCCGGATCCCGCAGAAGTTCGGCTTCGACCCGCGCCGGGACGTGCAGGTGCTGGCGCCGATGCACCGCGGCCCGGCCGGCGCCGGGAACCTGAACGCCCTGCTCCAGGCGGCGGTGACGCCGGCCCGGGAGGGGCTGGCCGAACGCCGGTTCGGCGGCCGCACGTTCCGGGTGGGGGACAAGGTCACCCAGGTCCGCAACAACTACGACAAGGGGCGGAACGGCGTCTTCAACGGCACAGTGGGAGTGGTGACCGCCCTCAGCGTGGACGACCAGCGGCTGACGGTGCTCACCGACGAGGACGAGGAGGTGGCGTACGACTTCGACGAACTGGACGAGCTGGCCCACGCGTACGCGGTGACGATCCACCGCTCGCAGGGCAGCGAGTACCCGGTGGTGGTGATTCCGGTCACCATGTCCGCTTGGACGATGCTCCAGCGGAACCTGCTCTACACCGCTGTGACCAGGGCTCGGAAACTCGTCGTGCTGGTGGGGTCACGCAGGGCGATCGGGCAGGCCGTCCGGGCCGTCAGTGCAGGTCGGAGGCATACCGCGCTCGACCATCGGCTGACAGCTGGATGATTATCCAACGGGATGGTTGCCTCTAATGTTCTCTTGACGTGAAGAGATTTACGGCAGAGCCTAGGGTGGGTGCCGATCTTGTCCGGTTCGTACCGGCTGCGGCGGCAGGTTTTGTAGGGGCGGGCCCTTTCGGGTCACCCCGGGTGCGCGACTGTCCTCCGGATGGGGGATGGTAGAGACAGTCAGGGCACCTTGGAAGAGGATTCATTTCGTCGGTGAGGAAGACGTGAGCGACAACTCGGTAGTACTGCGGTACCAGGACGGCGAGTACGAGTACCCCGTCGTCGAGAGCACTGCGGGCAACTCCGGCTTCGACATCTCGAAGCTGCTCCCGCAGACCGGCCTGGTCACCCTGGACAACGGCTTCGGTAACACCGCCGCGTACAAGTCCGCGATCACCTTCGTGGACGGTGACAACGGCATCCTGCGGTACCGCGGCTACCCGATCGAGCAGCTCGCCTCCGAGGGCGGCTTCATCGAGACCGCGTACCTCCTGATCAACGGCGAGCTGCCGAACGCGGACCAGCTGGCGGAGTTCAACCGCGAGATCACCCAGCACACCCTGCTGCACGAGGACGTCAAGCGCTTCTTCCAGGGCTTCCCGCGGGACGCCCACCCGATGGCCATGCTGTCCTCGGTCGTCGGCGCGCTGTCCACGTTCTACCCGGAGAGCCACAACCCGTTCGACGCGGCCCAGCGCCACCTGTCGACCGTCCGCCTGCTGGCCAAGCTGCCGACGATCGCGGCGTACGCGTACAAGAAGGCGATGGGCCAGCCCTTCGTCTACCCGCGCAACGACCTGAGCTACGTCGAGAACCTCCTGCGGATGACCTTCGCCGTCCCCGCCGAGGACTACGAGCTCAACCCGGTCGTCGTCAACGCGCTGGACAAGCTGCTCATCCTGCACGCGGACCACGAGCAGAACTGCTCGACCTCCACCGTGCGCCTGGTCGGCTCCAGCCACGCCAACCTGTTCGCCTCGATCTCGGCCGGCATCTCGGCCCTGTGGGGCCCGCTGCACGGCGGCGCCAACCAGGCCGTGCTGGAGATGCTGGAGAGCATCCAGAAGGACGGCGGCGACGTCGACTCCTTCATCACGAAGGTGAAGAACAAGGAAGCCGGCGTCAAGCTGATGGGCTTCGGCCACCGGGTCTACAAGGCCTTCGACCCGCGCGCCGCCCAGGTGAAGCTGCTCGCGCACGAGGTCCTCGGCCAGCTCGGCAAGAGCGACGAGCTGCTGGACATCGCGCTCAAGCTGGAGGAGCACGCCCTCAAGGACGACTTCTTCATCTCGCGCAAGCTGTACCCGAACGTGGACTTCTACACCGGCCTGATCTACCGCGCCATGGGCTTCCCGACCAGCATGTTCACCGTGCTGTTCGCGCTCGGCCGGCTGCCGGGCTGGATCGCCCACTGGCACGAGATGATCAACGACCCGACCAGCCGGATCGGCCGTCCGCGCCAGATCTACACCGGCACCGCGATCCGCGACTACGTGCCGCTGGACGCCCGCTGACCGGAGCGGAGCCGCTCGCCGGCCCGCACGGAAGCTGAGAGGGGCCCGGCCGCTGCCTGAGCGGCCGGGCCCCTTCGCGCCCCGGTGGCGTGCCCGAGGGCCCGCGCGGGGACGGAACCGAACGGCGCACGACTCCGGGGCCGGCCGCAACCGGGGACGGCCGCTCAAAGCGTCCCTGGCCCGCCAGAACCCCGGCGTCGTGCGCGGCGGCCGTCGAGACCGACGACCGTTCCCGGGGCCCGCCGGAGCCCCGTCGGCGACAGCCCGGTGGAAGCGCGGGAACACGTTGCCGTTCAGCGTGTCCCCGCCCATCGGAAAAACTGCCGCACTACCAACCTAAGACGTATCAGGGTGCGAGAAGTTACGCCCGGGGGGTGTGAGCTGCCTCTCGCCACGCTCCGTGTGCACGTCGTACCACGCCCATATCACACGTTCACTCGTGCGGGACGTCACCCTCCCCGCAGTCACGGCAACCGAGCGTGATAGGAATCGTGGCATTCCGGTACGGACCGTCGCGCACATTCGCAGCGCGACGGCGGGACTGGGGAGGGAGTGGGCAGATGTCCAGGAACGTCGTCGTCACCGGCGGTGGCACGGGAATCGGGTACGAAGTCGCGCGTCGGTTCGTCGAGGCAGGCGACCACGTGGTGATCGTGGGCCGCCGCCGGGAGGTCCTGGAGAAGGCCGCGGCCGACCTCGGGCCGAACGTCACCCCGCTGGTGTGCGACCTCGCCGATCCGGACGCCGTCGAGGCCGCGCTCGCCGACCTGCCCGAGCGGATCGACGTCCTGGTCAACAACGCCGGCAGCCGGGAGACCGTGGTCGGCGGCGGGCCGCACGCCCTGCTGGCGCGCTGGCGCGGCGACTTCGAGCGCAACGTGCTGACCGTGGTGCTGCTCACGGAGTCGGTCCGCGACCGGCTCACCCCGGGCTCCGGCCGGGTGGTCACCATCAGCTCCATCGCCGCCCTGCGCGGGGCCGGCTCGTACGGTGCGGCGAAGGCCTCGCTGCACGCCTGGAACCACTTCCTGGCCGCCCAGTTGGGCACCTCGGGCATCACCGCCAACATCGTCGCGCCGGGTACGGTCGCGGGTACCGAGTTCTTCGGGCCGCGGCTGGACGAGGCCGAGGTCGCCCGCCGGGCCGCCCGCACCCTGCTCGGGCGGATCGGCGAGACCGGCGAGGTCGCCGCGGCGGTGCACTTCCTGGCCTCGCCCGAGGCCGGCTTCATCACCGGCGAGATCCTGCACTGCAACGGCGGTGAGCTGCTGGGGCGTTGAGGCCCCGGAGTGCCCCGTTCGCGTGAGGGCCCCGGACCGGTACCGGCGGTACCGGTCCGGGGCCCTCCGACATCCGGGCTCAGTCGGGCTGGAAGCGGCGCAGCCGGAGGCTGTTGGTGACCACGAAGACCGAGGAGAAGGCCATCGCGGCCCCCGCGATCATCGGGTTGAGCAGGCCGGCGGCGGCCAGCGGGAGGGCCGCCACGTTGTAGCCGAAGGCCCAGAACAGGTTGCCCTTGATGGTGCCCAGGGTCTTGCGGGAGAGCCGGATGGCGTCGGCCGCCGAGCGGAGGTCGCCGCGGACCAGGGTGAGGTCGCCGGCCTCGATGGCGGCGTCGGTGCCGGTGCCCATCGCCAGGCCCAGGTCGGCCTGGGCGAGCGCGGCCGCGTCGTTGACGCCGTCGCCGACCATCGCCACGACCCTGCCCTCGGCCTGAAGTCGCTTGACGGTGGCGACCTTGTCCTCGGGGAGCACCTCGGAGATCACGTGTTCCGGCGCGATGCCGACCTCGGCCGCCACGGCCTCGGCCACCGCCCGGTTGTCACCGGTCAGCAGGACCGGGGTCAGGCCCAGTGCGCGCAGCCTGTCGACGGCCTGGGCGCTGGTCGGCTTGACCGCGTCGGCGACCTCCAGCAGGGCCCGGGTCTCGCCGTCCCAGCCGACCGCGATCGCGGTGCGGCCGGCCGCCTCGGCGGCGGCCTTGGCGCGGGCCAGGGAGGGCGGCAGGTGCTGCGTGCGGTCGGCCAGCAGGGCCTCGCTCCCGGCGACCACCGTGCGGCCCGCCACGACCCCCTGCACGCCCCGTCCGGGCACGCTGTGGAAGTCCGCGACGGCGGGCAGTTCGCCGGCCTTGGCGGCGGCCTCGGCGATCGCCCGGGCGATCGGGTGCTCGGAGGCGTGCTCGACGGCGCCGGCCAGGCGCAGCGCCTCGGCCCCGTCCACGCCCTCCCGGGTGTGCACGGCGACCAGGGTCATCCGGCCGGTGGTGACGGTGCCGGTCTTGTCGAGGACGACGGTGTCCACCGTGCGGGTGGTCTCCAGGACCTCGGGACCCTTGATCAGGATGCCGAGCTGGGCGCCCCGGCCGGTGCCGACCATGAGCGCGGTCGGGGTGGCCAGGCCCAGGGCGCACGGGCAGGCGATGATCAGCACGGCGACGGCGGCGGTGAACGCCTCGGTGGGGCTGTCGGTGACCAGCAGCCAGACCACCAGGGTGGCCAGGGCGATCAGGATGACGGCCGGGACGAATACCGCGGAGATCCGGTCGGCCAGCCGCTGGGCCGCGGCCTTGCCGTTCTGGGCCTCCTCGACCAGCTTGGCCATCCGGGAGAGCCGGGTGTCGGCGCCGACCCGGGTGGCCTCGACCACCAGGCGTCCGCCCGCGTTGACGGTGGCGCCGGTGACGGCGTCGCCGACGGTGACCTCGACCGGGACGGACTCGCCGGTGAGCATCGAGGCGTCCACCGCCGAGGCGCCCTCCACCACCACGCCGTCGGTGGCGATCTTCTCGCCCGGCCGGACCACGAAGTGGGTGCCGACGGTCAGCCGGTCCACCGGCAGCCGTACTTCGCGCCCCACCCGTCGCCCACCGTCGCCCTTGTCCGAGGACGCTTCGCGCCCGCCCCCCTCGTACTGGAGGACGGCGACGTCCTTGGCGCCGAGATCGAGCAAGGTGTGCAGCGCGGCGCCGGCCCGGCGCTTGGAACGGGCCTCCAGGTAGCGGCCGAGCAGGATCAACACGGTGACGGCGGCGGCGGTCTCCAGGTAGAGCGTGGCGGAGGCGTCGGTGTCGCCGATGGACAGCGAGAAGTCGTGGTGCATCCCGGGCATGCCGGCGTGGCCCCAGAAGAGCGCCCAGCAGGA
Source organism: Streptomyces sp. LS1784 (assembly GCF_020103755.1). Lineage (GTDB taxonomy): Bacteria > Actinomycetota > Actinomycetes > Streptomycetales > Streptomycetaceae > Kitasatospora. The sequence goes on from NZ_JAHSQD010000266.1 coordinate 8,624, forward strand.
CCAGCCGAAGGCGGCCAGGGTGCCGAGCGAGACCAGGGTGTCCATGGTGGCGGCGCCGTGCCGCAGATTGGTCCAGGCGGCGCGGTGGAAGGGCAGGCCGCCGTAGACCACGACCGGGCCGGTGAGCGCGAAGGCCAGCCACTGCCAGTCGGTGAACTGGAGGGCCGGGACCATCGACAGCAGGACCACCGGGACGCTGAGGACGGTGCTGATCAGCAGCCGGTCCCGTTGGGGGTCGGCGGCCGGCCGCTCGGGGGCCGGGGCGCCGGCGGCCGGTTCGGGAGCGGCGGGCGCCGGGGGCGGGGGGAGCTCGGCGGTGTAGCCGGTGCGCTCGACGGTGGCGATCAGGTCCTCCACCGTGGTGCCGGGGCCGAAGCCGACCCGGGCCTTCTCGGTGGCGAAGTTGACGGTGGCCTCGACGCCGTCCATCCGGTTGAGCTTCTTCTCGATCCGGGCCGCGCAGGAGGCGCAGGTCATCCCGCCGATCGACAGCTCGACCCGGTCCCGGGCCCCGAGGTCCGGGGCGGACGTGCTCATGCGGATCAGCTCCTTGGTGCAGGCGGAGGGCGGGGGATGCTGCGCAGGCCCCCGCCGCCCCGGGTGGTTCAGGCGCTGCGGCCGACCAGCTCGTAGCCGGCCTCGTCGACCGCGGCGCGCACCTGCTCCTCGTCCAAGGGGGAGGCGGAGGAGATCGTCACGGTACCGGCCTGGGCGTCGGCGGTGACCTCGGTGACCCCGGCCAGGGCGGAGACCTCCTCGTTGATGGCCTTCTCGCAGTGGCCGCAGCTCATGCCGGACACGGTGTAGGTGATGGTGCTGGACATCGGAGGCCTCCGGGAGGTCTGGCGGCCCGGGCGTTCGCCCGGGTGCGGCGCTGTCAACGACTCTTCTGACACCATACCCCTCTAGGGTATTCACAGGGGCGGTGGGGTGGGCCGTCTCGCGCCGCACGGGCTCAGGGCCGGCCGGGCCTTTGTCGTGATCGTCCCTTATGTTCGATATGTGTTTCCGCACCGCCGCGCCCAGTCTCCCTCGACTCCCACCGCAGCCGGACTGCCGCCTGACCGGCAGCGCGGCGCCCTGCTCGCCGCCGACCTCCAGGACGTGCCGTTCTGGCGGCGCGCCGCCCCGGCGCTGAGCGCCGTCCTGCTGGTCGCGCTCGCGGACTTCCTCTCCGGCAAGGACCGCTACCTGGCCCCGCTGATGACCGTGGTGCCCACCATCGCGGCGCTGACCCTGAAACCCGGCGAGCTGCTCCTGGTCTGCTCGCTCGGGTTGCTCGCGGTGTTCGGGCTCAGCCACTACGACCGGGCCGCCACCATCAACGACGTCCGCTTCCTGTACGGGGCGATGATCAGCTACGTCGTCCTGACGCTGTTCTCGGCCTGGGTCGCCAAGATCCGGATGCGGCGCGCGGCGGCCTTCGCGGCCGTCAGCTCCGTCGCCGAGGCCGCCCAGCGGGCGCTGCTGCAGCTGCCGGGGCCGACCGTCGGGCCGCTGCGGCTCGCCGTGCGGTACGTGTCGGCGGCGGACGCCTCACGGATCGGCGGGGACCTGTACTCGGTGCTGCAGACGCCGCACGGCACCAGGGTCGCGGTCGGGGACGTCCGGGGCAAGGGACTGGCGGCGGTGCAGACCGCGGCGGTGGTGCTGGGCGCGTTCCGCGAGGCGGCGTACGACGAGGCCGGGCTGCGGGGCGTCGCGGCGCGGATCGAGGCCAGTGTCGAACGGCACGTGCCGGACGGGGAGTTCACCACGGCGCTGTTCGCGGAGTTCCGTACGCCGGGGACGATGGAGCTGCTGCAGTACGGGCACGTGCCGCCGATCCGGGTGGACGGCGAGGGGCGGGCGCACGTGCTGCACGCGCCGGACCCGTGGGTGCCGCTGGGGCTCGGCCGGCTGGCGGCGGGGGAGCCGACCACCTGGGGGCAGCCGTTCGGGGCGCAGGACGTGCTGGTGCTCTGCACGGACGGGGTGATCGAGGCGCGGCACCGGACGAGCGGGGAGTTCTACCCGCTGGTGGAGCGGGTCGGGCCGCTGGTGCGGGGAGCCGCGCGCTCGGAGGGGGAGCTGGAGGCGGCGGTGGGGCGGGTGTACGCGGACCTGCTGGCGCACACGGGTGGGGAGCTGCGGGACGACGCGCTGTTGCTGCTGATCGCGCGGACGGACGCCCCCTCGCGCCCCTGACGGGGCCCGGGGGGGGGACTGCGCGGGCAGGAGGGCCCGGGGAACTGCGCGGGGGAAGGGAGGCTCAGGCGGCGGTGACGTCCGCGAGGGTGCGGAAGACGAGGGCAGTGGAGGTGGCGCCCGGATCCTGGTGGCCGATGCTGCGTTCGCCGAGGTAGGAGGCGCGGCCCTTGCGGGCCTGGAGCGGGACGGTGTCGCGGGCGCCCTGTTCGGCGGCGTCGGCGGCCGCGGCCGCCGAC